>NZ_JAGSXH010000045.1 GCF_018283645.1 Actinocrinis puniceicyclus | reverse complement strand
GGGGGCGGAAGGGGAAGATGACGCCACACCTCGTCGAACTGGTCGCGCAGCCGCGGCGCGGTGTCCTCGTTGCTGAAGAGGTAGAAGCGGTCGGAGCCGAGGGCGTCACACACCAGTTCGGCGACGTGCTCGGCGCTCACCGTGCTCTCGCCGCCCGCGCCGCGCGGGGCGATCAGGCCTTTGACCATGGGGGTGTCGACTCGGCCGGGGCACAGCACCGACACCCGGATCGCGGTGCCCCGCAGGTCGGCGCGCAGACTGCGGGCGACCGCGAGGTCGGCGTGCTTGGAGGCGGCGTAGGCGGCGCTGCCGGCGCCGACGACGAAGGCTGACATCGAGGCGGTGTGCACGAGATGGGCCGGCCGGGCGCGCTCCAGCATCCGGGGGACGAAGGCGCGGGCCACCAGGACGCGCGACCAGTAGTTGACCTCGAAGACCTCCCGCATCCGCTCCAGCGGCGCCTCCCACAGGGGTTGTCCGACGGGGCCGAGCACCCCGGCGTTGTTGCAGAGCACGTCGATGTCGCCGAGCGCGCCGAACGCCGCGTCCGCGAGCCGTGCCACGGCGTCCGGGTCGGTCAGGTCGGTGGTCACCGCGGTGACCACGGCGCCTTGCGCGGTGAGTTCGGCGGCCCGGCGGTGCAGGGCATCGGCTTCGATGTCGGCCATGACGACGGCGGCGCCGGAGCGTGCGAGGCGGGCGCTGAGGGCGAGGCCGATGCCGCCGGCCGCACCGGTCACCACGGCCGTGCGTGTCCGCGAACGCGCTGTCTTGGACTGCGCCGCTTCCGATTTCGGTGTCTTCGAATGCACAGTGCTGCTCTCCGCTCTCTTCGCTTCTGCGCGCGGGTACGCCGACGCACGGCGCGCCGTCGCCTGAGAAGATCCGGATCGGATCGCGCCGCGGGCGGGGTGTGGGCGTCAGCTCGGGTCGGGAAGCTTCAGGCTGATCACCAGGACGGTTACCGACAGGCACATCAGCAGGGCGATGACGAGTACGGCGGCTGACACCGTCGACAGCCAGCCGGACAGGGAGACGTAGAGTGTTCCGCCGACGGTCGCGCCCAGCGCGGTCGCCATCTGCTGGCTGGTCACCAGCACCCCGCTGCCCATGCCGGCCTGTGCGGCGGGTACGTCGGCGAGGATCATCCGGAACAGCGTCGGCCCGGTCAGCGCCGCGCCGGCGCCGAAAAGGGCGATCCCGACCAGCACGAGCGCCAACGAGGGACGCGGCCAGCCCAGCTGGATCACCAGCGCGAGCAGCAGCAGGCCCGCCGCCTGGACCAGCGCGCCCAGGGTGACGATCCGGCCGCCCAGGGCTCCCGCGATGCGCGGGGTGTACAGCGCCACCACGAAGAACGCCACGGCGAAGGGCGCGAGCCCGCCGCCGGAGGCGAGTGCGGTGAAGCCGAAGTGCCCCTGCGCGATCAGTGCGTAGACGAACAGGAACGCGCCGAAGCTGGCCGAGAACGGCACCACCGCGGCCAGGCCCCTGCGCATCCCCGGGTGGGAGAGCACTGACGGGGACAGCAGCGGTGAGCCGCCGCGCGCCTCCAGCCCGCGTTCGACCCGCGCCAGTGCCGGCGCCCCGGCCGCGGCGACCGCGAGCAGCGACCACAGCCACAGCGGCCAGTGCAGGTCGGGCCCTGCGACGACCACGGCCAGGACGCAGATCATGGCGACGCCGAACAGCGCGGTGCCGACCGGGTCGAAACCCGGCTTCGCGCCGGCCTTCGTCGCGGGCACGCGCCGGACGGCCAGCAGCGCGGCCGCCCCGATCGGGACGTTGATCGCGAAGACCGCGCGCCAGCCGATCCCGGCGACGTCCAGCGAGACCAGCAGCCCGCCCAGGATCTGCCCGACGACCATGCCGAGGGCCGCGGTCACGCCGTACATGCCGATGGCGCGGGCGCGCGCCTGCCCCTTCGTGGCCGCCTGGATCGTCGCCAGCACCTGCGGCACGAGCATGGCGGCGGCGGCGCCCTGCAGCAGACGGAACGCGACGAGCAGTTCGATGGTCGGGGCCAGCCCGCACAGCGCCGAGGTGGCGGTGAAGGCCGCGAGCCCGTAGGCGTAAAGACGGCGCCGCCCGAAGGCGTCGCCTAGCCGTCCGCCCATCACCAGCCCGAGGGCGTAGGTCAGGCCGTAGCCGGAGACCACCAGTTCCAGGGCGGCGGGGCCGCCGTGCAGGTCGTGGCTGATCGAACTCAGCGCCACGTTGACGATGGAGGCGTCCACGATGGACAGGGCGTATCCGGTGAGCACCACCACGAGGGCGATGCCGCTGAGTCCCGCGGCGGCCGGTTCCGGGCCGGCCGGGGGCCGCGGTGCCGCGTCGGGTTTCCTCAGCAGGGCGAGGTCCTCGCGTTCGGTCATGCGCTGCCTACCAGGCGTTCGTGAGGGGGACGGTTGCGGCGGGTGCGACGAGGTCACTCGACGGTGGTGGGGGTGCCGGTGATCTTCGACAGGATTCCCTTGGAGGCGTCCTTCGCGGACTCCGGCCAGGGAGTGAGCGCATTGAATCCGCGGTGCGAGGCGGCGGGCTGGACGCGGGTGTCCATCGACATCCGCATGCCGGCCGGGTTCACCGAGACGTTCGGGATGGACTTGTGACATGTGAAGGCGTGGAAGAGCAGCACGTCGCCCGGTTCCATCGGGGAGAACAGCAGTCGCTCGTCCGGTCCGAAATGCCGCGCCGGGACGCCGCGCACGGGGTGGCCGAATCGGCGGAAGTTCTCGGTGAGGACGTGTTCGCGCGGGCCCTTCTTGTGGCTGCCGTCGGCGATCGCCACGCCGCCGATGGCGCGGGTCGTCGGCATCAGCGGCAGCCACACGGTGCGGAAGTCCTTGTTCGGGCCTATGTAGAACCCGTCCTGGTGCAGCGGTGTCAGGAAGCTGGGTTCCGCTGATCCGGCGGCGGAGGGGTAATAGCGGATCGTCGTCGACCTGAAGACGAACACGGGCTCGCCGAAGACCTTCTCCCAGACCTTCACGGTCGAGGGGTGGTTCCAGAACTCGTCGTACTTCACGTAGCCGTGCATCGCGACCTCGTCGACCGCCTCGAAGGACTCGATCGCGAGGGTGTCGAGCGTCGTGCCGGGCGCGGCGTGGCCGAGGGCGATCAGTCCTTCGAGCATCTGCTCGGCGGCGCTCCGCACGAGTTCGCGGTCCATGACGCCGCGCAGATAGACGTAGCCGTGTTCGTCGTAGAACCGGTCGAGGGCCTCGCGGTCGTCGAGCAGAGGGGTGCAGTCGGCGTAGTCGCTGAAAGTGTCCGTCATGGTTCCTTGTCCTCGTGACGTCTGTGCGTGGGGGTGAGGAGCGCTGGTGCCGCCCGGCCGTCAACGGTGGACTGCTGCGTGTCCGCTCGTGCCGGATGCCTAGAAGGTGACGGGGATTTCGTCGAATCCGCCCGTGATCCGGTGCTCCTGCCAGCGCAGCGACTCCTCCGGCACCGCGAGCCGCAGGTCGGGCAGGACCCGGAAGAGCCGCTCGAACACCGCGGTCAGCTCGATGCGGGCCAGCACGCGGCCGATACAGTGCCGGGTGCCGCCGCCGAAGGCCAGGTGTGTCTTGGGTTTGACCCGGGTCACGTCGAACAGGTCGCTGTCGGGGAACACCCTGTCGTCGTAGTTGGCCGCGCCGATGGCGAGTCTCACCGCGTCCCCGGCCCGGATCACCGTGTCGCCGACGGCGATGTCGCTGTGCGCGTAGCGGGGTATCAGCGCGTTGGATCCCTTGCCGCCCACCCCCAGGCGCAGGATCTCCTCGACCGCGGCCGGCGCCAGTTCCGGACGCTCGGCCAGCAGGGCGCGCTGGCGCGGATTGCGCAGCAGCAACAGGGTGCCCAGGTCGATGCGCACGATGGTGGTCTCGTAGCCGAACAACAGCACGGCGCAGCCCAACTGGGCGATGTACGCGTCGGACAGGGCGCCGCCGTCCTCGGCGATCAATTCGGAGAGGATGTCGTCGCCCGGCTCGGACCGCTTGCGCACGACCAGTTCGGTGATGTAGTCGACGACCTTGCCGAACGTGTTCGCCGCGCGTTCGTTGTCGCTTTGGTCGAAAGTGCCTCTCGCCCACAGCCCGAACCGCTCCCGGTCGGCCAGCGGCACGCCGAGCAGGTCGCACACCACCATGGTCGGCAACGGGAACGACAGCGCCCGATGCAGGTCGACCGGAGGGGTGCCGGCGGCGAACTGGTCGAGAAGCTCCTCCACGTGCTGGTCGATCCGGCTCTTCATGAGCCTCATCCGGCGCGGCGAGAACCGTGGCACCAGCAGCGAGCGCATCTGCGCGTGCCTGGGGCGTTCGGTGTCGAAGTCGTCCCCGGCCATCAGTGCCACCATGAAGCCCCTGGCCGCGTTCTCGGCCGAGCGCTGCGGGTCGGGGTGGCTCAGGCCGAGCCTGCGGTCGGCGAGCAGCGTGCGCACCTCGTCGTAGCGGGTGACCAGCCAGGCGTCTTCACCGGCGGTCCGCACCTTGGTGATCGGCCCCTCCTTTTGCAGCGCGAGCATCTGGGGCGCGATGCCGATGATGCCCGGGTTGTCGAACGGCAACCGAGGAAGTTCCGTCATGGACAAATGGTCACGTGGTATCTGACGATCCGTCAACCCCTCTCAGGACGCTGAGCATATCGGTCGTCGACCCAGGCACGACGGTTGGGATTCGAGGAGAGGCGTCTGCGCCATGTGGCAGGTGAGACAGGGCTCTGCTCCGCTTCTGGCGGGAGAACGTGACCTATCTCACTGTGCAGGCGGTGATTGCCGCACCAGCCGCAGTCCTCGGTACCGTGCCGTCCCGGCACCCTCTCCACTCCCGCTTCAGTTCCCGTTTCCCGTACGTATCCGTTGCCGGCGCGAGTGCGGCTCTGGACGCAGCCTGCTGATTAACCGGATCCGTACCGCGCTTTGAACGGCGCCGAACCGGGCCCGCCTACGGTCACGGTAAGTCAGCGGAGCGGTACCGGCTCCGCAGTGTGACCGACGATAGGAGGGCGCAATGCCGGAACTCGAGGACCAGGAGCCCGAGGCCGCGGAGACGGCTCCCGGAGAGACCGACGAGATCGAGGTCGTCGCGCACAGCGACGAGGAGGACGAGGAGCTGAACGCGGGCTGTCAGTTCAACTCCGCCTCACAGCTGTGAGCTGAGGATCGGCCCGGGACATTCGGCCTCTCGACGGGCGGCCTGCCCGGTGACGGCAGGCGGGCCGCGAGGCCGGATGGCCCGGCACCGACCACGCACCACCTCGTCGGGTCCGGCGACGCCCGCCCGACCCACGAGAGTCCTGCGAAAGCCGTCAGCGGGCCCATGGGGCGGCCGGGGATCGAAGAACGCTGCATATCGAACGCTACGGAGGTTGCCGTGAGCCCGGAACACACCGGTCTGCAGAGCCGCGCCGGACAGCTCGGCGGGACGCGGATCCTCGCCGGCCGCAAGAACTACTGGTTCCTCGGACCCGGCGGCATCGCGCGGCTCGGCGCCGGGCAGGTGTCCCCCGAGGGCACCCTCAGGCCGGCCGCGGACCGGCAACTGCGCGAGCGCGGACTGTTCACCGCGCCGACCGACCACCTGTACTCGCTGACCGTGCTGACCAGCACGGACTGCAACCTGGGCTGCGGATACTGCTTCCAGAACGTCGGGCAGGACCTCAGCGGCGGCAACCGGCCGCCCCGGATCACCCACTCCCGGCTGACCTCGGAGCGGATCACCTCGATCCTGGAGTTCTCCCGCCGCCAGATGGACGCCTCCGGCCTCGACCGGCTCAGCATCCTGCTGTTCGGCGGGGAACCGCTGCTGAACCCGTCCGGTTGCGTGGAACTGCTCACCCGGGCCGCCGACTACGGGCTGGCCTCCGCCTGGATGATCTCCAACGCCACCTTGCTCACCCCGAAGCTGGCGAAGGACCTGTGGGACGCCAGGCTGCGCTTCATCCAGGTGACCTTCGACGGCGACCAGCCGGACCACGACCGCATCCGGATCCGCCGATCGAGCGGCGGGACCTTCGACGCCATCGTCCACAACGTGGCGCGCGCCAGCGAGGCCACGCCGATCGCGTGGGCGCTGCGGGTCAACGTCTCGCACCGCAACTACCGGGGGATCGACAGCCTTCTGGCTCGGCTCGCGGCAGCGCTGGACACCTCGCGGTGCACCATCTCGTTCGACCAGATCCGCGACATGGGCGTCGGGTACGGCAACGATCTGGAGTACACCCGCAACCTCTCCGCCTGGTTCTCGCGTTGGCAGCGCCAGGCGCTCGAACTGGGTTTCAAGGTGCCGCGCCCGCGGGCGCTGGCACCCTGCCGCACCTGCGGATACGGCGACGGCCGCTACGGCGCGGTGGTCAACGCGGACGGGACGCTGTCAAGCTGCTGGGAGACCGCCGGCAAGCCGGGATGGCAGGTCGGCAGCACCACGGACGGATTCCTTCCGACCGAGCAGACACGCGAGCGCTGGATCTCCTGCGGCGACATGTACGACCCCAGCCCGGACGACGCGGACGTCGCGGCCTTCCGTGACGCCGTGGACGCGGCGCTGCTCGACTACCTGGCCGAGACCGGGCGCCTGTGACCGCGTCCGCGCACCGGTACCCCGACGCGGCTCGCGAAGATCCAGGCGACGCGGTCCACGGCCTGGCGGTGCCCGATCCGTACCGCTGGCTGGAGGACGCCGACGACCCGCGGGTGCTGCGCTGGACCGCCGAACAGGAAACCCTGTACAGCGCCGCGCGCGCACAATGGCCGGACGCGGACCGCTGGCACGCGCACGTGGCGGCGTTCAGCGCGCTGGACCGGGTGCTGACGCCCAAGGTGCGCGGCGACCGGATCTTCGTCCCACGGCAGCGGGCGGGCGAGGAACTGCCCGTGCTGTTCGTCCGGGAAGGCGGCCGTGAGCGCCCCCTGCTGGACCTGAACGCGGCGGACCCGTCCGGCCGCACCACGCTGGAGGCCTGGCAGCCGTCGGTGGAAGGCGACCGGCTCGCGTACCAGATCTCGCGCGACGGCACCGAGGACGCGTCGCTGTACGTGCTCGACGTGCGCAGCGGGCTGACCGTCGACGGCCCGATCGACCGGATCCGGGGCCGGTCGCTCGGCTGGCTGCCCGGCGGCGAAATGCTCTACTACGTCAGGTGCTCACCGGCCGGGGCGCAGTGCGGCGACCGGCGCTACCACCGCCGGATCTGGCTGCACCGGGTCGGATCCCGCCCGGACGCGGACGCCCTGGTCTTCGGCGAGGGGCGCGGGCGCACCCAGTTCTACACCGTGGCCGTCACCGCGGACGGGCGCTGGCTGACGATCACGGCCGCCGAGGGCACGGCGCCCGGCTCCGATGTCTATCTGGCCGACCTGACCGTCGCCGCGCCGGACCGGCCCGAGTTGCGGCCGGTGCAGACCGGCGGGTCGGCGCGCACCCGAGTGCACATCCTGCCCGGTACCGGCCCCGACGGGACGATGTGGCTGCGCACCCGGCACGAGGCGCCGTTCGGCCGTGTCGTGGCGTGCACGCCCGCGCGGGCGTCGGCGGACGCCTGGCGCACGGTGATCACGGAACGCCCGGGAGCGGTGCTGACGGACTTCGCCGTGCTCGACGGCGGCGACGCGGGGCGTCCGGTCGGCCTGGCGGCGTGGCTGCGCCACAGCGCGGCCGAGATCACGGTGCACGACCTGGCCGACGGCCGGCAGACCGGGACGGTGCCGCTGCCCGGGGTCGGCACGATCGGCGATTTCTCGGTGCGCCCCGGCGGCGGATCCGAGGCCTGGTTCGCCTACACGGATTTCGCCACGCCACCGCGGATCATGCACTACGACGCGCGGACGCGGCACACGCGGGTGTGGGCCGCCGCGCGCATCGCGCCAGGACCACGGGAGCGGGCCGGCGGGGCCGCCCGGCAAGCCGGCGGCGAGGCCGCCCGCCGGCGCGGCGGCGATTTCGACCACCTCGGCGTGACAGCCCGTCAGGAGTCGTTCACCTCGCGGGACGGCACGACGGTGCGGATGTTCGTGGTCGGCCCGAGCGCCTGCCCGGATCGGCCGCGGCCGACCATACTGTTCGGCTACGGCGGCTTCGGCACCCCGGTGTCGGCCAAGTTCGCGCCCGAGGTGCTCTCCTGGACCCGGGCCGGCGGCGTCTTCGCGGCCGCGTGCGTGCGCGGCGGCGGCGACGAGGGCGAACGGTGGCACCGCGACGGGTGCGCGGACCGCAAGCAGAACAGCTTCGACGACTTCGACGCGGCCGCGGCGCACCTGGTCGAGGCGGGCTGGACGCAGCCGGGCCGGCTCGCGATCATGGGCATCTCCAACGGCGGGCTGCTGATCGGCGCGGCGCTCACCCAGCACCCCGAGCGCTATGCCGCCGCCGTGTGCATGTCCCCGCTGCTCGACATGGCCCGCTACGAACTGTCGGGCCTGGGCCCCAGCTGGGTGCCCGAGTACGGCAGCGCCGCCGATCCAGGCTTACGCCTGGGCGTGGATCGCCACCGACAGCCCACGCCACCACCTGCTGATCCGTCGCCACCTACGCAGCGGCGAGTTGGCCTTCCACTACTGCCACGTGCCCGAAGGACAGGTGCTGAGCATGGCCCGGCTGATCAAAGCGGCCGGGCTGCGCTGGCCGTGCGAGGAGAACTACCAGTTCGGCAAGGACTACCTCGGCCTGGACCAGTGCCAGGCACGCCTCTACACCGCCATCGCGCGCCACACCGTGTTGGTCATGGCCGCCCTGGCGATCTGCGCCGTCGTCGCCGCGTAGCTCAGGCGCCGCACCGGCACCCAAGCACCGCCTCCGGTGCGCCCAGACCAGCCGCCGCCCCGCGACCCCGGCCTGATCCCGCTGACCGTCCACGAAATACAACACCTGCTCGCCGCAGCCCTGCACCGCGCCAAACCCGACGCGCACCTCGAACACTGGCTCACCTGGCGACGCCGACACCAGGCCCGAGCCCGCTGGTTCCACCACCGCGCACGACTCAACCGCACATACACCCTGGTCAACTAGCAATTGGCGGCTGCCGTACTAGCACGATCATGAAGTCAGCCAAGTGCGTGCTACCTCCGGCTGCGGCACATTATCAGAATAAGAACTTACCTGGGGCGGTGTGTCAAGCCTGCCGGGTCAGAGAACGTATTCACGCGGGTCGGATATGTGCCGGTGGCCGGGAGGAGGGGCGCGGAAGGTGGTGCGGCGGGGAGCGAACGGCGCCGCGAACTGCGCTCGATCGTTCATTTCACGCGTGATCGGGGAATCACCTGGAAGCGATATCGGCGGCTCGGGGAATTCGGCCACGGCTTGACCAGGGCAGCTATATCCGAATTCTTATTTCACGCCGCCGTGAAGCGGTTTTGCGGGTCTGTCGAATACAGCCGCCTCAAGACCGTAGACCGGCGACGGCGGTCAGGCTTCAGATCCATGCTACGCGACCAGGGTGGGTAGCAGGCTGCTTTGGTCGCCGCTGTAGGAGATGTACAGGGCGTCCCGTGCCCGGGTTGCGGCCACGAAGAGCAGGCAGCGTTCGCGCAGCAGGTCGGCGGCGTCGGCACCGAGCCGCGTCGGCGGCACGACGCCGGACTCGATCGCCACGAGGGCGACGCACTGGAATTCCAGGCCCTTGAGCTTGTGCATGGTGCACAGGCGTACGCCCGGCTGCCGGCCCGCGTCCTTCTCGATGGTGCTCACCTCGAGCCCGTGCACGCGCAGCGCCTCGGCGGCTTCGTCGACCAGGTGCCTGGTGCGGGCCGCGACCGCGATCGACGCGGCGGGCACGCCGTCGGCGAGCCAGGTCTTGATCTGTGCGGCGAGCGCGTCGAGTTCCTCGGCGCGATGCGCGGCGGCGCGTGTGAACGGCTTGCGGCCGTGCAGCAGGGAGCGGTAGCCGCTGAGGCTGTCGCTGTTCTGCCCGTCTGCCAGGTCGGCGACCTGCCGGCAGGTGAGGATGCCGGCCGCGAAGTCCAGGATCTCGCTGGTGCTGCGGTACCCGAGTGTCAGTCTCCTGCTGCGGCCGCGCACCTCGATGCCCAGTGCGCGCAGCGAGGCGTTGTTGCGGTAGATCCGCTGGTGTGGGTCGCCGACGAGGAACAGGTCGTCGGCGCCCGGGGCGACGCACGCCCGCAGGAGTCGCCAGTGCGCCGGATGTAGGTCCTGTGCTTCGTCGATGACCGCATGCTGGTAGCGCGGCGCGCTCTTGCCGGCTTGGACGCGGGCTGCCTCGGCCGCGATCTGCAGGAAGGTCCACTTGTTCGCGGCGCGTAGCTGCGCGGCGGCGATGTCGATGGCCTGCCACACCTGCTCGCGCTGCCGTGGGCCGAGGGCCTCGCCGCGACCGGCGCGCGAGCAGGCGAGGTATTGCGCCGCGGTGGTGAGGTCTTGGGCGAGGACGACGTGTTCCCATTCGTCGGCGAGGAACTCCGGCGCGAAGGGCGCCTGCGTGAGATCGAGCGCGTGCTGCCAGGCGGCGGCCTGGTCCGCGTCGGTGGCCACTGCCCAGTGCTCGCCGAGTGACGCGCGCTGCTCGCTGAAGACCGCGTGCGCGAGCTGGTCGACCCCTTGCACGTCGACGGTGGCGAGCACCTCCTGGCCGGTTTCCAGCCGGTCGAGGGAGGCGCGCAGGTTGTCGGAGAGCGCGCGCGTGAACGTGGTGAGCAGGACCGGCAGCGCCGGCCGGTGCCGCGCGAGGTGGACGGCGCGGTGTAGCGCCACGACCGTCTTTCCGGTGCCGGCGGCTCCGGTGACCAGTGCCGGGCCCGCGTATGAGGCCGCGTACGCGAGGCGGCGCTGACTGGGGTGCAGAAAGACTCGCCAGGAGTCGAAGGGCTGGTCGAGGATCGCGGCGAGTTCCGCTTCGCCAGCCACGGCCACCGCGAAGGAGGGGCTGCGGCTCAGGGCGGCGCCGAGGTCCTCGGTGTCGACGCTCTCGGCTGCGGCGCACTGTTCGGCGTATCCGGCGCTGACTTCGGCCCAGGTCTCCTCGACGCTCAGTCCGCTGGCGAGCGCGGTGAGCACGTCGGCCTGCGCCTGGGGCAGCAGCCGCTCGACGGCTTGCAGCGCGGCTTCGCTGGTGATGTCCCGCACGAGGGGCAGCAGGTCTGGTTCGATGCCGAGCCGCAGCAGGTCCTTGTCGGGGAACGCCGCGAAGAGCCGTTCAGGGGCCGCCTGCGCCTGGATGCGCAGCGCGGGTGCGATCAGTTCGAGTTTCTCCGCGTCGCGCATCTCGATGACGCCGAGGGCGTGGTTGACGCTGAAGAGCCGGCTTCGCGCGTACGCGATGGCCTCGTCGTGTGGCAGGACATTGATCAGGCAGTACTGGTCGCCGCTGGCCGGGGCCAGCACGATGCCGCGCCAGAATTTGTCGATCCGGATCGTGCGTACCCGTTCGTCGCGCGCGTTCTGGAGTTTCTCCAGGTGCAGTCCGGCGAAGGTGTGCTCGGCGAACTTACCGAACACGGACTGCACCCGCGCGCGCACCGGCGGGTCGAGTTTGGCGTAGGCGGGGAGGAATTCACTGGCGAGCATCAGGCGCGGCACGAATGTCAGCGTAGCGCTGCCTCGTGCCTGTGAGTGTCCGTAGACTTCCGCTGCGCGATGCCGCCGCCGCTGCTGTGGTTTGCTGTGGTTTGCTGTGGTCCGGTGTTCCGCCGCTCCTGCGGTTCGGCAGTTCGGTCCGGTGGTCCGGTGGTCCGGCGGCGCGCATTACGATGATCCGCAGGTGGTGGAAGCGGCGAGGGGTGCGCGGATGACGCAGGTCGCGAGGGCGGCGGTGCCGGGCGACGGCCAGTTGGTCACCGTGCGCAACCGGCCGTGGGTGGTGGCCGGGGTCGAGGCGTCCAGTGTGCGCGTGGACGATCCGCTGGCCGATCTGACGACGCCGCCGCAGCATTTGGTGAGCCTGGTCTCGGTGGACTCCGACGCCGGGAACGAGGAATTGCGCGTCATCTGGGAGTTGGAGCCGGGCGCCGGGGTGAGCGAGTCGGGTGCGCTGCCGGATCCGCGCCGCGGCTTCGACCGGCCGGATCTGCTGGACGCCTTCCTGCACGCGGTGCGCTGGGGCGCGGTGGCCTCGGCGGACACCCGCGCGCTTCAGGCCCCGTTCCGCTCCGGCATCCAGATCGAGGACTACCAGCTGGACCCGGTCGCACGGGCGCTGCGCATGCCGCGCGTGAATCTGCTGATCGCCGATGATGTCGGCCTCGGTAAGACGATCGAGGCCGGGCTGGTGATGCAGGAGCTGATGCTGCGTCACCGGGCGCGCACGATGCTGATCGTGTGCCCGGCGGGATTGACGCGGCAGTGGCACGAGGAGATGCGGGACAAGTTCGGGCTGGAATTCCGGGTCCTCGATACCGACCTGCTCAAGGACTTGCGCCGCTCGCAGGGGCTGTATGCGAACCCGTGGACGCATTATCCGCGGCTGATCGTTTCGATCGACTGGCTGAAGCGGGAGCGTCCGCTGCGGCTGCTGCGCGAGGTCCTGCCCGGCGTGCCGCAGTATCCGCGCGCGTTCGACCTGCTGGTGGTGGACGAGGTGCACACCTGCGCGCCGGCGGGCAGCGGGAAGTACGCCGTGGATTCGTTGCGTACCAAGGCGATCAAGACGCTGGCGCCGCATTGCGAGCATCGCCTGTTCCTTTCGGCGACGCCGCACAACGGCTATCCGGAGTCCTTCGAGGCGCTGCTCGAACTGCTCGACGATCACCGTTTCGCCCGCGGGGTGCGCCCGACCGAGGAGCAGAAGGCGAAGGTGATGGTGCGCCGGCTCAAGCGGGATCTGCCGCCGCGCTGGGACGGTTCGCCGCGCTTCCCGCAGCGGGTGCTCGACGCCGTGCAGGTCAGCTATGGCGAGGATTCGCGTTCGGCGCACGCGCTGCTCGGCGAGTATGCGGCCAGTCGGCGCTCGCGCGCCGGGGCGGCGGCGCAGCAGACGGCCGAGGAGTTCGTCATCATGCTGCTGAAGAAGCGGTTCCTTTCCAGTCCGCACGCGTTCGCGGAGACGATCTCGGTGCATCGGGAGACCATGCGGCGGCGCGGCGCGGACGCGTTTGCCCGGGCGGAGACGAAGGAGCTTGCGCCCCGGGTGTTGCGGCCGCTGTTCGAGCAGGTCGAGGAGAGCGCCGAGGACGACAGGGCTTTCGCACAGGTCAGCGCCGATGCGCTGGCGGCGGCTCGCCGGGTGGTCGAGCCGCTGAACGCGCGGGAGGAGCAGTTGCTTGAGCGCCTGGAGAAGTGGGCACGCGACGCCGCGCACCGCCCGGACGACAAGTTCACCGCGTTCCGCGCGTGGCTCGACCCGATCGTGCGCTCGGGCCGAGCCGGTGGCGTTGGCGGGGCTTCCGGTGCGGACGGCCGGTCCGATGAGAGCCGGTCCGATGGGGGCCGGTCCGAGGGCGGTTGGTCCGATGAGCGCGTCATCGTCTTCACCGAGTACCGCGACACCCAGAACTGGCTTTACGAGCGGCTGATCAACGACGCCCGCGTTCCCAGGGAGCGGATCGCGCAGCTTTTCGGCGGCCAGGACGAGGACGAGCGCACCCGCGTCAAGGAGGTCTTCCAGGACGATCCGGCCAACTCCCCGGTGCGCATCCTGCTGGCCACGGACGCCGCGAGCGAGGGTATCAACCTGCAGAATCACTGCCATCGGTTGCTGCACTGGGAGATCCCGTGGAACCCGAACCGGCTGGAGCAGCGCAACGGCCGCATCGACCGGCACGGGCAGAGCGCGCCGAGGGTCGAGGTCTACCACTTCGTGCCCGAGGGCTGGGATGAGCGCGGCGGCCGGATGGCCGGCGACATCGGCGGCTCGGACGGCTCGGACGATGCGGACGGCTCGCTGGAGGACGAGCTGCGTTTCCTGAGCACCGCGGTGCGCAAGGTCGAGCAGATCCGCGAGGATCTCGGTTCGGCCGGTGATGTGATCGCGCGTCAGGTGGAGCAGAAGATGCTCGGCAAGCGCACCGACTGGCGCGGCGCGGAGAGCGAGATCGCGCAGCGTTCTTCTCGCGCGCTGCTGCGGATCGAGCGCGATCTGCGCGACCGGCTTGAGGAGCTCAGTGCGGCGCTGGACGGTTCGCGCGACGCGATGGGGCTCTCGCCGCGGACGCTGGAGCACGTCGTGCGTACCGCGCTGCGTCTCGCGCACGGCCGCGACCTGACCGAGGCGCAGCCGCCGAAGGGTTTCGAAGGACGCTGTTTCACGCTGCCGGAGCTGCCCGGTGCGTGGGCCGCGGCGCGCAACGACGGCCTGCGGCATCCGGTCACGGGCAAGGAGCGTCCGGTCACTTTCGACGGCGACCGGGTGACGGGCAGGACCAACAGCGTGGTGCTGCTGCACCTCGGTCACCGTCTCGTGCAGATGTGCCTGCGGTTGCTGCGCGCGGAACTGTGGAAGGGCGGCGAGGCGGCGCGGCTGAGCCGGGTGACGGCCCGGCTCGTTCCCGGCGACCTGTTGCGTGTTCCGGCGGTCGTCGCGCACGGCCGCGTGGTGATCACCGGGGCTTCGGGGGTTCGCCTGCATGAGGAGGTCGTGTTGGCGGGCGGCCGGATCGAGGCCGGAGGGCTGGTGACGCGGCCGGCCGAGGAGTTGCGCGCGTGGCTCGGCGCGGCGGGCGGGGACGAACCTGCGGGCGCGATGCGGGAGCAGCTGGCCGAGCTGTGGCCGCGGCTCGGTCCTGACCTGGCCGGCGCGCTGGCCAGGACCTCCGAGCAGGCGGCGCGTAAGCAGGCGAAGACCTTGGAGCGCCGGTGTGCGCAGGAGATCGAGGACATGCGCGTCGTGCTCGCGGAGCTTCGCCGGAACATCGAGAGCGCGCTGAGCGACAGCCAGCGCTATGAGCAGCTGGATCTGCTCGCGGTCGGGGAGGAGCGGGATCAGGCGCGGCAGGACCGCAGCGCACTGGAACGCCGCTACCAGCAGTTGCCGCAGCTTGAGGCGCAGGAGACTGAGGCGTTGCGCAGGCATTATGCCGATCCGTCCCCGCGGCATTTCGCCGCGGCCGTGACCTTCCTCGTCCCCGCGTCGCTGGCCCACGGGAGCTGATCTGTCATGGCGGCGCGTATGGCGATGACTCGCACCAAGCGCGCGGTGCGTACCGAGCAGAGCCCGGCCGATCAGCACGCCGAATGGCTCGGGCTGCTGCGCCCGGACGGCCCGTTCCTGTCGGTGTCCGTGCTCACGCGCGCCGACGCGTATCCGCAGGGCCTTGACAAGCTGGATACGGAGCGGACGGCCCGCATCCGGCAGGCGTGGGCTGAGGTGCAGCAGGATCCGTACGGGTTGTGCAGCGCTTGGCAGGAGCTGGTTCTCGGCGAGTTGCTGGGCTGGCGCGGGCAGGTGTGGCGCGATGGTGTGCCGGGCGGTCTCGGTGGTCTCGGCGCGGCGGGCGTGAATGTGGCGGGCTTCCATGGTGAGGGTGCGCTGCGCCCGAACGGTGTGCTGGTCGGGCCGCCGACGCCGGGCGGCGGCGAGAGCGGACCGCAGGAGCGGGTGCTGGTGTACCGGTTGCCGTGGCCGGAGGGTGCGCGCACGCGGCTGGACAAGCCGGCGCGGCATCAGTCGGTGTCCGCGATCGATCAGGCTGCTGCGTTGTGTCGTGCGCGCCGGGTGCCGCTGGCGCTGTTGACGAACGGACGCGAGTTCGTGCTGGTGCATGCGCGGGCGAGTCAGCCGGTGAGCGTCGCGCGGTTCGATCCGGACCTTTGGCTGGAGGAGCCGCTGCTGCTGCGGGCCTTCGTCACGCTGCTGCGGCCGGAGCGCGCCGCGCTGCCGGAACGCGATGCGAGGGGTGAGTTCACCGGTTCGCTCGCGGCGCTGATCGCCCGCACTGCGGAAGACACGGTCGAGGTCACCAACACCCTGGGCAAACAGGTTCTGCTGGCGGTGGAACTGCTCACCGGCGAACTGTCCCGCCTGGATCGGGAAGCGGGGTTGAAGCTGCTGGTCCAGGTCGAGCCGCCGGCCGTCTACCGCGCGGCGCTGACCGTGATGCTGCGGGCTGTGTTCCTGCTGTACGCGGAGGAGCAGCGGCTGCTGCCGATCGACGACCCGCTGTATCAGGAGTCGTACGCGGTCGGCTCGCTGTACGAGCAGTTGCACGAGTCGAGGTCGCGCGAGGGCGCCGAGATCGGCGACCGGCAGGCCGCCGCCTGGCCGCGTCTGCTCGCGCTCTTCCGCGCGATCCACGACGGCTGCATGCACCCGGATCTGCGCATCCCGGCGTATGGCGGTTCGCTGTTCGATCCGGGGGAGTTCCCTTGGCTTGAGCCGATGCAGGTGACCGACCGCGTCGTCTATCGCATCCTGGATGCGCTGCTGATGCTGCGGATCGACAAGAACGGCAGGCGCCGCGACACGCCGGAACGGCTCTCGTATAAGGGCTTGGACGTCGAGCAGATCGGGCACGTGTACGAGGGTCTGCTGGAGTTTTCGTGTCTGCGCGCGCAGGAGCCCTACCTCGGGTTCATGGGGAAGAACGAGCCGGAGATCCCGCTGTCGAAGGTGCTGTCGTGGCAACAGTCGGCCCTGGAGCAGGAGCTCAAGGCGGCACTTGGCGCGACGGATACGCAGGTCGCGAAGGGCCTGACGAGGCCCGTCGCGGAGATTGAATACGCGAACCTGCATGCCGCTTGCGACAACGACGCGCAGCTGGCCGAGACGGTCAAACCGTTCCACGGCCTGCTGCGCACGGATCTGCGGGGCCTGCCGACGGTGTTCCCTACTGGCTCGCTGGTCATCACGCAGGTCGGCGATCGGCGGAATACCGGCACGCACTACACGCCGCGTTCGCTGGCCGAGGAGGTCGTGAAGTACACGCTTGAGCCGTTGTGCTACCGGCCGGGTCCGGCCGATGGAGTTCCGGCAGCGCTGGGCAATGTGCTGCCCGGAGAGCAGTTGCTGAAGTTGCGGGTGCTGGATCCGGCGATGGGTTCCGGCGCGTTCCTCGTCTCAGCGTGCAGATACTTGAGCGAGCGCGTGGTGGAGGCGTGGGAGCGGGATGGTCGGCCGGAGGATCTGGCGGGCGTCGAGGACCGGGATCTGTTGCTGCTCGCGGCGCGGCGGATGGTCGTGGACCGGTGTCTGTACGGCGTGGACCGGGACCCGATGGCGGTTTCGCTCGGCAAGCTGTCGCTGTGGTTGGTGACGTTGGCGAAGGGGCGGCCGTTCTCGTTCGTGGACCACGCGCTGCGGTGCGGGGACTCGCTGGTGGGCACGATCACCGCCGAGCAGATCACTGCGTTCCATTTGGACCCGTCGCGGCAGATGGTTCAGAACGACGTGCTGATCAACCTGTTGCAGGAGCGGGCCGCGCCGTTGTTCAGCCGGGCGGCGGAGTTACGGCGCGAGATCGAGT
Source organism: Actinocrinis puniceicyclus (assembly GCF_018283645.1). Lineage (GTDB taxonomy): Bacteria > Actinomycetota > Actinomycetes > Streptomycetales > Catenulisporaceae > Actinocrinis > Actinocrinis puniceicyclus. The sequence goes on along the minus strand of NZ_JAGSXH010000045.1, from coordinate 28,757 downwards.
CGATGCCGGACAACGATATTCGCGACGCGGACGCGAAGGCGAAGCTGCTGGCGGAGGCGGAGGGGCTGACGGATCAGCTGCGGTTGGTCGCGGATGCGGTGGTCGGCGCGGCGCTCTCGACAGCGGAGCAGAAGTCTGACGATGCGTACGACGATCGGTTGGCGGGACTTGCGCCGAAGCTGGCGGATGCGCTGAGCGGGGATTCGGCGGCTGACGATGCGGTGCGGCGGGTGGTCGATGGCTGGCTGAAGGGGCCGGCGAGTGGGCCGAGGAAAGAGCCGATCCGGCCGCTGCACTGGGCACTGGAGTTCCCGGAGGTGCTGGGGACGTCGTCGGGTAGTAGGCCGGAGAAGGCGTTTGATGCGGTAGTGGGGAACCCGCCGTTCGTGGGCGGACAGAAGATCACCGGGTCCAACGGCGACGATTATCGCGACTATTTGGTGGCACGGCTTGCGGGCGGAGTCCGGGGATCAGCGGATCTGTGCTCTTACTTCCTGCTGCGCAATGCTGCGGCGGCGCCGCGTGGTCGGATCGGGATCATCGCTACGAACACGATCGCGCAGGGAGACACGCGCGAGGTTGGTCTTGACCAGCTGGATGGTCGCGCATTCCCTGTATACCGCGCGGTGAAGTCTCAGAAGTGGCCTGGGACGGCGAACGTCTCGGTGTCGCTCCTATGGTGCGGCCAGCCAGGCGAGTCTGAGCAATGCTTTCTTGATCGACAGCCGGTTGTGTCCATTGCGCCGACTCTCGATCCCGCATCGAGAGCTACCGGTAATCCGGAGCGCTTGGCGCGCAATGCGGATACTGCGTTTCAGGGATCGAACCTTGTCGGAATCGGATTCGTTCTCGAGCCTGACGAGGCGGCTTCGCTGCTCACGGCTGATCCCCGTAACAAAGAAGTCGTCTTCCCGTATCTCAACGGTGACGACCTCAACTCGCGCCCAGATTGTTCGCCGAGTAGGTGGGTGATCGACTTCAATGACTGGGATGAGAGTCGCGCCGCGAGGTATACGAGACCATTTGAAGTTGTTGTCGAGCGCGTAAAGCCGATTCGCGACAAGAACGCGCGCGAACAACGAAGGAGGTACTGGTGGCGCCACGGTGAGGTGGCGCCAGCGCTGCGGAAGGCGATTGAGGGGCTGGAGCGGGTAATCGTGATCTCGCTCGTGAGCAAGTACGGCGCGATTGCGATGGTCCCGACCGGCACCGTCTTCTCGCACATGCTTGGCGTCTTTGCCTCGGACGACGCGGCGTTCTTTGCGCTGCTGTCCAGTGCGTTCCACTTCGCGTGGTGGACGGAGAAGGGCAACTCGACCCTTGAGACGCGCCTCCGCTACACACCGTCAGATGGCTTCGAGACGTTCGCTCAGCCGAACCTCACCGACGAACTCCGCGACCTTGGCACGCGACTGCACGAGTTCCGTTCTGCGACGATGCTTGACCGCAATCTCGGGCTGACCAAGCTCTACAACGAGTTCCACGACCGTGCCAACCAGGACCCGGATATCGTCGAGCTTCGCGCCATCCACAAGCTCATCGACGAAGCCGTCTTCCGCGCCTACCAGCAAACCCCTGACTGCGCGGACTGGGCAGACCTCGACCTCAACCACGACTTCCACGTCACAACCCACGGCCTGCGCTACACCATCGACCCCGCAGCCCAGGTTGAGATCCTTGACCGTCTCCTCGAACTGAACCAGTCCCGCTACGCCGAAGAGGTCAGGCTCGGCCTGCACGACAAGAAGAAGAGTTCCGCGAAACGAGCCGCGTCCCCTCGCGCCACCGCCGCCCCGACTGTCCCGGGCCTCAGCACCCAGATGAGCCTCATCCCCGGCAGCGACGACGACCGGCTCTTCTGACAAATGGCGAAGCCGACGCCGCCGTCTTCGCCGCATCCCGGCAGCTCAACCCGCAAACCTCACCCGCCCTGTCGGCGCGGCCACGTATCGTGTAGCGCGTGAGCGAACAACTCTCCGTCGAGGACTCGTCCGCCGAGAACCCCGGGTCAGGGCCAGATACCGGACCGGGCCCCGGGTCGATTCTGCGCGCGCCGACCCCGCAGGAGGTGCGCGACGAGTTGGCCGCCATGGTCGTGCGCGACCTGCGCGGACCCGTCCACGGAGACGAAGAACAACTCGGCAACGACCCGCGCGAATGGTACGTCCTGGGCAAACTCGCCCCCAACGGCACCGAAGTCGCACCCGACCAACTCGACACGCTCGCCGAAAGCGACAGCTGCGACACCGACGACAACGGCACGGACCCGGAAACCCAGGCACCGAACACACCCTCGCTCGTACCGTCATCCCTCGGATTCACCGCGCGCGTCAAAGGCACCGTCACCGAACTGCTCGTCTCCGCGACCTGGGGCGAATACACGAGTGTGGCCGACCCCGAACGGCCACAAGCCCGCCGCTACCAGCGGCAGCCGCGCGGCGGCGAGATCCCGGTCAAGCTCGCCGAAGGCACGATCACCGCGCAAACCCTCGACCCACAGGTCCCTGACGTCAAGGTGCGCGGCCGTGTGCGCTGGCACGACGACGCGTGGCTGGTGACCCTGTTCCTCGTCAACACCCAATCCGGCATCGGCGTGCGGCCGTGGGTGTTCCAGGCCGAACTGGCCGCGCGATCGGCGAACGACACCGCGTGCTTCCTGCCGCGCCGCCCCGCGGACCGCACCAGCAAAGGCGGAGACGCCACCGACCGGGCCGAACAACGCCGGCTCGCCATGGCCTACCGGCTCCTGCCCGAATTCGCCATCGGCCACAGTTGCGGCGCACACGCGCACGTAGACCCGGGCGACCCCATGCGGGCCCGGCGCATCGTCACCGCCACCGCGCCGCAGCACGAACTGCCGGCCACCGACGTACCCGACGCCGCCGCCGACCCGGACCTGCCCGAACTGGCCTCCCTCGTGCTCGACATGAAGGTGCTCGCCGCTCTCGAAGCCGAACCGCTGCGCGCCGCGCTGCTACCGCTGGTCACCGGTTACCGCGCCTGGATCGAGCGTGCGCAGCGCCACGCGGGGCAACCCGAAGCACGACTCGACGGCTTCAGGCCGGAGATCCGCGACACCCTGACCGCCGCGCGCGAAGCCGCGACACGCATCGAAGCCGGCATCGACCTGCTCACCGGTCCACCCGGCCTGCGCGACGAGCGCGCGCTGGCCGCGTTCCGGTTCGCCAACAGCGCGATGCACCAGCAGCGCATCCACACCATCGCCGCCGCGCAACGCCGCCGCGACCCGAACCTGTTACCCGATCAGGCTGTCGCCGCCGCCGACGCGGACGAGCGCGCCGCGCGCAACCGCTCCTGGCGGCCGTTCCAGCTCGCCTTCCTCCTGCTCAACCTGCCCGCGCTGGCCGACCCCGGGCACCCGGAGCGCTCCACCGACACCGAGGCCGCGATCGCCGACCTGCTCTGGTTCCCCACCGGCGGCGGGAAAACCGAGGCATACCTGGGACTGACCGCGTTCACCCTCGCCATCCGGCGCCTGCAACCCGAATCCGAATACGGCGGCTACCGCGCCGACCGGGGAATCGCGGTACTGATGCGGTATACGCTGCGGCTGCTGACGATCCAGCAGTTCTACCGCGCCGCCGCGCTCATCTGTGCCTGCGAGGTCCTGCGCCGCGCCGACACCGCGCGGTGGGGCAGTGAGCCGTTCCGGATCGGACTGTGGGTCGGCGGCGACGTGACCCCCAACAGTGTGGACCGGGCCGAGGAATGGGTGCGGGAGTTGAACCGGGACAAGGGACGGCCCCGGCTCGGCGGCGGCAGCCCGCACCAGCTCACCCACTGCCCGTGGTGCGGCAGCGCGCTCGAAGCGGCCCGCGCCGTCACCGTCGATCTCAAGGGCCTGCGCCGTACGTGGGTTCGCTGCCCCGACGTGATGTACTGCCCCTTCGGGCCCATGGGCGAGTATTCCGGTGCGCACGGAGCAGAGCCCGGCCTGCCGGTGGTCGTCACCGACGAGGAGCTCTACCGGCTGCTGCCCTCCCTGGTGATCGCCACCGTGGACAAGTTCGCGCAACTGCCCTGGCAGGGAGCGACCCGCACGCTGTTCGGCGGCGTGGACCGGTACTGCGAACGGCACGGGCACCTGGCCGCCGAAACCACCAGCGCCGCCTGGGAAAGCGCCACGGGCCATCAGGCCACCGATGCGCTGCCGCCCGCGCGGATCCTGCCCGGCGCGCGCATCCGGCCGCCGGACCTGATCGTCCAGGACGAGCTGCACCTGATCTCCGGCCCGCTCGGCTCCCTGGTCGGGCTCTACGAATCGGCCGTCGACCGGCTCGCCACCTGGGAGCGCGGCCCCGGGAAATACGTGCGGCCCAAGGTGATCGCCTCCACCGCGACCGTGCGCCGCGCCCGCAAACAGATCGGGGCGCTGTTCAACCGGGAGACCCGGATCTTCCCGCCGCCCGGTCTGGACGCCGACGACTCGTTCTTCGCCCGCACCCGCCCCGTCCAAGGCCCCGGCAGTCGGCCCGGCCGCCTCTACGTCGGCCTGTGCGCGCACGGATCGCGGATCAAGAACACGCACATCCGGGTCTACGTCGCGCTGCTGGCGGCGGCACACGCGCTGCACGAGAAGTACGGCCGCAACGAGATCACCGACCCGTACATGACCGTCGTCGGGTACTTCAACTCGCTGCGCGACCTCGGCGGGATGCGCCGCCTCGTCGAGGACGACGTGACCACCCGCGTCGGCCGGGCCGCCGAACGCGGCCTGGCCAACCGGCGCGAACCGCAACTGCGCGAACTGACCTCCCGGATGTCGAACGAGGACATCCCGGCCGTCCTGGCCGAACTCGAACGCTCCTACACCGGGCGATCCGCGGGATACGGCCCCGACGCCGGGCCGAGCCGGTCCGGGTCCGAGGGCCAGCGCGCCGAGAGCGCCCGCGCCGTCGACGTGCTGCTGGCCACCAACATGATCGCCGTCGGCGTGGACGTCCCCCGGCTCGGCGCGATGATCGTGGCCAACCAGCCCAAGTCACCGGCCGAATACATCCAGGCCACCAGCCGCGTCGGCCGGGCCGCACCGGGCCTCGTCTTCACGGTCTACAACTGGGCCCGGCCGCGCGACCTGTCCCACTACGAATCCTTCGAAGCCTTCCACGCGACCATGTACCAGCACGTCGAGGCGCTGTCCGTCACGCCCTTCGCGGACCGGGCCATCGACCGCGGCCTGTCCGGCGTCCTGGCCGCGCTCGTACGGGACCTGCGACCCGACTACAACACCAACCTCGGTGCCGGTTACCTCACCCGGGACTCCGAACTGGCCGACCACGTCACTCAGTACCTGCGGCGCCGCGCGCTGGACGTGACCGGGCACCGCGCCATCGGCGAGCAGATACAGCGCCACCTCGACGACCGGCTGGACTACTGGGAACGGCGCAGACGCGCACCCGGCATCAGGCTCGGCTACCGGGTCGGCCGCGGCACGCAGTCCGGCGACATCGAAGCCCTGCTGCGCGAGCCCGAAACCGGCGCGTGGACCCGCTTCACCTGCCCGACCTCGCTGCGCAACGTCGAACCGGGAATCCAGCTCATCCTCAGCCACGACCCCGACAGCCACACCAAGGTCGATCAGGACACTGACGAGCCGGCCTGGGCGGCCCGGGCGAGCGACGAGGACCAGAACGCGGCGGGCGGCGGCGCAGCGGACACCATCACGGGAGCCGCCGGCACGGGAACCACCGGCACGGGAACCGCCGGCACGGGAGCCGCCGGCACGGGAACCACCGGCACAGTTACCACCAGGACAGGAGCCGACCAGTGACCGCGACCGCACCCACCGACAACCGGCTGCGGGTCGGCGAACTGCGCCCGAGTCAACTGCTGCACACCTTCGGCATCGGCTCGATCGCCGACCTGCCCAACCTGTCCGTCATGGTGATGGGCCTGGACCGCTGGGACCCCGGCAACGCCGCCGTCGTCACGGAACAACGCCTGCTGACCGCCGTGCGCCGCAAGCTCGGGCCGCAGGTCGCCCAACTGCGCCTGCCCCCGCACCAACCCAGGACCCGCGACCCCTTCGGCAACTGGGCCGGCATCGGCGTCCCCGTCGAGGTCTTCCCCGGGTGGCTGCGCTGCTCGAACCTGTCCTGCAACCTGCTGGCCCGCGCCCGCTCCGGCCTGTTCACCCTCAAACCCAACAACTACGCGCCCGAGAAAACCCGCTACGTGCACAACCACCGCGTACCGGCCACGGCGCTACCCGCGCGCTTCGTCCTCGCCTGCCCCAACGGGCACCTCGACGACTTCCCCTGGCTCTACTTCGTCCACGGCGGCGTCGACGAAGACCCCGGCCACACCCTGACCCTCGTCGAACGCGGCACCACCGGCGAGGCGGCGAACATCTTCGTCATCTGCTCATGCGGAGCCAGCCGCAGCATGGCCGACGCCATCGGCCAGACCAAACAGGCCAACCTGCCCGCCTGCCGCGGCCGCCACCCCCACCTGGAGAAATTCGACCCCTGCGGCGAACAGACCCGCACCCTCGCCCTGGGCGCCACCAACAGCTGGTTCGCCATGCAACTGAAAGTCTTCTCCCTCCCGCGCACGGACGAACCGGTCGAACAAGCCGTGCGCGAACACTGGGAGACGCTGAGCCTCCTCGCCCCACTGCCCGCCGAGACCGTCAAAGCCCTGCTTCCGACCCAGTATTCCTGGCGCGACCTCGAACAATTCGGCATCGAGAGCGTGTACCGGACCATCGCCGCGCTGCACGCCGCCGCCGCGACGACGCCGGGCAGCAGCAACAGCAACAGCGGCAGCGGCGGCGGCGGCGACGCGGACTCCCCGGACGAAGCCGTCGACCTGCGTGTACCCGAATGGGCCGCGTTCACCGACCAGCGCGAACACAGCCTCGACGACTTCACCACACGCCGCGAACGCGGACGCATCGCCGCCCCGGGCGAGAGCGCACCGGTCGGCGCGCTTGCCGACATCGTGCGCGTGACGAAGCTGCGTGAAGTCAGCGCCCTGTATGCGTTCACCCGCCTCGACGCGCCGGACTGGGACACCTCCGCCGGCGCGGTCGGCGCCGACAACCGGCGCTGCGCGCCGATCAGCTCGAACCCGCCCAGCTGGGTGCCGTGCGCGGAAACCCGCGGCGAAGGGATCTTCCTGCGCTTCGACGAGGCCCGGATCGCCCGCTGGGAACAACTCGACGCCGTACACAGACGCGCGAGCGTCCTGCGCGCCGCGCACGCGAAATGGTGCCAGACGATGGGCGTCGAACTGGACTGGCCCGGGGTGCGCTACATCCTGCTGCACACCCTCGCGCACTGCCTCATCCGCGAATTCGCCCTCGAATGCGGCTACGGCGCCTCCGGCATCAGCGAACGCATCTACGCCAGGAGCGGCGAGCAGCCCATGGCCGGCCTCCTGCTCTACACGGCGGCGCCCGACAGCGAGGGCACGCTCGGCGGACTGGTCAGCCTGGGGGAGCGCGACCGCCTCATCCCGCTGCTGGGCCAGGCGATCGAGTCCGCGCAACTGTGCGGCTCCGACCCGCTGTGCTCGGAGCACGACCCGCGCGAACACGGCCGTCTGCACGGCGCCGCGTGCCACGCCTGCCTGTTCGCCGCCGAGACCTCCTGCGAGGCAGGCAACCGCTACCTCGACCGCGCGCTGCTCGTGGACACCTTCGCGCACAGCGGCACCGGCCTCGGCTTCTTCGGCCTGCCGGCCACCGCCGCCTGATGAACGAACCGCTCTCATCCCGCTCCCGGCTCCCGGAGACGATGGCGAGCATCGCGACCGCCCTCGGCCCCGCGCACATCGAAGCCTGGGTCAAGGTGCTGGAAGCACACCCTGGCCCCGGGCCCGCGCTCACGGCGGCGCTGCTCGAAGCGAGGCCCGGCGGCACCGGCCTCGGGCCGCTGGCCGAGCGGCTGTCCACCGAGTGGCGCGCCGCCGAACCGCGACCGTACGGCGCGACGCTCGCGTTCGCGCTGCGTACCGCCGCGGCGCAGTACGAGGCATGGGACGCGGACCACGCGCTGGAGTGGGTGATCTCCGGACCGCGCGACCGCACCGAACCGGTACGCGACACCGCGGCCGTCGCGTCGAGCCTGATCGCCGGGGCCGAGCGGACCATCCTGGTCGCGACCTACGCGACCAACGACGTCGCGGACATCACCGCGGATCTGGCGGCGGCCGCGGCCCGCGCGGTCCAGGTCGACGCCATCGCCGAGACGCGTGGCACCGACGCCGCGGCCCGGCTCGCGGCGATACCGGGAGTGCACGTGTGGCATTGGCCCGAGCACCGGCGACCCGCGGGCGCCGTCATGCACGCCAAGTTCATCATCGTGGACGACGCCAAGGTGCTGCTCGGCAGCGCGAACCTCACCGGCCGGGCACTGGGCGCCAACCTTGAGATCGGCACGCTGATCCACGCGCCCGTCGACGTGCAGCGCCTGGCTCGCCACTTCAGAATCCTGATGTCCCCGGCGCGCGGCGAGCTGGTGTCCTACCAGCGTTGCTGACTTGCTTTGTAGGCTGGTGTTCCACGCGCTGTGCCGCGCGCGCCCGGTCGGATTGCCGCGATCCAGGCCGGTTCACAGCCGTCTCTGGCTGCGACTGGGTCACCTACTATTCCGCCAGCTCGGATCTGATCCGAGCAGGTCACGGATTTCGGACACTGCGATTTCGGTTTGCCTCCTGGGTGTCGGCCGCCCGGGAGATCAGCTTGCGGCTGATCGTCTGCACCGCCGCGTCGCATGCCTCGGCCAGGTCGGCGCCGGCCTGCTCTGCTGCCGCTGCCATGAACCCGCTCGACATCAGAAGCTCAACCCCGCAAGCCCTTGGCGCAGCGTCTGCCCGTGCCCGAGCATCGTGTCCGCGTGCGAGCGCAGCGTCGACAGGTGCATACGCATCTGCGCCTCGTCCAAGCTGAACCCTTCGCCCGCCCCGGACCCGGATGCGCCGGTGTTGCCCCAGTCCAGGCCTGCCAGCAGCGCCTGCACCTTCGCCATGAACGGCCTGAGCGCCGCCTCGACGACCTTGCCGAGCACATACTGTTCCAGGTCTTGGACCAGCGACTGGCCCAGCTTCTGTCCCGCCTCGATGATCAACGGCAGCGCCGCCTCCGCGATGCCGAACGTGGCCACCGACGCGGCCTGGTCCGCGAAGAACTCCGCCGCCATCTCCACCAGCTGCCCGATCGCCTCGAGCTTCTGCGCGACGATGTACCCCGCCCACGCCTCCAGCGCATCCGTGACGATCACGCTGCCGTCCACGATCTCGCGCACATGACGGCCCGACAGCTCTGCCCATCCCGACATCATTCGCTGGGTGGACGCCCCCTGATACGCCTGGGCGATGTTCGAGACAGTCTGCGTGGCGTCCTGATGGGTACACACTTCCTACTGCGCCCAGCGCGAAGCCCGTCCACAGTAGCGACCCAGGACTTGGCATGTCGGCTCGGTCGCCGAAACACAGGCTGTATCAGGATCCTGGCTCTATCGCATCTTGGCGGTGACGGGAGCGTCAGGTATCGCCGTCATGGTCAGCTTGAAGTGAGCCACACGACGTCGAGGATGGTGACGATCTTGGTGTCCTCGTCCGCTTGGAAGAGGATCAGGTTCGTGCCCAAGCCCAGCATCCGGCGCGAGACCGGGCCGTCGCGTTCCAGCTGCGTTCCGCGCTCGAGCGGTGCGGCGGCGAGGTCGATCATCTCCATGAGCAGCAGTTCGGATGTCGGCTCGTCCATGGCCGCCAGTTCGGCGGCGACCGTTTCGCTGATGTGGAGGCCGAACGCCATCAGGCGTCGGCCCAGCGGTCCCCGAACACCTCCGCGGCGGGCACCGTCTTGAGCGTGCCGTTGCGCGCCTGCTCCAGCAGCGCCGTCGTGCGCGGGCTGGACTGGATGACCGCCCGTGCCCACCAGTGCTCGAAGGTCGCCGGCTGCTCGCCGCTCTCCATCTCCTCGTTGAACCTGGCCCGCAGTTCCCGGGGCAGCGCCGCGCGCACCGCGCGGATGGTGCGCGGCATCCGGACCACGGCCCGGCCCGGGCCGTGCATGTCGGAGGGCAGAGCGCTCATGGTTCCACGGTAGCGCCAAACGCTCCGCCCAACAGCATTCGCGCCAACGCGGGTCCTGTCCCGCGACACGAGTGCGCGGGCAACTCCATGTGCCTTCGCTCATGGTCCGATAGGGCGCGAAGGGTGTCAGCCAAAATGAACTCGCGGAGGCACCGGATTTCTCATGATTCATGTGAGTGTGGAGACGGGCGCGCCGGCCGCACTGCCGTTCTCGCCGACGTACGCGCCCGGGTGCTGCCCTGGTCATTGTGGCGCGGCAGGTCACGGACCGGCGCCGCGCGCATCGTCGGTAGCGCAATCGAGCTTCGCCAGCATCGACTCGACGAGGGCCCGGCAAGACTCGGGGGCCACGGTCTGCAGGAGCTCGACATCGGCGTAGTGGCACTCGACCGGGCCCAGCCCCAAAGGCGGATGTAGCGCGATGGCCTGGTCGAGCTCCTTTTCCGGGCTGATCGAGCGGTTGGCCGGTTCCCGGTGTCCGTTCAGCGCCTCCAGAATCCTGATGGTCAACGAGCAGACGGACTGGCTCAGCGGCGCCTCGCGATTGGCCTGCACGGAGGAACGCACGCACAGATCCCGTGCGGTGTAAGCGAGTTGGTTGGCTTCGCGCAAGTCGCCTTTGAGGAGGCGGACGATCGCGAGCCGGGTGAATGGTGAATCCCAGGGCTCAAGTCCGTTGCCCAACCTGTGAATCGCCTTGCGGAAGAGCACCTCCGCGCGATCCAGGTCGCCTCTTACATACCAGTAGTAGCCGTGGCTGTAGTGGACATCGGCCAAGACTCGCTGAGGCGCCTCGTCGTAGCCGGTGGGCAGTGTCTGATCGCCTTCGCCGTCCTGCGGCAGTGGCTGTGGAACGCTTCGGGCGGCCTCGGCGGCCTCCGTCGCCGCCGCGAAGTAGCGCTCCGCGTCATCGTCGTCGCCGAGCTGCCTCGCGATGACGCCGCGCGCCCGCAGGACGGAGGCCCGCAGCAGGTCGGGATTGCACAGACACTGGACTTTGTCCCCGGCGTTGCACGGGATCGACTTGCCTGTGGGAAGCGAGTCCATATGGTCCAAGTGCAGGATGATGTCTTTGAAGCTCGCGTCCGCTTCGTACGGGAATCCACGCTTTCGGGCACTCTGGCCCATGACGAACGAGGCAACGCAGCAGCCCGGCCCGACCTGGTTGGCCAGCGTGTGCGCGGCCAGATATTCGCCGGCCGCAAGATGCCGCGTCGAGCGCAGCAGACGCGAGTAGTCCGGCACGTCGAGAAGGGCGTTCAGCTGAACCTCCGGCAGCATGAAGAGATGCGAGAGCCGGTGGTGTATTCCCAGCGAGAGCAACTGCAGTACGGTCGGATGATGAGACTGTTGCGTCGGCAGGTCGGCTGGTATGTGCCGCAGCAGGGCGGTGCCCATGTCGATCACGCTGTTCGCCAGGTTCGGCTGCCGGCGCGCCTGCACCAATATCTGGAAGGCATGGGACGCGATCTGTCGCATGGCTCCGCTCGGATCGCGCCGATAGGCGTCGGGAAACCAGGCGTCGATCTGCATGAGCCAGCCGACGTGGTTGACGGCCGTCCAGTCGGTGTGCGGGAACGTGGCGACCGCCGGTGACGCGGCCGCGGCCGACACGGCTCGCCTTTCGCGCAGCGGAAACCTCTTGCGGTAGTCGTCGGCTGCGGCGTCGGGGAAGATCGTCGAGTCGCGCACCCACGTGTGCGCGGCGGCCTTCTCCACATAGCTGATGGGATCCAGCGTCACCTGCCCCGCGGCGATGTCCAGTTCGCAGTAGAAGGCGCTGCACGGCTGGGCCGGCCCCTGATAGCTTGCGCCCGCGGCGATCTCCAACGAGTGACCGTCGGCGCTGACGACGTACTTCACGTCCGTGGTGTGCAGATGCCCGCGAAGAACGATGTCGCACTCTTGGCGCAGCCACGACTCGGCGCCCTCGTTCTCGTGCAGAAACGAGTACGGGTGATGCAGCAGCGCGATGATCAGTTCCGCGCCGGCAGCACGCAACGCCTCCGTACGCTCCCGCACCAGCCTTGAGCCGATCCACAGATTCTGCAGGTCGTCGTCCCCGCAGGAGAACCAGGACGAGTTCAGCGGCAGGACCCCGATCCGGCTGCCGCCCACCGAGACCACCTCAGGCAGGTGAACGACGTCTCCGGGGGCGAACTGCCGGCCGGGGAGGAACCTCTGGGCGAAACGCCGGTACTCGGCGAACTTGGCGATGTGGAAGGCCCGGTTGGCCGGCTCGTCGAAGAACCACTCGTCGGCTTCCTGAGGCGTCGAGAGCGTGCGGACCGCCCCGCGGGCCAGCCGGCGATCGACGTCATGGTTGCCGGGAACGATCCACAGCCTGCTCGGATCGACACCCGCGGCCTCGACCAGTCGTGCGAAGAATGTTTCGCAGAGTTCATAGTCCGCAGCCTGGCCGCGGTTGCCGAGATCCCCGGTGGCGAAGACGAAGTCCGGTGGCCCCTCGAGTTGACGACGCTCACGGACGGTGCGCAGCAGAGTCTTGAGAACATTCGTCATCCCGTAGCCGGACATCCCGGTGCCGAAATGGAAGTCGGAGACGTGGAGCCATCGCACCGTCATCGACCGCGCGCTCCCACCGCTGGCTCGCGGAACTGGACCTCCTCGCCGTCGGGTCCCTCGACGAAGAGGACGCGCGGCTGGTTGGGGTCGCCGCTGGGCGGGATCAGCGGACCCTTGACGATCGGGACCTCGAACTCGTGCAGCCGCAGGATCATCGCGTCGAGGTCGTCCACGACGAACGCGAGATGATCCGGCCCGACGACCCCGTCCTCGCGCGCCGCCGCGTTGTCCTCGCGGCGCACCGAGTACAACTCAAGCAGGACTGAACCGGCGTCCAGCCACGCCAGGGTGCGGGTCTTGAACGGAAAGGGTTCCCGGACCACTCGCAGGCCGACCAGTTCGGTGTAGAACCGGTAGGCCTTCTCGAATGCCGCGGTCTGCACCGCGATGCTGTGCATGACGCATGTCGGGCCGGTGCCCGCTGCGCCGCTTTCTGCTTTGATCATCGCCTCACCGATGTGCATGATCGTAGATCTCCTTTGTCAGTTGCCAAGTCGTCAACGAGTGCCGGGCGGAACAAGGATGCTCCTGCGCGCTGGCTCGCTCATCCCGGCTACGCAGAAAACCGATCAGCGGGGCGGCCTGCCGTGGCGTGCCGGGGAGGCGGACATGGTCGAGGATCACCGTGCCGTCGGCCTGTTGATGGGTGACGAGTCCGGGTCTGTCCGACTTGAGCGTCTGATCCCGGGTCACCACCACGCACGCGCCTTCCGCATCCCGGCACTCCAGCCGCTCGAACACTGACGATACGGGCGCTGAGTAGCTCAGGTCGAAGGTGAGCCGCACGCCGGTAGGACCGACGAGCGAGCCCACGGCCGAAGTCTCGAGTGGACCCGGGGCCCACGGATCCACCGCGAGTTCGACGAATCCCGTGGTGGATCCGGTGATCTCGGCACCTCCCGCTTCCGCCAGCCACGCGGCGCAGTCCAGCAGATGATAGCCACTGTCGATTACGACGCCGCCGTGGCACAGGCCCGGATCGAGCCGCCAGCCCGTCGGCCGCATGCCCACTGCCAGGGTGCAGCGGATGCTCGCCAGTTCACCGAAGCCGCGTCTGGTGCCGACGACCTCTCGCAGATACCTGAACGAAGCCTCAAGCCTGCGCTGAACTCCGGTGAAAAACAGCACGTCCGCGTCCCGGGCCGCGGCGACCAGCCGCGGTGCGTCGTGAGCGGGTGTGGCGAACGGCCGCTCGACGAATACGTCGAGGTCGGCGGCTATGCATGCCATGACCTGGGCGGCGTGTTCGCTGTTGGGGGTGTAGATCACCGCGGCGGGACGCTCGCACACTGCGCGGGCTGCCTCTATCGCGTCTTGCAGTCGGGGGACGTAGGTGGGCGGCGGCTGCCCGTGGGCCGCGAAGGCGGGGGCGATGACCTGGGTGAACTCGCCGTGCCCGCCCACCAGTTCCGTCACCACGACGACGCGGGCGCACGGGCCTGTCAGACCCCAGAGGGTCGGAAGAATTCTGGTCAGTGCCCAGTTTCCCAGCCCGACCGCGATGAGGGACGCAACAGCCTTCGGATCGTCCGTGAAGTCCTCCAGAGTGGAAGCGCGCTTTTGACACTCGCCGGCTCCGCACCGAAGTGCGCCTAAGGCCCGGACTGGGTCTTGCCCAGTTTGTCATGCATCCGGCCGAGGCTGAGGCGAAACTCCGCGAGCCAGTCCGTGGTCTCCGATTCCACGATCCGGTCCACTGCGCTCTTCAGCCGGCCGATCATCAAGAGCTGACTCGCCATCGGCTGCCCGGGGTCCGCATCCGCCGGCCCGCCGCGCAGCAACTCGGTGGCCCAGTCGAGCCGGAAAGTGGTCAACTCCCGTTGAAGCGACTGTATCGCCGCCATGTCGCGCATCCACCCGGTGGACACCCCGAAGAAGTAGTCGAACGCGACGCAGCCGGCCGCTGCCGCGAGCAGGACGTACCCCCACGCGCCGACCTTTTCGCTCACCGCGGCGGCCTGGAGCGGTGCCAGGCTACCGCCCACCGCGAGCAGGACAGTCAGCGCGCGCAGCAGTCTGGAGCCCGACCGCTTGAGACGCTTGTCCTTCATGTACCACTCGATGGCTCCTTCCGCCTGGTGTTCCGCCCACTCCCGCAGCGCCTCGACGGCCTGTGCCCGTTCTTGAGGCGTGGCGCCGGAGATGCTCGGGAAGCCTTCCCTTCGAAGATCGCCTCGCCGGAGGCCCCGCCGTCTCGTGGGCACATTGCTCGCGGCCTTGCCCGTGTGGAGTTCGGTGGCTCTAGCGCCGTTACCCGAGACCATTGCGAAGATCCCTCAGTGGACGAAGATGACGACGAAGACGAGCGCCGTGAGCGGGCGCATGATGGTCTGGCTGATGCCTAGCGATTGTAGGCGTCGCGCCCGCGACGGGCAGCCGAATCGGCGGCCTCGGTCGGCGCCGGGTCGGCCTGGCCCAGACGCGTAGGTCGAGACGTACCGCAATCTGCGCCGTTGTGCCTCCGGGACGCTGGAAGAACAACCGCGGGCGCCTGATCGCCCGGCGCGGGCGGATGCGTAGGAAGATTTTTCGCGCGAGCCTGTAGTAGAGCGGCCTACCCGTTCGTCAATGCGGTGGGAACGGCGCGAGATGCCGCCCGAAGTGCTCGACCATGACGAACGGAGCGGACCGATGAAGTACCTGATGCTGGTGTGCGTGGACCCGGACCTCGAACCGGGGGCGGCGCAGGGCGCGCCGGACGTGGAGGACTGGGTACGTGAGATGGGCGGCAAGGGCATCCGGCTGATGGGCGACCGGGTGCGGCCGGGCAGCGACGCGACCACGGTGCGGGTGCGCAACCGCGAGGTGCTGCTCTCGGACGGGCCATACGCCGAGACCAAGGACCTGATCGCAGGGTTCGACGTGATCGAGTGCGCCGATCTGGACGAGGCGGTCGAGGTCGCGTCCAGGCACCCGATGGCCTGGGGCGGGGTGATCGAGTTGCGCCCGTTCTGGGTCGAGGACCGGGACGCCTGAGTGCGAGAAACGCGCGCAAGCGGTCAGAGAGGCGGAGTGACGGTCAGTCAGCCCAGTAGGCGGTCAGTCAGCTCAAGCTGACTGACTGACAGACAGTCAGTCAGTCAAACAGGTAGCCGGTCAACACAGGTGGACAGGCAGGTGGGCGGCGGGCGATGGCCGAAGAGTCGGCAGGCGAGTTCATCGCCGGGATCTACGCCGAGGCGTGGAGCCGGAT
Source organism: Actinocrinis puniceicyclus (assembly GCF_018283645.1). Lineage (GTDB taxonomy): Bacteria > Actinomycetota > Actinomycetes > Streptomycetales > Catenulisporaceae > Actinocrinis > Actinocrinis puniceicyclus. The sequence continues at coordinate 12,916 of NZ_JAGSXH010000045.1, read as the reverse complement.
CGTGGCCACCATGATCCGCTTCACCGGCGGCGACTGGAACCTGGCCGAGGATTGCGCGCAGGACGCCTTCGCGCAGGCGTTGCGCACGTGGCCGCAGGACGGTGTGCCACGCCAGCCCCTGGCGTGGCTGACCACCGCCGCACGTAACCGCGCCATCGACCGGATGCGGCGCGCGACGAGGGACGCAGTGAAGGCCCGCGCGTGGGCGGCGTGGGAACAGCGGCACGAGCCGCCGGCCTACCGCAGCGACGCCGAGATCCCGGACGAGCGCCTCGAATTGATGTTCACCTGCTGCCACCCGGCGCTGAACCTCGACGCCCAGGTGGCGCTCACGCTGCGGTCGCTGGCCGGGCTGAGCACGGCGCAGATCGCGCGCGCGTTCCTGGTGCCGGAGCGCACGATGGGCCAGCGGATCTTCCGCGCCAAGCAGAAGATCGCGCACGCGGTCATTCCGCTGCGCGTCCCGCCGGCGCACCTGCTGCCCGAACGGCTGCCGGGCGTCCTGCACGTGCTCTACCTGCTGTTCAACGAGGGCTACGGCGCCGCGGGGGACAGGGAAGCGCTGAGCCGGGAGGCGATCCGGCTCGCCCGCGTGCTGGTGGCGCTGATGCCCGACGAACCCGAGGCGCTCGGCATGCTCGCCCTGATGCTGCTGCACGATGCGCGCCGCCCGGCGCGCTTCGATGCGGACGGCGAACTGGTCACGCTGGAGGATCAGGACCGCTCCCGCTGGGACCGCGACCTGATCGCCGAGGGCGGCGCGGTCCTCGAACGCGCGCTGCGCCGGCGCCGGGCCGGGCCGTTCCAGATACAAGCGGCGATCGCGGCCTGCCATGCGACCGCGCCGTACGCGCGGCAGACCGACTGGCCGCAGATCGTCGCGCTGTACGGGCGACTGGCTCGGGTGGCGCCTAGCCCGGTGGTCGAACTGAACCGCGCCGTCGCGATCTCGATGGCGCGCAGCCCCGAAGCGGCGCTGCCGCTGGTCGAGGCGATAGCCGAGTCCGGCCGGCTGGAGGGCTACTACCTGCTGCACGCCACGCGCGCCGACCTGCTGCGCCGCTGCGGCCGCGCCGAGGAGGCCGACGCCTGCCTGCGTTCGGCGCTCGCTCTCGCCCCCACGGACGCGGAACGCCGCCTGCTGAGCCGGCGGCTCGCAGCCCACTGACGCGCCCGGGCGCGGGCGTCGCGTCGCGTCGCGTCGCGGACGAGGGCCCGGTGCGAAGCGGAACGAACCGTGGTATGCAGCGAAATTCGCACGGGCGGGCGGCTGAATCCGCTGCTGTCGCTGCCGCCATGCGTGCTGTGCGTGCTGTACGTGCCGTGCGTACGTGCATGCCGTGCGTGCCGTGCGTGCCGTCCCCCTTAGATCGCGTGGTGCGCATATTCTGGGTCGATGCCGCATGTGAAGCAGGTACAGGTGACTTTCGACTGCGCAGACCCACGAGCGGTCGCGCAGTTCTGGAAGGCCGTGCTCGGGTACGTCGACCCGCCGGTCCCGCCGGGGTTTGATTCGTGGGATGCGTTCGACGCTTCGCTGCCCGCGCAGCGCCAGGGCGCGGCCTGGGCTTGTCAGGACCCTGACGGGGTCGGCCCGCGGTTGTTCTTCCAGCGGGTGCCCGAGGCCAAGACGGTGAAGAACCGGCTGCATCTGGACGTGCGCGTCGGGGTGGGGCTGACCGGCGATGAGCGAGTCCACGCGCTTGACGCCGAGGCGACCCGGCTGGAAGCGCTCGGCGCTCGGCGGGTGCGGCTGCTACTCGCCGACGAGGAGAACGAATCATGCCTCGTGATGCAGGACGTTGAGGGCAACGAGTTCTGCCTCGACTAGGCCGCGATTGAGAAGTATCGCCGGGGCCGCGACCCGGCCCGCCCTGAGTTCAGCGTTCAGACACGCGGCGGTCCGCGGTCGGCGCTCCCCGATGCAGCGTAGGACTGCGCAGTCCGCAAGACTGTGCCCGTGGGATCGAACGAGCGGCGGCCACTGCCGGACGATGAGACCTATCTGAGCGCACTGGAGGACATCGACGCGGTCGAGGGCGTCGACGCGACCCGGTTCAACCTTCCGGCGATCGGGTGGGGCGCCTTCCATCCCTCCGTGCTCGAAGCCCTCATCCCGCCGCGGCGCGGGCCGGTACAGGGCCCCGCCGCGGCCGTCTTCGCGACGGAACCGGCGACCCGCGAAGCCTGGGCGCCGCCACGTGGTGACGGTGCACCGGCCGCGTCGCTTTGGCTGCCCGCCGCGGACGACACGCCGGCGGCCGTCGCGACCGCGAGCCCACCCGTCGCCGCGAGCCTGTCGCGCGCGGGCCGGATCATGGCGTTGGGCACCACGGCCTCCCGGGTGACCGGCATGATCCGCTCGCTGCTGCTCGCCTCCGCGCTCGGCCTCAGTACGCTCGGGGACTGCTTCAACACGGCCAACAACATCCCCGGAACCATCTACCTGCTGATCGTCGGCGGCGCGGTCAGTTCCGTGTTCGTCCCGCAACTCGTGCGGGCGATGCGCGATGACGCGGACGGCGGACGGCAGTTCACCGACCGGTTGCTGACGATCGCGCTCGTGGTTCTCGGCGTGCTCACCGCCGCGTGCATGCTGCTGGCCCCGCAGATCGCGGACGTGACCGCGGGCGCCGCCCCCGCCGCGGACCACGCGCTGACCGTCACGCTGATCCGCTACTGCCTGCCGCAGATCCTGTGCTACGGCGTGTGGGTGATCCTCGGTCAGATCCTCAACGCCCGCGAACGCTACGGGCCGATGATGTGGACACCGGTGCTGGCGAACCTCGTGATGATCGCGACGCTCGCGGCCCTCATGGCGTTGGTCGGTCACGCGCGGCTCACCGAGCAGAACATCACCCCGGGGGAAGTGGCGTTGCTCGGCCTCGGCACGACACTCGGGATCGTGCTGCAGACCGTGACGATGGTTCCCTATCTGCGCCGGGCCGGAGTGGGATTCCGGCCGCGCTTCGACTGGCGCGGCGCGGGCCTGCGCAAGTCCGCGACGCTGGCGAAGTGGACGATGGGCATCGTGCTGCTCGGACAGATCGGTTCGCTGGTGGCCACACGGATCGGCGACACGATGGACGAGCGTTTCCGCGGCCAGGGCGTCGGCTACACGGCGTACATGAACGCCCAGAACATCTGGCAGCTTCCGTTCGCGGTGATCACCGTCTCGGTCATCACGGCGCTGCTGCCCCGGATGAGCCGCTATGCGCAAACCGGCGACCGCGCCGCCGTGCGCACTTCCGTCTCCTACGGCCTGCGCGTGGCGGCGGTGGCCATCGTCCCCTGCGCATTCGCGCTGCTGGCCTTCGGGCCGCAGATAGCGGCCGTGCTGTTCGGACACGGGCAGTCCGACGCGGCCATGGCCCGCAACACCGGCTTCATGCTCATGGCGCTCGCCCCCGGCCTGATCCCGTTCTCGGCACAGTTCGTGATGATGCGCGGCTTCTACGCCTACGAAGACACCCGCACCCCGTTCGTGATCACAGCCTGGGTCACGGCTGCCAACGTGGCGATCGGTTTGCTGGCCTATGCGACGCTGAAGACGACGCCGTGGGTGATGGTCGGCCTGTGCGTCGCCTCCACCCTGACCTACACCATCGGCGCGATCATGACCGGCCGCGAGCTGCGCCGCCGGTTGCGCGGCGTCGAGGGCCGCCGCGTCGCGCGCACCCACATCAAGCTCGGCGCCGCGTCCGTCGCCGCCGCGCTGATCGGGGCTCCGGTCGCGGCGGCCGTGAGCGCTCAACTGGCCGGAACAGTCGGCAACGCCACGGCTCTGCTCGGCGGAGGCGTGGTCTTCGGCGTCCTGTTCCTCGTGGTCTCGCGCAAGCTGCGCATCGAGGAGGTCACCTCGCTCGCTCGGGTCATACGCACGCGGCTCGGGTACTGAGTCGGCTAGCGGCGGTGTGATGTGACCTTCAGGGAATGGGCCGAGATTCATGTGTGTAAACTACGCGAAGTAACTTCCGCATCACACCTAGTGTCATGCCGACTCGTTGAGAAGGTGAAATGGACGAGCGGCGGGAGTCAACTTCGGCTCGCGCAGGTTGGCGGACCGAGCCGACTGAAGGTAGCAAGCCGCGATGTCCGAGAAACCCGCAGACCGCAGCCGCCGACCGGCGCGTCCGCCCGCTGACGGGCAGGCCGGCGAGCAGGCAGGCGACCAGGCCGGCGAGCGGTGCGACGGGCAGGCCGGCGAGCGGTCCGACTCGGCACCGCAACAGCAACGGCAACAGGAACAGCAAAAGCCGCAACGCTCCGGTCCCGGGGTGCTCGCCGAGCGCATTCAGTACCTGTTCGAGCACAAGCGCCGGCCTGACGGCAAGCGCCACTCCTACCGGGAGGTGCTGGCCGCGATCGAGGCGGACGGCGGGCCGAGCATGTCGGTCGGGTACCTCTCGCAGTTGGTCACCGGTGTGCGCACCAACCCGATGTTGGACGCGGTACAGGGCCTGGCCCGGTTCTTCCAGGTGCCGCTGTCGTACTTCGACGCGCACGAGAAGACCGTCGAGACCGACGAACGGATCAACCTCGTCGACGCGCTGCGGCACGCGGGCGCGCAGGAGATCGCGATGAGGGCCGTCGGCCTGTCGCCCCAGAGCATTGAGATGGTCGTCAGCGTGATCGACCACCTGCGGTCGCTGCAGGGACTGCCCCCGGCCGAGCCGGCATCGGGCCGAATCGAATAGCCCGCCGCCGCTTCAGTCCTCGAGGACGGGAGGGCGGGGGAGGACAGCGGGTCCTGCGACCGGCGGGGCGAGCCCAGGCGATGCCAGGCTGCTGACGACTGGTCGGCAGCCTGTCAGGCGAGGATGCGTCGCAGCAGATCAGCCTGCTCGGGCTTGTCGGCGAAGAACGTGATCCAGGACGCGTCCGGGAAGGCCACATCGGCGCGGGATTTTCGGCGTTCGGGGGGCGGCTTGGGTCGGTTGCGCAACTGGCCCGGAGTGTATTCGGCGATGACGGCCGCGTGCGGTTTCGAGAACCGGCCGGGCCGGGAGGTCACCAGGAGCCGCCGATCGGTGGCGGCGATCAACAGCGCCGGATAATCGTGATTGAGCCGGAAAGCGGCGACGAGGAACTCCCCGGCCTGGCTCTTCCAACCGCCGCGCCACGGTTTGTCCATGAAGAGAGTCGGGATTCCCAGGATCGCGGCGGTCACAGCCTCGGCCACCATGGATCCGATCGAGAAGGTAATGAAGAGGCAGCCGAGCGTGGTTCGCAACTTCGACGTCTTGATCTTGGGTCGCAGCTTGCGCGGTGGCTCCCTGATACCTGTGTCCACACGAGCCGACACGACGGCGCGGAGCGTTTCGCCAGGTGCAAGCCAGGGCTCAAGTGCGGGACCGTACTCGGCGAGACACGCCAGCCGCGTCTGCTCGATATCGGCTTTCGCTGGCTTCATGCTCGCTCTCCGCTCAAGGCTACTCAAGACGCACCGGCTTGTGCTCGGTCGGCTGCAATGCCGTCAGGCTATCGAGTTCGGTGGCAAGCTGTGACGCCGGCAGGCGGTAGGGGCCGGCGGACCGGCCGGTCCCTGTCGCGTCGTCGATCGTGGTGGCGATCGCGCCGAGGCCGTCGCTGCCGGTCAGTATGTCCCTGGCGCCGCCGGTCGGGTCGGGCTCCAGGCCGGCCGCCTTCATCGCCGGCTCGACGAGGGCGCTCTCAACGGTCTTACTGACGTAGTGCAGGACCCGGTTCGAAGCCAATTCGCCGTACTCTTGCCGCTTCATGAGATTCAGGGCTCGAAAGTCACTCTTCGCGCTCCTGAATTCCCGAAATGCCTTCCACGCGCTCGCGTTTTCGTCCAAAGACTTGAGCTTGCTCAGCTCCGTCAGCAGTTGCTCCAGGACCTCGGCGAGCTTGGTGGAGACCTCGGCCGCGCGGGCGACGAACGCCGCCATCTCGGCGCCTTCCGCGATCCCGGCGGCGATGGTGGCCAGCCCGAAGGTGACGATGTCAGCGACCATGCCGGCCGCGAAGGTCGCCGCCGCGAACTCGATCGCCTCCCGGATGATCTCGTCGATCAGGTCCTCGGCCACCTGGCATTCCTGCGCCGCCTGGTTGAGGATCGCGGCGGTGGTGCCCATGTCGCCGGCCATCGCGTCCAGCGCGCTGACGAGCCGGCCCAGATGCTGCCCGAACGCGGCCGAGGCAGCACCCTGCCAAGCCTCCGGGACCGGCCGGGCGCTTTGACGAATTTCGTCGGCGAGCGCCTTGGTCTGGTGGGCCTGCTCGAGCCAGACATCCGCTGCCTGCGCGAGCGATTCCGGCTTGCCGGTCACCTCCTGCAGGATCGACAGCAGGCCGGTGACCTCCAACACACCGCGCACCGCGGAGTCGATCGCGCCGTTCAGCGCGCTCTCGGCCTTCTTGACCGGATGCGGCAGGTGGATCGGCAGGTTGATGGTGAACAGCGGCCGGTGGATCCAGTCGTACGCGGCGACCATCTCATCGCCGATCCCGTCACTCATGTTCGCCCCCTGACAATCCTCGCAACACGGCCCGGTGCAGTCCGGTGACGTACTGCTCGGTCCGCTCGTAGTTGTCCGCGGTCCGCGCCAGCCCGTCACCGGTCTCCCGCAGCAGCGGCCCGGCCTCACCCGAGTCGTCCACTTCGGCCTGCGCGTGCGCGATGTACTCGCGATGCAGATCGCCGGAAGCGGGCAGCCTCCCGAAAGCGTCCCCCTCGATCCGGACGTCGGCGAGAGCCCGGTGTATCCCGTCGAGCCTCTGCGCCTGCTCGCCGACGACCTGAGCGAAACGACGCAGCACCGCGGGATCCAGCTGGTACCCATCGGCCATGTGCAGACCCCCCCCGAGTCAAGACCGCGTCCGAGAAGCGTCGCCGGGGCCGCCACTTCCCGGACGCGGCCTGCATACTTATTTTGAGAACCCTGATTCACTCCACTCTAGCAGCGCGGGCTCGACATTCATCAGGGGCCTGTGTGAATCGGCGCGGCCTCGCTGCCGCCGCGAACTGCGCCGCAACGGCCGCCTACAACTGCTCGGGCGCCGCGATCCCCAGCGATTCAAGCCCGAGCCTGAGCGTGTCGCCGGTCAGGCGGCACAGCGCCACCCGGTTGTCGCGCACCGCCTCGGACGGCGCCTTGAGTACCGGACACGACTCATAGAAGTCGGTGAACGCCTGCGCCACCGCGTACAGGTAGCCGCACAGCCGGTGCGGCTCAAGGCTCTCCACCACCGCCTGCGTCGTCGCCCCGAACTGATCGAGCAGCATCGCGAGCCTGCGTTCCGCCGGCGCGAGCTCCAACCGCGCGTGGACGCCCGCGTTCGCGGCGTCCGCCGGGAGCTTGCGCAGGATCGAACGGATCCGGGCATGCGCGTACTGAAGGTAGACGCTGGTGTTGCCGTTGAGGGAGACCATCCGGTCCAGATCGAAGATGTAGTCGCGGGTCCTGCTGGTGGACAGGTCGGCGTACTTGACCGCGCCGATCCCGACCTCGTCCGCGCGCCGCGGCAGCAGCGCGGGATCCAAGGAGGGGTTCTTCGCCTCCACTGTGCGGCGTGCGTGCTCGACCGCCTCGTTGAGCAGCGAGATCAAACGCACGGTGTCCCCGGCGCGGGTCTTGAACGGCTTGCCGTCCGGCCCCAGCACCGAGCCGAACGCGACATGGACCGCCTCGACGGCCCCGGGCAGATAGCCGGCCCGCCGCGCCGTCTCGAAGACCATCTTGAAATGCAGCGCCTGCCGGCTGTCCACGACATAGAGGATCCGGTTCGCGCCCAGAGTCTGCACCCGGTACCGGATCGCGGCCAGGTCCGTCGCCGCGTAACCGAAACCGCCGTCGCTCTTCTGCACGATGAGAGGCACCGGGTTCCCGTCCGGACCCAGGACGTCGTCGAAGAACACGCACAACGCCCCGTCGCTGCGCACCGCGATCCCGCGCCGCTCCAGATCCTCGGCCACCTCGGTCAGGAACGGGTTGTAGAAGCTCTCCCCGACCGCGTCCTCATCGACGAGCAGCACCCGCAGACGGTCGTAGACGTCCTCGAAGTAGACCTTGGACTCGGCCACGATCTCCCGCCAGCCCTCAAGCGTCTCCCGATCGCCCGCCTGCAGGGCGACGACCCGCCTGCGGGCACGGTCGGCGAACTCGGGGTCGTTGTCGAACCTGGCCCGGGAATCCCGGTACAGCGCGTTGAGCCGCGAGATCGCCTCCGAGCCGGACTCGCCCTCGGCGTGCGCGCGAAGCTCGGGGTGCTCGACGAGATACTGGATGAGCATGCCGAACTGGGTGCCCCAGTCGCCCAGGTGGTTCTGCCGGATGACCTTCGTGCCCGTGAACTCCAGCAGCCGCACCAGGGCGTCGCCGATGACGGTGGAACGCAGGTGCCCCACGTGCATCTCTTTGGCGATGTTCGGCTGCGAATAGTCGATCACTGCGACATTGTCGGTGTCGGCCGGCGGCACGCCGAGGCGCGGATCGCCCAGACGCGCCGCGACCTGCGTCGAGATCGCGCTGTCCGCGACCGTCAGGTTCAGGAAACCGGGGCCGGCCACCTCGCAGGAGGTGATCAGCTCGTCCGCCGCCAGCGCTTGGGCGACCTTCGCCGCCAACTGCCGCGGGTCGGCCTTCAGGGACTTGGCCAGGGGCAGGACGCCGTTGGCTTGGAAATCCGCGTGGTCGGACGGACGGATCAGCGGATCGACACGCTGCGCGGCAACCCCCAGCGCCGTCGTCATCGCCTGCCGGACCCGCTCGTCCAGTGCCGCCACCAACGCCTTGACCATTACGTATCCCGTCCGGGGCCATCTGCTGCGACGAAGTGGGCCGCGGCACCGTTGACGACGGTGGACGCATCCGGGCGACGCCCGCGGGCCACGGTTGATCGACTCCAGTTTATGGGATGCACCTTCATCGGATGCACCGTGCCGCCCGGCCCATGATCGCGCAGTGGCCTCGCGCGTCGGCCACGGAACCGGGCCGAACGACCCGTGGGGACCGCGCGGCGCAGTTCGGCGCCTGAACGAGCGCAGCGCAAGCGCAGAGGGCCCCGAGATCGTTTGTGGTGCACGATCTCGGGGCCCTCTGCGCGTCTACGACGTCTGTGTCTACGACGTCTGTGTCACGGGACGTCGTCGGTCAGCGGGCGCCGGCACGCGGCGGTCCGGCGACCGCTGTTTCCCGGTGTCAGCCGACGGCGAGCGCGAAGATGTGCATCGCGGTCTGGTTGATCAGGGCGTCGCCGACATCCGGGAGAGTCAGATACTTGATGGTCTTGCCCGGGGTCAGCGATACCGTGTCCACGTAGAGGCTGACCTGGTTGTGGAGTGCTCCGCTCGCGTTGTTGAGGTAGGGGAAGGTGGCGAGGATGTCGCCCCCGGGCGCCGCGGAGTTGGCCCACCAGTCGCTGAACGCGAGGGAGAACGACTGGGTGGTGCCGTCGGTGTAGGTGATCACGGCGGTGCCGGAGGCCGCACCGTAGTCGGCCGTGCCGACGATGCCCAGCGTCGATCCGCTGCCCGAAACCGGAACGGTCTGCCCGGTGGCCACGATGTTGTCCGGCGTGCCGGGCGCGGGGGAGGGCCAGGTGAAGCTGAGCCCGTCATGGGTGAAAGTGGCGCCGGGGGCGATGCTCGGGGTGGCCGCCGCGAGCGTTTGGGCCGAGTAGCTGGCGCCGCCGCCGTCGAGGTTGCCGGCAGTGGTGGCGGAATCGTCGCTGACACCGGGGTTGGTGTAGGCCGCGGCGATCGACGGATAGGGGATCGAGACCGTCGCGCCGGTGCTCTCGCTGTGGCGACCGGTGCCGTCGGTGAACGCGAGTTGCGCGGTCAGGACCGGGGCGGCCTGCGTGGGCGAGGCGTCCGACGGAACGCTGACCGTCCAGCTCGAGGTGGCGGTGTCGCCGGGTGCGACGGTGGCGAACGTGGTGGGCGTGCTCGCGGTGACCGTCCAGCCCGCCGGCGCGGTGAGGCTCAGGGCGGCGTCGCGCAGCGTCTCGCCGCCGCTCGGGTTCGCGGTGGCGGCGGTGACGGTGAAGCTGCCGCCCGGGACGGCGACGGCCGGCGCGCTCATGCTGAACGGCTGGTGCACGACCACCGGCGTCGTGCCGGTGACGCCGTCGACGCTCACGCGGATCGTCGCGGCGCCGTTGGCGTGCATGGTGACGACGCCGTCGCGGCTGACCGAGGCCACGGCCGGGTTGCTGCTGCGGTAGCTGACGTGCTTGGCGGCGAGGGTGACGAAGGACTCGTCGTTGTTCACCGCCTCGACGATGTCGTCCGCGCTCTGATGCTGCGCGGCCTGCGCGGTGTCGTCGGCGATCCACGGGTTCTTACCGGTCAGGTCGAGCTTGTCGCCCGGGGTGAAGGCGACCTGGTCGGGCTGCACCGTCACGTACTGGATCCGCGGGGTGATCGCGCCGGTGACCCGCAACGGCGCCGAGGCGACCGTGTGGGCGGCGTCGGTGGCCAGCTGCAGGGCGTAGGTGCCGTCGTACACGACGTTCTTGTGCTGCTGCTCGTTCCAGACCGCGAGGTCCGGGACGTTCACGGTGATGGACAGGTGCTGGGTCTGGCCGGGCTTGAGCACGGCCGTCTTCGCGAACCCTTCGAGCCGCTTCGCGGGAAGCTGCACACCGGAGAGCGCGGGGGAGCCGACGTACAGCTGCGCGACGGTGGCCCCCGGGACGGTGCCGGTGTTCGTCACGTCGAACCGCACGGTGGCCTTGCCGTTGGCGTCGGCGGCGTGCGTCGCATGGACCTTCGAGAAGGCGAAACCGGTGTAGCTCAGCCCGTAGCCGAACGGGTAGGTCGGGGTGCCGGTGAAGTACTGGTAGGTGCGGCCGAGGCCCGCCGTGTCCGCGGGGCTCAGGCCGTAGTTGTCGATCGGCGGCAGCTGCGAGTCGTCCTTGTACCAGGTGAAGTCCAGGTGCCCGCTCGGGTTCTGCTTGCCGAACAGCACGTCGGCCAGCGCGGCGCCCTGGCTCTCGCCGTTGTAGGCGCTGTAGACGATGGCCGGGAAGTCGCCCTTGACGTCCTCGATGCCGACCGGGCCGTCGGTCTGCATGCTCAGCACCGTGCGCGGGTTGCCCAGCGCGGCGACCTGGCTGATCAGCGAGTCGTAGTTGCCGGGCATGGCCAGGCTGGAGCGGTCGTTGCCCTCGCCGGCGGTGTTCGCGTCGGTGCCGACGAACACGACGACCAGGTCAGCGGTCTTGATCGCGGCCTGGGTCGGCGCGGAGCAGGCCGCGGCGGCGGTGGCGGTGGTCGAGGTGCCGCAGGCGTCGAAGGTGACGGTGGCGTTCGGGTTGGCGGCCTTGACCGCGGCGGTGATGCCCTGCACCGCGCTCACCTGAAGCGTCGGGTCGCCGGAGTAGCCGCCGAGAGTGACGGTGTTGGCGAGGTCGCCCACGATCACGACGTTGTTCAGCGCGGCCGGGTTCGCCGGCAGCAGGGTGGCGGCGGAGCCGGGCAGCGGGTCGTTCTTGAGCAGCACCAGGGAGTTGGCGGCCACCTTCTCGGCCAGTGCCTGGTGCGCCGGGCTCTGGATCTGCGCCTTGGTGATCCGCGTGTAGGCCACCTTGCTCGGCGGGTCGAACTCGCCGGTCTCCATGCGCACGGTGAACAGCTGCACCAGCGCGTGGTCGATCACGCCCTCGCTGAGGATCCCCGCCTTGATCGCGGCCTGAATGTTGCCGAGCGTGGCGTCACCGCCGGTGCAGTTGACGTCCGTTCCGGCGCGCAGCGCGTACGCCTGCCCGCCCGCGTCCGCCGGGATCTGCGCTCCGGTCGCGGTGTTCGTCCAGGTGCTGATTCCGTTCACCACCGACTCGGTCCAGCCCGGCGGCGCCCAGTCGTGGCTGGACTGCCCGGTGATGTCGCCGACCGCGCCGCAGTCGGAGGTGATGTAGCCGTTGAAGCCCCAGGTGCGCTGCGCCAGTTCGTCGGTGGTGTAGGTGTCGGCCGGCGACGGGGTGCCGTTGATGGCGTTGTACGAGGTCATCAGGCCGGACACGTGCGAGTTCTGGACCAGGCTGCGGAACTGCGCGGTGTAGTAGTCGCGGATGTCGGTGTCGCTGGCGTTGGAGGAGCCGCTGTGCCGGGTGTCCTCGATGTTGTTGAGCGCGAAGTGCTTCGCGGTCGCCGCCACCTTGAGGTACGGCGTCGTCGGGGCGCCGGTCGGCGTCTCGCCCTGGTAGCCGTCGACGAACGCGCCGGCCATCCGGGAGACCAGGTAGGGGTCCTCGCCGAAGGCCTCGTCGGTGCGTCCCCAGCGCGGATCGCGGTCCAGGTTGACCGTCGGAGCCCAGTACGTCAGCGAACCGTAGTCACCGGCCGAGGGGCCGATGTTGTTCTGCGCCGTGCCCCACAGCGACTTGTCCAGTTCGCCGCGGATCTCGTCGGAGATGGCCGTGGTCTCGCGGTAGACCAGTGCCGGGTCCCAGGACATCGTCGAGGCCAGATTCGTCGGGAAGCTGGTGGCGTGCGGGCCGCCGGTCGCCCCGCCGTTGTTCGAATCCGCACCCAGCAGGTTGATACCGTGCTGGCCCTCGCTCCAATACGTGTACTGCTGCACGCCCAGGCGCGGGATCGCCGGCGCGCTGTTGGTATGGAGCTGTGCGACCTTCTCCGGCAGCGTCATCCGCGCGACCAGGTCGGCGGCGCGTTCGGAGAAGGTGTAGTGGGTGTCGAGGTAGATCGGTACGGTGCCGCTGCCCGCTGCGGCGGGAGAGGCGTTGCCCGCGGCCGTGAGCGTGGCCGCCAGCAGGCCGGCGGCGCACAGCGCCGCCGTCCGCCGAGACGAGCCTGTTCGAGTCATGTTGTCTCCTTGCAGCGCTGGCGCGCGAACGCGCCCGGTTTCCGGGGCAGGGGAGATTCGCGTGGACTGACATCGCGGCGCCGTGCCGGGCGGAGCGGCGCGGGGCTGGGGCGGTGCGGAGC
>NZ_JAGSXH010000044.1 GCF_018283645.1 Actinocrinis puniceicyclus | reverse complement strand
TCAAGATGCGGCAGGATCGCCTCGAACTTCGCCGCCAGCACCCGCTCGTCGATCTCCATGACCACAGCCATAGCAGAATCCTGGCAGGACAATCAGGACATGTAAAGATAATTTAGCGACGAGCCCTAACCAGCTCGCTTATCAGACCAGTTATCAGCATTCGCCATCGGCTGCCGGGCTCTCGGTGCCGAACGCGTCAAGGGCCTGCGCCGCGGCTTCGACCGCTTCCCGCTCCTCGGCCGCCGCGTCTTGGACGACCTGGCGCACCGCGCGGGACACGATGGCACCGCTATAGCCCTTGCGGGCCAGGAAACCGGCCAGCCGGCGCAGCTTCACCTCCGGTGGCACCGACGGCATGCGCGCGTAGCGAGCTCGGGCGATCCGGCACGCGGTCTCGTACTCCCGCTCCGGGTCGAGCGCGGCGACCGCGTCCGCGACGACCTCGTCGGCCACGCCGCGGCGCCGCAGTTCAGCGGACAGAGCACGGCCGCCCTGCCCGCGGACGCGGTGCCGGGACTCGACGAAGGACTCGGCGTAGCCGACGTCGTCGACCAGGCCCACTTCCTCGAATCGGTCGAGTACCGCGTCGGCCGCCTGCGGGGCGACGCCCTTGCGCTGCAGCAGGCTCGCCAACTGGCCGCGGGTGCGAGCCGCTCGGGAGAGCGCGTCCAACGCGAGCCGGCGAGCCTCGGCCTCTGCGCCGCCGGCCGGCCGAGGTTCCGCTTCCCGCCGCGCTGGCGACGCGGCCTCGCGTTCGGGCCGCACGTGTGTGCTCAGCGACACGTCGGGCTGATACCCGCGTGCCATTTCGCCGCAGCCGCGGTCCGCCGCCGCCTCGGCCCGTGCCACCCAGCCCGGCCGGTGCGCGGCGCCCTGCCCGCTCCCGGGGACGCTCACAGCCCGGCTGCGTCGGCGTTCGCCGCCTTGGCGCGCGAGCGCGTGGGCTTGGCCGCGGCCGCGGCCGGGGCCGCGGCCTCCGGCTCGGCCACGGCGGCCGGTGCGGCGGGCGCGTCCAGCTGCGGGCCGACGCCCAGCTTCTCCTTGATCTTCTTCTCGATCTCGTCGGCGATGTCCGGGTTCTCCTTCAGGTAGGTGCGCGCGTTCTCCTTGCCCTGTCCGAGCTGCCCGTTCTCGTAGGTGTACCAGGCCCCGGACTTGCGCACGAAACCGTGCTCGACACCGAGGTCGATGAGGCCGCCCTCGCGGCTGATGCCGTGGCCGTAGACGATGTCGAACTCGGCCTGCCGGAACGGCGGGGCCACCTTGTTCTTCACCACCTTGACCCGGGTGCGGTTGGCGACCGCGTCCTGGCCGTCCTTCAGGGTCTCGATGCGGCGCACGTCCAGACGCACGGATGCGTAGAACTTCAGCGCCCGGCCGCCGGTCGTCGTCTCCGGGGAGCCGAACATCACCCCGACCTTCTCGCGCAGCTGGTTGATGAAGACCGCGGTGGTCTTCGAGTGGCTCAGCGCGCCGGTGATCTTCCGCAGCGCCTGGCTCATCAGCCGGGCCTGCAGACCGACGTGGGAGTCGCCCATCTCGCCCTCGATCTCGGCGCGCGGCACCAGCGCGGCCACCGAGTCGATCACGATGATGTCGAGCGCGCCGGAGCGGATCAGCGTGTCGGCGATCTCCAGGGCCTGTTCGCCGTTGTCCGGCTGCGAGATGTACAGGTTCTCCGTGTCGACGCCCAGGGCCTTCGCATAGACCGGGTCCAGGGCGTGCTCGGCGTCGATGAACGCGGCCAGGCCGCCGGCCCGCTGCGCGTTGGCCACCGCGTGCAGGGCCACCGTGGTCTTTCCGCTGGATTCCGGGCCGTAGATCTCGACGACGCGGCCGCGCGGCAGGCCGCCGACTCCCAGGGCCACATCGAGCGCGATCGCCCCGGTCGGGATGACGTCGATCGGCGCGCGCGCCTGATCGCCCATGCGCATCAACGAGCCCTTGCCGAACTGCCGCTCGATCTGCGCGAGGGCCGCGTCGATCGCCTTCTCCCGATCGGTGGACGCCGCCATGGTTCTCTCGCCTTCGTGTGTTGGTTCCGCGGTCTGGGGCCGCCGGTTGGAGTTGCGGCAAAAACGCTACCGGCCGCCACCGACAACGTCGCCGACTCCGCGAGGCGTACCCGCCGCGGTGGTCCCGGGATCCCGCGGCCACCGCTTATGAAGTCACTGTTTCACGTCCTCGGGCCCGAGGGGGCGCAAATACCGGAAATCCAGGCAAACCCGGTCGCACGGCACTGCGCACGCCACAGCTCTAGAACGATAGTTCGAATCCTAGCCGCCGAAGGAGGGAAGACGGAACCGCGCAGCCGGCCCGGCTTCGGTTTCACAGGGCGGCTTGATCGGCCCCTCTCACAACGCCCGGCTGCGCCGCTCGACGAGAATCACGTCGCGCCAGACGCCGCGGTGTTGTCCCAGTCGCTCGCGCAGCCCGACCTCACGGAAGCCGGCGCGACGGTGCAGGGCGAGGCTCGCGGCGTTCTCCGGGAAGATTCCGGACTGGATGGTCCAGATGCCGGCGGCCTCGGTGGACTCGATCAGAGCGCGCAGCAGTGCCCCGCCGACACCTCGGCCGCGGGCTTGAGAGCGGACGTAGACGGAGTGCTCCACGACGCCGGAGTAGACACAGCGGTCGGATACCGCGCCGGCGGCCACCCAGCCGAGGACACTGCCGTCGAGGGCAAGAGCGACGTGCCGCTGTCCCGGCAGCTTGGACTTGTCGAAGGACGCCCAATCCGGCGCCGTGGTCTCGAAGGTGGCCTGACCTTCGTCGATCCCTGCCTGGTAGATCGCCAGAACTTGCTCGGCGTGCTCAGGCAGCATCGCAGCGACGCGCGGCGGAGCCCCTGCGCTCGTTTTCATGCATACACCGTGTTCATGGATCCACCCTTGCGGGAGACAACGCCCTGCGTTGTGTACGGACACGCCGAGCGCGAGACCGGCCTGTCTGCCCTACGCCGCGGCTGCGGCCGGCGTGAGCAGGGCGGACAGCCGGGCCAGAGCGTTCGGCAGCAACCAGTAGTAAACCCACGTGCCCCGCCGCTCGCAATCGACGAGCCCCGCTTCGCGCAGGACACGCAGATGGTGGCTGATGGTGGGCTGGGAGACCTCGAACGCGACGGTCAGGTCGCATACGCACGCCTGCCCTCCGGCGGACGAGGCGATGAGCGAGAACAGCCGCAGGCGTACCGGGTCGGCCAGCGCCTTGAACACCGGCGCCAGGGTAGCCGCTTCCGCCCCGCTCAGCGGCTCGCGGGCAAGCGGCGAGCAGCACGGGGCTGCCGGGTCGGCCGGCTGCAACAGCGGCAGTTCCTTCTTCGACATAGGTCTATGTTGACAGTCATCGATATGGCGGGCAACCTGGGTCGTACATAGACGGATGTCTAATCAGAAAGGCACCCTCATGGCCCGTGTCCAACTCGCACTGCGCGTCTCGGACCTGGAAGGCTCGATCGCCTTCTACAGCAAGCTGTTCGGCGCCGAACCGGCCAAGCGGCGGCCCGGCTACGCGAACTTCGCCATCGCCCAGCCGCCGCTCAAGCTCGTCCTCATCGAGGGCGAGGGCGGGGGCGACGAGCCCACCACGCTCGACCACCTCGGCGTAGAGGTCGAGACCGCCACCGAGGTGAACGAAGCCACCGCGCGGCTGAGCGCGGCCGGCCTGGCGACCTTCGAGGAGAACGACACCTCCTGCTGCTACGCGCTGCAGGACAAGGTATGGGTGACCGGCCCCGGCAAGGAGCCGTGGGAGGTGTACGTCGTCAAGGCGGACACCGACACGCTCGGCAAAGTCGACGTAGCGTCGGGAACGACCGGCGCCTGCGACGGTTCCACCGCCTGCTGCGCCCCCTCTGAAGCGAAGGCTGCGGCAAGCTGACCAGGCCAGAAAAACTTGCCTCAAAATCAAAGAACTCGGACGACAGAGTGGCCTAGTGTCCCGCGCGGATCGTGACACCACACCGGACGGTTGATGACACGTCCGCGCGCACTCCGAGTCGGCAATCCAGCCATAACCGGTGGTGGCGGCGCGAAGGGCGCCGCCGTCACCTGCCGACCTGATCTCGGCCCCGGTGTCCTGGCGGGTACACCCGGTTGCCTACCATGTGCGGGTACAGGCGAAGTCACGAGGTGATGCGCGCATGACGACCGGACTGCCCGGAGCGGGCCCGCACACGCTGTTCAGCGCCTATTCGGGGCCGCCGAACCTGCAGAACTCCGCCTACCTGACCCAGTGGACGCTCAATCCCTGGGTGCTTGCGGTCGTCGTCGTCAGCGGGGCGCTCTACCTGGCCGGCGTCAAGCGGGTGAAGGCGCGTGGCAGCCGGTGGGAACGCTCACGCACGGTGCTCTTCTTCGGCGGTCTCGGCCTTTTCGCTTTCGTCTGCATGTCGTTCCTCGGATCGTACGAGCGCATCCTCTTCTGGCCGCGGGCCGTGCAGAACACGTTGCTGATGATGGTCGTGCCGATGCTGCTGGCACTCGGCTCACCGCTGTCCCTGATGATGGAGAACTGCTCCGAGGGCGGCCGTCTTCGCATCGAGCGGGTACTGCGCAGCCGCCCGGCCTATCTACTCGGATTCCCGGCCACGGTATCGGCCGTCTTTCTCAGCACGCCGTTCCTGGTGTATCTGACGCCGTGGTTCGAGGCGGCGATGCGCAGCGACTTCCAGAACGAACTCCTGCGATTCACGCTGGTCGGCGTCGGTTATTACTACTACTGGATGCGGTTGCGCGTCGATCCGGTGCCGCATGAGTATCCGCACATGGTTTCGGTCTGGATCACTTTCGCCGAAGCGGTCACCGACGGGGCGCTCGGCATCATCCTGATGTGGGGCAGCTACACCGTCGCGCTGGACTACTACACGGCTCTGGCTCGTCCATGGGGCATGTCTTTCCATCAGGACCAGTTGATCGGCGGCGGGGCGATCTGGGTGGTCGGCGACCTCGCCGGGCTGCCGTTCATCGGAGCGCTGTGGCGGCGGATGTTCCGCGAGGACAAGCACGAGGCCGCGGCCGTCGACACGTTGCTGGACGCACTGGAGATCGTCGAACACGCCGACGCGGCGCAGAACCCCGGCGAAGAAGCGCTGCCGGAAGGACACCTGCGGCCCTGGTGGGAGACCGATCCGCGGTTCGCCCACCGATTCGGCGCGTCCTCCCCTGAAAACGGGGCTTCCTGATCCTGCGGCGCCCGCTCCAATATACGCAAGAATAATCGTAAAATAATCAGCGGTGGGCATTCGAATCACTCGAAAAGCCCCGTCTCTTGTGCGTAGAAAAGATACGCTCTTTTACGGATTCGCCCGCGGCCGTTTCCTGCCATCGTTGATCACGTCGCGCTGAACCTCACGGGAGCCGCCCGTGACAGCGACGACTCCAACGAGGAGGTTCAACTATGTCCCGAGCGTTCACTCGCGCCCTGGTTCTGTCGACGATCGGCGGCCTGGGCGTCGCGCCGTCGCTCGCCTACGCCGCCGGCGGTGGCGGGTCCTCTCCGCACGCGCCGACCGTGACGCGGGTGCTCGCGCCCAAGCACGCGCAGAGCGGCGCGGATTTCCTGTTGTCGGCCCGGGTGAGCCTGGCGAAGGGGCCCACTGCGCCGACCACCGACCCGCAACCGGAGGGCAAGGCCGCCAAGAGCGGCAAGGGCAAGGGGGGCCGGGGGCACGGCAAGAAGGGCAAGGGCGGAAAGGGGCACCGCCGCACGTCGGAGACCGGCTCCGTCGTGTTCACGGTGGACGGCAAGAAGCTCGCGCCCGTGCGCATCTCGCACGGCCGCGCGCTTGAGAAGCTGACGCTGACGCCGGGCGAGCACACCGCCTCCGCCACCTACAGCGGCGACCAGCACTACAGCCCGAGCGAGTCGTCTCCCGTCACGTTCGCGGTGAGCTAGAAGCCGAACCGGAAGCCCGCTGAACGCCTTGAAAACCGCGCCTGCCTTTGCCATGGCCCCGATCGACATCTGACCGCGAACCAGGGCGGGCTGGACGGCCGAAGCACGATCTTCAGTGGGCTCCTGGGCCTGGCCTAGTACGAGTGTCCGCGCACCGCGGCAACCGCGCGTTCAACGGGGAACATGGGCGCCGCGGCCGTTACTGGGCGCGCCTGTGCGCGGCGGGACGATCGCTCGCCGCGCACGGCGCGAACCAGTTCACCAACTGGTGTGCAGCGGTTTGCCCTCGCTGTATCCGGCGGCGCTCTGCACCCCGATCACGGCCCGGTCGTGAAATTCGTCGAGGGACCGCGCCCCGGCGTAGGTGCACGCGGAACGCACGCCGGCGACGATCGAGTCGAGCAGGTCCTCGACGCCCGGCCGCTGCGGGTCGAGGTACATGCGCGAGGCGGAGATGCCCTCTTCGAACAGGGCCTTTCGCGCCTGCTCGAAGGCGGAGTCCTCGGCGGTGCGTAGCCGCACCGCCCGCGCAGAGGCCATGCCGAAGTTCACCTTGTACGGCCGTCCCTCGCCGTCGTGCTGGAGGTCGCCCGGGGACTCGTACGTCCCGGCGAACCACGAGCCGACCATCACGTTCGACGCGCCGGCAGCCAAGGCGAGGGCGACGTCCCGGGGGTGGCGCACTCCGCCGTCGGCCCACACGTGCTTGCCGAGCTTCCTGGCCTCGACCGCGCACTCAAGCACCGCGGAGAATTGCGGCCGCCCGACACCGGTCATCATCCGGGTCGTGCACATGGCGCCCGGCCCGACACCCACCTTCACGATGTCGGCGCCCGCGGCGACCAGATCCCGCACGCCCTCCGCGGAGACGACGTTGCCCGCGACGACGGGGACGCTGGGGCGCAGAGCCCGCACCGCCGAAAGAACGGAGATCATCTTCTCCTGGTGCCCGTGGGCGGTGTCCACGACCAGCACGTCGATGCCGGCGTCGAGTAGCGCCTTCGCGCGCCCTACGGCGTCGCCGTTGATACCGACCGCCGCGGAGACGCGCAGCCGGCCGCCGGCGTCGAGGGCGGGCTCGTAAAGCGTCGCGCGAAGTGCCGCCTGCCGGGTGAGCAGGCCGGTCACCAGGCCGCGCTCGTCCACGACCGGGGCGAGCCGGTGGTGGCCTTCGCTGAGCCGATTGAATGCCTCCTCCGGCTCGATCCCGTCCCGCAGGGTCAGCGGATCGCGCGACATCACCTGGCTCAGCTGGGTGAAGCGGTCGACGGCGGCGCAGTCGGCCTCGGTCACGACGCCGACCGGCCGGCCCCGCTCGACGACAACGGCCGCGCCGTGCGCGCGCTTCGGCAACAGGTTGAGCAGATCGCCGACGGTGTCGGTAGGACGCACGGTGATAGGCGTGTCGTAGACGGTGTGCCGCGCCTTGACCCAATCGACAACCTCGACGACCACGTCGATCGGGATGTCCTGCGGGATGACGGCCAGGGCGCCGCGGCGGGCCACGGTCTCCGCCATCCGGCGGCCGGCCACGGCGGTCATGTTCGCGACGACCAGCGGGATGGTGGCGCCGCAGCCGTCAGGCGTCCTGAGGTCGACGCCGAGTCTCGATCCGACGTCGGACCGCGCCGGAACCATGAAGACGTCGTCGTAGGTGAGGTCGTGCTGGGGAGTCGAATCATTCAGGAAGCGCACGTGACAGCAGTCTACCGGTCAGCGGGCGAACCGGTCTCCAGCGGCAGCCCGGCGCGTTCTTCCCGTGCCGCCTCGTGCGCGGGTACCCAGGCGCCGTCACCGCTGTAGCGCCGCAGTATCCGGGCAGGCACGCCGCCGACGACGCAGTGGTCGGGGACGCAGCCGCGCACGACGGACCCTGCCGCGACGACGACGTTGCGGCCGATCACGGCGCCGGGCAGGATGATCGCGCCGGTGCCGAGCCAGGAGCCGGCGCCGATCGAGACCGGGGCGTTGACCGGCCACTGCTTTCCGATCGGCACCTGCGGGTCGCAGTAGCCGTGGTTCTGATCGGTGATGTACACATACGGCCCGGTGTACACATCGTCGCCGATATCAATCGACTGATGCCCGATCACGTGGCTGCCCCGTCCGAGCACCACGCCGCTGCCGATCCGCACGATCGGTCCCGGCCCCAGGTCTCGTTCGGGAACGAAGCCCGCGCTCAGCGTGACGTGTGGACCGACCAGGGTGAAGTGCCCGATCGAGATCCACCGCTCGCCCAGGAGGGTACCCGGCGGGAACGCGATCGCCGAGCCCTCGCCGAAGGCGGCGAAGCGCCTGCCGGCCGCGCTCGCGGCGGTGATCCGACCGGCGTCGCCGATCCTGCGCCAGACCGCCAGCACGGCCCGGTTGCCGAGCCGGTACCACCACCGTCGCTTCACCATGCCCGACACGGTAGGCGATCCGCCTCGACGTGAGGCAACACGGGTGTCCGCGCATCGAGGGGCTGTCGCCACGATCTCTGTTGAAACGTAACCGATTGCGGCGCGGGGACCCGGCTTATCGGCGACGGGCAGACCCTAGACTGCTGCACCACGAGACCGGCGCGCAGCGCCGGGCAGATCGGCTGCGCCATCGGCGGTTTGGGGAGGCGAGACGCGGTGCATATCAGCGAGCTGGAGTTGGTGACCCGGGTACTGGTCGGATGGGGCTTGACCTTCGTGCTCGGCTTCGAGCGGGCGGTGCGCGGCGCGCCGGCCGGCGATCGGACCTTCTCCTTGGTCGGCGCCGGAACCGCGCTGATCGGGGCGCTCTCGCTGTCCTCGCCTTCGGTGCTCGGCGGCGCGGTGACCGGGATCGGGTTCATCGGCGGCGGCCTGTGCTTCCGGCAGGCTGCCCAGGACAGGGAGATCCTGCACGGGGTCACCACCGCGGCCTCGATCTTCTGCGCCGCCGCGATCGGCGCCGCGGCCGGCGTCGGCCACGTGTGGCTCGCCGTGATCGCCGCCGGTGCCGTCTTCCTCAGCCTGGAAATCAGGCATCTGCCGGTGTTCCGGTTGCTGGACGCGAGGCGCTGGGCCCCCTACTTCCACCACGACGATCACGCGCACTTCACCCTGCGCGGGATCGAGAAGGCGATCGAGCGCGAGGTGGAGAGCGAGGCGGAGGCCGTCAAGCAGCTCACGCTGGCCGCGTGCGGGCATCCCGACGAGCCGCACGAATGCACGCAGACGCAGGTCGAGCAGGTCCGCGCCGTTCTCCTCGACGCGGCACCGAGGGGCACCGCAAGGGCAGCCATCTCGGACGACGTCGAGCGGGCGATCGAGGCCGACGTCATCGCGGATCAGATGATCGAGGCGAACGCCGCCACGTCCCGCGGCTCGGCTCGCTAGTGTCCTGCGGACACCAGGCCGTTGCTGTGCCCTGTTTGAGACGTAGCGTCAAGCTGCTTGTCAAAGACGGCCCAGCGCCCGGGGGCCCACGCTGAAAAGGGCACGTCGAACAGTGGCTTTGTGACACGAGCGCGCTGGTGAGGCGCGGGAGCGGCGGTCGGCCGCCGCGTTGTGTTAGCCTCGTTGGGCCGGTACGTACGATGTCCCCGGGCCTCACCAATAGCCGGCGCGGAATACCGTCAGGCTGGAGCCGCGCTGTGCCACTCGCCGAGAGGCGACACGCGTACCGGCGTCAATCAACCCCATCGGCCGTGCCCCGCTCTGCGGCGGCGCGGCCGATGTCGTTCCGGCATGTGAACCGCACTGCGCTCCGGTGCGGCCGGACACGAGATGATGGGCGCTGAGGCAACACGCGTCCCTCCGCGTCGCGCATCTGCCCGCCGGGATCCGCCCGGCGGCCCGGAAGGAGCTGGAATTGAAAGACCGCAAGCCGGTGACCACCTGGCTGACGGACATGGACGGAGTCCTCATCCACGAGGGCAACATGATCCCCGGCGCGGACGAGTTCATCCGCAGGCTGCGCGACTGCGGGACGCCGTTCCTGGTGCTGACCAACAACTCGATCTACACCCCGCGCGACCTGCGCGCCCGGCTGGTGTCCACCGGCATCGACCTGCCGGAGGAGAACATCTGGACCTCCGCGCTGGCCACCGCCAACTTCCTGCACTCGCAGCGGCCCGGTGGCTCGGCCTACGTCATCGGCGAGGCGGGGTTGACCACCGCGCTGCACGAGGCCGGGTACACCCTCTCCGAGAACCGGCCAGACTACGTGGTACTCGGCGAAACCAGGACCTACAGCTTCGAGGCGATCACGCGGGCGATCCGGTTGATCGACGACGGGGCGCGCTTCATCGCCACCAACCCGGACGCGACCGGCCCGTCCCTGGAGGGCGCGCTGCCGGCCTGCGGCTCGGTCGCCGCGCTGATCACGCGGGCCACCGGCGTCGAGCCCTACTTCGTGGGCAAGCCGAACCCGGTGATGATGCGCGAGGGCCTGAACAAGATCGCGGCGCACTCGGAGACCACCGCGATGATCGGCGACCGGATGGACACCGACATCAAGTGCGGCATCGAGGCCGGACTGGAGACGATCCTGGTGATGACCGGCATCACCCAGCTCGCCGACGTCGACCGGTTCCCCTACCGGCCGTCGCGGATCGTGAAGTCCGTCGCGGAGTTGATCCCCGAAGTCAGGTAGTCCCACCGGTCCGGCTGATCACTCGATCGGCCGAACATCCCGGCACGCCGAGGCGCCGCCTCGTTGAGCCGGTTGTGAACGCACCACAACTCGATCCCCGGGTTCCGCTGTCGGATCCCGGCCCTGAAACGGCGCCGACCGCGACTCCGCTCTACGACGCCCTGGTCCTGGAATATCGCTTGGCGCAGCGTTGCGTCCCCGGCGACCGCGGAGCCGATCCGCGCGCGGCGGTGCGTGCCGCGAGCGCTCTACCCGCCGCCGCCGGGTTTCCGCACGCGTCCGGCGCCCTCGCCCACGCCCGGCCGGCCGTCGCCGTTCCGCGCCAGGTCTCGCGCCACCGCGGCACCTCGCGGGATGCGTCCGCGTCGGACGAGCCGCCGCGGTGACAGGACCCTTACAGGCAGGCGCTGCGCCGGATCCGGCCCGTGTACCGCGCCTCCCATGCGTCGTTGTGCGCGTCTCCCCCGGCTATGTTCGCCGACTGGTAGATCGGCGGCTCCACGTCGCGCGCGAGCAGGCGCATCGTGACCGCGGCGACGAGGAGCTGCGCGATGACCGCGTTGCCGATCGACGAGATCGCGCAGGCCCTGCCGCCGCCGGGCAGTTCGAGCACCGCGTCGCCGTGGGGCGCGGCATTGTCGACGACGACGTCGGCGAGCTCGAACAGCCGTTTGCCGGAGGGGTGCCGGGAGGTGATGCGGCGCGAGTGCTCCAGCGAGGTGATCGCGATGACCGGGTGCCCCTGCTCGCGGGCGATCTGCGCCAGTTGCACGGTCGAGCCGTTGCCGCCGGACTGCGAGGCGATGACCACGACGTCCGCGGGAGCGATCGGGGCCAGCTTCCAGACCCGGCCGGCCAGGTCCGGGTCGCGCTCGGCCTTCGGATCGGCCAGCGCGGCCGCGTCCTCGCCGCCGAGGATGACCAGGTCGCGCAGGGCGAGTTTGTTGGTCGGGATCAGTCCCCCGGCCCGTCCGCACAGCTCCATGGCCAGCGCCTCGGAGTGGCCGGTGCCGAAGACCTGCAGCACGCCGCCGTCGGCCAGGCAGGCGGCGATCAGGTCGGCGGCCCGCTCGATCGCGGGGCCCTGGGTCGACTCGATCCGGTCGAGTTGCTCGCGGACCTTGCCGAGGAACGAGGCGGTGTCGACGGGCACGAGTGCTCCCCTGGGTGCGGCGGTCCGGTGATCTGCGCGGTTGTCCGCGCGATGATCGGCACGCTACTGCACGGCGCGGCGCCGGGGTACCGCATCCGCGGAATTGGTATAGGCCAATTCGCGCCGCGTCCGGGCGGCGCCATGTCCGGGCGGCGGCGTGTCCGGGCGGCGGCGTGTCCGGGCGGCGCCGCGTTCAGGCGCCGCAGCCGCCGCCGGACCAGGAGCGGCGGGCTGCGGCGCGGCTTGGACTCAGCCCTTCTCGGCGCCCAGGGTCAGGCCCGAGACGAACTGGCGCTGGAGCAGGAAGTAGACGAGCAGGGTCGGGACCGCGGTCAGCAGCGCACCGGCGGCGACCAGGTTGTCGTTGGTGAAGAAGGTGCCGGACAGATTGGCCAGCGAGGAGGTGATCGGCATCTTGTCGCCGCTGGAGATCAGCACGATCGCCCAGAAGAAGTCGTTGTAGATCCAGATCGACAGCAGCGTGGCCAACGCGGCCACCGCGGGCTTGAGCAGCGGCAGGATGATCCGGCTGTAGATCTGCCAGACCGTGGCGCCGTCCACGACCGCGGCCTCGCGCAGGCCCGTCGGGATGGTCTTCATGTAGTTGGACAGCACGAACGTGCAGAAGCCCGACTGGAAGGCCACGTGGATCACGACCAGTCCGATGATCGTGTCGTACATCTTGCCCGAGTCGCTGACCTGCGACGGCAGACTGATCAGCAGGTAGAGCCGGTACAGCGGGGTGATGATGACCTGCTGCGGGAGCAGGTTGCCCGCCGTGAAGACCATCAGCAGCAGCAGGTTGATCTTCAAGTTGTACTGTGTGACCGTGAACGCCACGAACGAGGAGAGCAGCAGGGTGAGCAGCACGGCCGGAACCGCGATCATGACCGTGTTCCAGAAGTAGTGCGGCATCCCGGACTGGTTCCAGGCGTCGATGTAGTTCTGGAAGTTCAGCGTGCTGGGCAGGGACAGGTAGCCCTTGGACTGGGTCTCCGAGTAGGGCCGCAGCGAGGTGTAGATCGCCCACAGCATCGGCACGAGCCAGGCGAGCGCGGTACAAGCCAGGAAGACGTGCAGCACTACGCGCGCGGGTCGAACCCGGCGCTTGCCGGCGACCGGATGGGCGCCGCTCGGCCGCGCGGTGTCTGAGGCGAGGGCCGTGGCGGTCACGTGCGCCGCTCCTTCCGGAAGGTGACGATCAGGTACGGGATGATCGCCGCGAGCGAGACGACCAGCAGGATCACCGCCAGTGCCGAGCCGTAGCCGATCCGGCTGGCCTCGCCGATGATGTTCTGCGTGATCAGGATCGAGAGCAGTTCGGTGCCGTGCTCTCCCTTGTTGAACACGTAGACGATGTCGAAGGCGCGCAGCGCCTCGATCACCGTGACGACCGCGACGACCACGTTGATCGGGCGCAGCGCGGGGAAGACCACATGCCGGAACGCCTGCCACTCGTTGGCGCCGTCGACCGCGGCGGCGTCCTTGAGCGAGGGATCGACGCTCTTGAGGCCGGCCAGGTAGAGGATCATCATGTAACCCGCGTGCCGCCAGGACGCGGCGACCAGCACCGCCCAGATGTTCAGCTTCGGGTTGCCGACCCAGTCCAGGTAGGTGCCGTTCGGGTTGTTCGTGTGGAACAGGCTGTTGATCAGGCCGTGGTCCGGGTTGTAGATCAGCTCCCAGACGAACCCGATCACGGCGCTGGACACCACGACCGGCAGGAAGAACGCGCTCTGGTAGAACCGGCTGAACCTGATCTTCTTGTCCAGCTGGTAGGCCAGGAACAGGCCGAACGGCGTCGGGAGGAGCGCGAGTACCACCAGCCAGAGGACGTTGTGCTCCACAGCCGGCCAGAAGGACGGGTAGATGGTGAAGATCTGCTGGTAGTTGCGCAACCCGATCCACTTGATCGAGTCCAGGCCGATCCCGTCCCAGGAGGTGAAGGACAGCAGGATCGAGGCCAGCGCCGGGATCCAGACGAACACCACCATCAGTGCCGTGGGCACGCCGGTCATCAGGGTCAGGACAGTCTTGTCTCGGCCGGTCAGCCGTCGCAGCCGCCCGGGCGCGCGGGGAAGATCCGCTGCGCGCCCGGTCTCGACGGCGTCGGCGCTGGTTCCGACGGTCATCGGAGTTCCTCGTTCCGGTGGCTTCGCCGTCTCCGGCGTGGCCGGTCAGGAGTTGTAGATGGACTGCTTCTGCTGCTCGATCCCACTCAGGATGCTGCCGATGCTGCCCGGGTTCTGCAGGTACGCCTGAAGCTGCGGCTGCATCACCGTGGACGTGAACGCCGGGTTGGCGTCGCGGTCCATGAACTGCGAGACGTGCTGGGCCGAGCCGAACAGTTGCGCGGACTTCTTCTGGATCGCGTTGTACCCGGAGGTGTCGTATCCATTGACCAGCGCGTCGTAGCTGTTGTCCACCTTCAGGTACGCGCCCTCGCCGTCAGCCGACCCGATGAACTCGAGCAGCTTGACCGCGGCGGCGCGGTTCTTCGGGTTCTTACTGAGCATGAAGCCGTCGACCGGGGCCTCGACGCTGTCCTGGCCCCACTGCGGGTCGATCGCGGGAAAGGCGAAGAAGTCCAGGTCGGCCAGGTCGTCCGGGTTGGTGAACTGCTGGGCGACGAAGGTGCCGAGCAGGTACATGCCAGACTTCTTCTGCAACAGCGACTGCGCGGCGTCCTGCCACTTGCGGCCGATGTATCCGGCCTGGTGGTAAGGCAGGATCTGGGTCCAGTAGTCGAAGGCCTTCTTCACCTTCGCGTCGGTCCAGGCGGCCTTGCCGTGCATCAGGTCCATGTGGAACTGGTAGCCGTTGGTGCGCATGTTCAGTTGGTCGAAGGTGCCCATGGCGGGCCACTTGTCGGCGTCCGCGAAGGCGATCGGGTTCAGACCGTCGGACTTCATCTTCTCGCACAGCGAGACGAAGCTGTTCCAGTCGGTGGGGACCTGGTAGTTGTGCGCCGCGAACACGCTCTTGCGGTAGAAGACCGCCCACGGATAGTAGTAGATCGGCACGAAGTAGTAGTTGCCGTCCTGGCCCTTGGACAGATCGTGGACCGACTGCGGGAAGTTGTTGCCGATCTTGTCCCAGACGTCGTTGATCTTGTTTGACAGGCCCTTGGCCGCGAAGAACTGCATGCGGTAGCCGGCGAACCAGGTGAACACGTCGTCCGGTGTGGCCTGGAGGTAACTGTTGATCTGCTCCTGGAAGGTGTCGTGGTCCTTGGTGTTGACCTGCACCTTGATGCCGGTGTTCTTCGCCTGGAACGCGTCGTAGACGGCCTGGAACGCCTTCTTCGGGACCGCGTCGGAGGCGTTTGAGCCGAGCGTGACGGTGCCGGCCGCGGCGCCGGGCGTCGAGGAGGACGACTTGTTCGACGAGCTGCACGCCGCGAGGGTCGGCAGCGCGGCGACGCCGGCCGCCCCGAGCAAGCCCTTGAGCATGATCCGCCGGTCGACATCAGGGCCATGGAACACCCTGGGGGACTCTGGGGACATCGCACCTCCATGTGAGACGTCAGTGGAGCAGGGAGAACCTTACTGGTGTGGAGTCGCGAGCGAAGAGGAACGCTAACTGACCCCAATCGAACGTGAACAAACAATCTGGCGCAGAGCAAACCGCCGTATCGGCACTGATGTCAAGGGTTCTTGCTCAAAATGAAACATCCATACCGGCTGTTGTTGGGGCTGGTGTGCCAGCCGCGCTGTCGTTACTGTTGCGTTCTGGGTTCTTCCCACCCACGTAAGGCCGGTCCGTGTTGGATCGAGTGTGTTTCTGTGTCGGCTGGTGGTTCGCTGCGCAACGGTGTGCGGGACGGTTGCGCGCAGCGGGCCGTCCTCGGCGAGAAGGAGCCCGGAGATGTTGGCGGCGCAGCGGCAAAGTTGGATCCTGGAGGAGGTCCGCCGCATCGGCGGGGTACGGGTCAGTGATCTGACCCAGGCGCTCGGCGTCTCGGACATGACCGTGCGCCGGGACCTCGACACCCTCGCCCGCAAGGGATTGATCGAGAAGGTGCACGGCGGCGCGACGGCCCGCCACCCCGGCTCGACGGACGAACCGGGTTTCGAGGCGAAGGTCGGCAGGGAACGCGCGGCCAAGGACGCCATCGCCCGGCGCGCGGCGGAACTGGTCCGGCCCGGAACCGCGATCGGGGTCACTGCGGGAACGACGACGCACGCGTTCGCCCGTGCGATGGCGAGGGTTCCGGACGTGACCGTCGTCACCAATTCCCTACGTGTCGCCGAGGTGCTGCATACGCACGCCGTCGCGAGTCAGACGGTGATTCTCACCGGCGGGGTGCGGACACCGTCAGATGCTCTGGTAGGGCCGGTCGCCATCCAGTCTATCCGTGCCCTGCATCTGGACTGCGTGTTCATGGGCGTGCACGGCATGGATGAGGTCGCCGGGTTCACCTCGCCGAACCTGATGGAGGCCGAGACCAACCGCGCGCTGATGTCGACGGCGCGGCGGCTGATAGTGCTGGCGGACCACACCAAGTGGGGCGTGGTCGGCCTGTGCGCGATCGCCGGGTTGGAGGGCGCCGCGGCGTTGGTGACCGATTCGGGCCTCGGGCAGGACGGGCGGACCGCGCTGGCGGACCGGGTCGGCGAGCTGATCGTCGCCGGCGAAGAAGAGGAACAGCCGGCCATGCCGGAGCAGAACGCGCACGCGGTCTTCTGAACGAGGGTCTTCCGGCCGCTTGCGGGTGCGAACCGCAGGCCGGCCCGTTGTGTGCCGGAGCGGGGCATACGGCCGCAGCCCTCAGTTCCACCGGCCTCAGAACGCGGCGTTCCACAGCCGGGCCGATATTGCGTTACGCACCAAAACCGGCCCATAAGCTCATGAGCTGCTCCCACCATCGCGGGCGTTCACATCGCACGCTCAGTATCGGGCCATACCATGGGCGGCGAGGCGCCGACCGGCACCTCTGACCACCGCCCGTCCCGGCCGACCGGTCCGGCGCCGGGCACCCGACCTGCAGAAGCGAGTGCTCAGCGAACATGGGTGTTTTCGGCCAGCGCACGGGGGTGCCGAGGCGCACCGCGGCGCCGTGGAAGCGGCGCGAGAGAATCAAGGTGAGCTCGGTCTTCCTGGCCATCGTGGCGGTGACGGTGACCGGGGCGGTGGCGTCCTGGACCGGTTACGGCGACGCGAAGTTCGCGGTGTTCGTGTTCGTCTTCGGCGCCTACTTCGTCGTGCTGTGCCTGCACGAGTTCGGGCACGCATACGCCGCGCACCTGGCCGGGGACAGCGGGGTGGCCGCGCGCGGCTATCTCGACCTCAACCCCCTGCGCTACCTCAATCCGGTACTCAGCCTGCTGCTCCCGGCGATCTACCTGGCGCTCGGCGGCCTTCCGCTGCCCGGCGGCGCGGTGCTCGTCGACCGCACGGTGGCGCGCAAACGCTGGCAGGCCGCCATGATCTCGGCGAGCGGGCCGCTGTTCAACATCCAGTTCGCGGTGATCGCCATGGTGGCCATCGCGCTGGCCGCGCCGACCGTGGGCGCCCCGTTCATCGTGGGCGGGTCGGCGATCTTCGGGCCGCATCAGGTTTTCTGGCAGGGCGTTTCCTTCTTCGCCTACATCCAGGTCGCCGTGGCGCTGCTGAACCTGATCCCGGTTCCCGGGCTCGACGGCTTCGGGATCATCGAGCCGTATCTGCGCCCGGAGACCCGCCGCGGGCTGGAGCCGATCAGGCCCTACGGAATCCTGCTGGTGCTGCTGTTGCTGGTCGCCTTCCCGCCGGTGCGCGACGGCTTCTCGCACGCGGTCGAGTCGATCATGAGCACGTTCGGCCAGCCCTACTACGGACCGGGCCAGGGCCGCGACGCGTTCATGTTCTGGCAGCACTGACCGCGCGGCGTCGGGGCGCAGCCGCACCCTGGCGGCGGCGCGCCGGAGGTGAGACGATCCCTCTCAGTCCGGGGACGCCCGCAGGGCGCCACGAGATCTTTTTTCCGAGGAGTCGCACTTTCATGTCAGTCCCAGGCATGTCTCCGCAACCCGAGCCCGCCGCCGCCTGCGCGCAAGGAGCCCCGGCGGCGCAGGTGGAACCCAAACCCGCCGCCGAGTCCAGGCTGACGCTCTACGGCGGCTCGGACGGCGTGGGCCGCCGGGTCACCGTACGCGATCTCGCGCTGGCCAAACGCCGCGGCGAGCGCTGGCCGATGCTCACCGCCTATGACGCGCTGACCGCCGGCGTGTTCGACGAGGCCGGGATCCCGGTGCTGCTGGTCGGAGACTCGGCGGCGGACAATCATCTCGGCTACCCGAACACGGTGCCCGTGACGGTGGACGAACTGATCACGTTGACCGCGGCCGTGGTCCGCGGCACGAAACGGTCGCTGATCGTGGCCGACATGCCGTTCGGCTCGTACCAGGCTTCGGCGACTCAGGCGCTGGCGACCGGTACCCGGTTCCTGAAGGAGGCGGGGGCCGGCGCGGTCAAGCTGGAAGGCGGCCGCCGGGTCGTGCCCCAGGTCGAGGCGCTGGTCCAGGCCGGAATCCCGGTGATGGCGCACGTCGGGCTCACTCCGCAGTCCGTCAACGTGCTCGGCGGCTACCGGGTGCAGGGACGCGGCGACGAGGAGGCGGAGCGGCTGCTCGCGGACGCCAAGTCGCTGGAGGCCGCCGGGGCCTTCGCGGTGGTCCTGGAACTGGTGCCCGGGGAACTGGCCACGCGGGTCACCGAGCTGCTGAACATCCCGACGATCGGCATAGGCGCCGGCCCGGGCACCGACGCGCAGGTGCTGGTGTGGACGGACATGGCGGGGATGACGGCCGGACAAGCGCCGCGCTTCGCGAAGAAGTACGCCGATATGCGCGCCGTTCTCGGCGACGCCGCCCGCGCCTACGCCGCGGACGTGGTCAGCGGGGCCTTCCCGGCCCCGGAGCACACGTTCCACTGAGCCGATGATGAGGGCCCGGCCGCAGATCCGGCCGGGTCCTCGTCCTGCGGTGCCTGAGACGCAGGAGTGCAGGCCCTAACGTAACCGTCTGTAAGTCCGAAACGGGACTGAACGCCCTCCGAACCGTCCGTTTTGCGCAAGATGCCACGACCCAGGCATTCAGCTGGCACGATGGTGTCCATGGACAGAGTGCAGGCGGCCGCCCTGCGCGACCTGCTGGACGCCACCGGCGGCAGCGCGGACTGGCTCGAGGCCAGCGACGAGTTCGGCTGCGCGCTGCGCCGGGCACCGCACCGGGCCGGCGGGCTGCTGCTGGCCGGGCCCGCGGACGACGAGCCGTGGCACCTCGCGGCGCACCTGACCGATGAGTCGCAGTGGGCCAACCTGCCGCAGCTGGCGCCGGTGCTGCTGCGGCACGATCCGCCGCCGGACGCTCCTCCGCACCTGGCAGCCGGCCTGCGGCGGCTGGAATCGACCGGCCGCGGCGAGGCCCTGCTGGTCGTGGCGCAGCGGGATCCCGCCGATCAACTGCTGGAGCGGGTGGACGACGCGCGACGGCGCGGGGCGCGGATCCTGACCGTCGATCAGAGCGCCGGCCAGTTGCGGTCCCTGGCGCACGAGAAGCTGATCGTTCCGTCCGGACCGGGCCCGCTGACCTTCGACAGCGCGCAGCACCTCGTCTCGCTGGCCGCCGCGACGCGGGAAGCGGCGCCGGGCGGTTTGCGAGCGCGGCTGGGCCGCTGGATCGAGGCGGTCAGCGGACCTCGGGTGGAGCGCTGGTAGGCGCGGCCCCGGAACTCAGGCGCGATCATCACCCCATGCCTGGTTGCGTTCCTTCACCTTTTCCAGCGCCTGTTCCGCTTCCTCACGCGTGTGGTACGGGCCGAGCCGGTCCTGGGCCCTGCATCCGACCGGACCTTCGACGGTGTGATGCTTGATGCAGTAGAACCACTGAGGCTCCTCGTCGGTCATCCGCGTTCCTTTCGGGACTTCAGCCATGGGGCCGCTGGCGATAGGCAGAGGGCTACTTCCCCGCATCGACGTCTTAGACTCGTGCGCATGCCTTCCCTTGTTCCCGGCGTTCTGTCCCCGACACGGTCCGTCCCCGCACACATCGCCCGACCGGAATACGTCGGCAAACCGCGACCTAAGCCGTACAACGGTCCGGACGTGCAGAGCGCCGAGACGATCGAGAAGATGCGGATCGCGGGACGCATCGCGGCGCAGGCACTCACCGAGGTCGGCAACGCGGTCAAGGCCGGGGTCACCACGGACGAGTTGGACCGGGTCGGGCACGAGTTCCTGTGCGACCACGGAGCCTACCCCTCCACGCTGGGCTACAAGGGCTACCCGAAGTCGCTGTGCACGTCGATCAACGAGGTGATCTGCCACGGCATCCCGGACTCCACGGTGCTGAACGAGGGCGACATCGTCAACGTCGACATCACCGCGTTCATCAACGGCGTGCACGGGGACACGAACGCGACCTTCGAGGTCGGGGAGGTCTCCGAGGAGGCGCACCTGCTGGTCGAGCGCACCCGCGAGGCGCTGAACCGCGCGGTCAAGGCTGTGCGGCCGGGTCGTCAGATCAACGTGATCGGGCGGGTCATCGAGTCGTACGCGAAGCGCTTCGGGTACGGGGTGGTGCGCGTGTTCACCGGGCACGGCATCGCCACCGCGTTCCACAGCGGACTGATCATCCCGCATTATGACGATCCGCGGGGGACGAAGCTGCTTGAGCCGGGGATGACGTTCACGATCGAGCCGATGCTGACGCTCGGCACGATCGAGCACCGGATGTGGGACGACAACTGGACCGCGGTGACGGCGGACGGGAAGCTGACGGCTCAGTTCGAGCACACGATGGTGGTCACGGACGAGGGCGCGCAGCTGCTCACCGTCGCCTGATCTTTCCGCCGGCGCCGTCGCACAGGCGATACCGCCTCACCGTGCGGAACCGCTCAACAACGCCGCGCAGCCCTGCCGACCGCGCAGCCCCTCGCTATCGCCGCAGCCCCTGTCGTTACCACTGTGCGATCTCGCCCGTCGCGGCGACGGCTTCGCAGGCGTCGGCGAGGGCGCCCAGCAGTCGCAGCGGGTCCGGCAGCGGCGCGTCCAGCGCGTGGATCCAGCGGGCGCGCCCGCCGTTGAGGGCACGGGCGGGCGGCACGAGCACATAGGAGCCGCGGGTGTGCCAGCGCAGGCCGGGGCCGCCCAGCCCCGTCTCCGGGGCCGCATCCAGGTCGCAGTGCCACCACTCGTCGCCGGCGCGTTCCTCCTGGCCGCCCGGGCGGGCAGTGGTGAAGAACAGGCAGCGGTCTCCCTGCGCGGACACGGCTACGGGGCCGAGCTGCACACCGGCGGCGGTCAGCGAGCGGAAGGCGATCCGGCCGGCGCCGATCGGGACGTCGAGCACGTCGTGGGTGCGGCCGGTGGGGCTGGCGAAGTTCACGTCCGGCAACCGCGAGCGCCAGCGGCGCAGCTGGGCGGGGTCGGCGCTGGCCTCGGTCTGCCAGCCGTACGAGAGCGGGTGGGCACCGGGGTCGGGACAGCCGACACGGCTGCAGGAGCAGCCCGGGCCCAGCGGCGCGGCGGCCGGGACCACCGCGAGTCCGCGCGCGACGAAAGCCGCCACCAGGTCCGGTTCCTCGCGTTTGCGGCGCATCCCGGGAATCCGGCCGCGGGACACCGCTCTGTCGGCGCCTGTCGCTGTCATGCTCGGCCCGCCTCCTTCCCGCCACACCCCGGATGAAGGGACCGCCCTGGGTCAACGAGCGGCGCCACGGTCGGATACCGGCCACTCGGTCGATTCCCGGAGGTATGTACGTTCCCCCTGTGTGCCTCAAAGCTTACTCGCGGCCGCGGTGCTCGGATGGCCGAATGCTGACGAACACGGCTGCGCGACGGCCATTTCTCCCCCGCTGGCCTGCCGGTTTCGTGCCACACGGGCAGCCCGGTTACACTGACCAGGTACTCATGTGATGCCCGCGCGCTATTCGGCGCCTGGATGCCGCCCGCGTGGCGGGAATCCGGCCCGCACCCCACGGAGGGAAGACCTCCGGCTCACGATCACAGGACGACCGCGTACAGCGGTCGGCTGACTGGGGATCAGAGGCCAACACAGGCGCGGCATTGCCCCGATGTAGGGCCCGTACTTGTGATTGGCTCGGCGGCGCGCTCCCGCGTTCCCTGAAGCCTCCTTGGCACGTGCCGTTCCGACCAGGAGGTCAGTACCACCATGTCCGTGGACACCACCACGACTCCCGAAGCCGCGCCCGAGACCGCGGCCGTGCTCGACACCGGCACCGAGGTGACCTTCGCCTCGCTCGAACTGCCGACCCCGCTTCTGGGCGTGCTCGCCGAAGCCGGCCTCACCACCGCGTTCCCCATCCAGGCTGCCACCATCCCGGACGCGCTGATCGGCCGGGACGTGCTCGGCCGCGGGCGCACCGGCTCCGGCAAAACGCTCGCGTTCGGGTTGCCGACGCTCGCCCGGCTCGAGGGGTTGCGCGCCCAGTCGCGCAAGCCGCTCGCGCTGGTGCTGGTGCCCACGCGGGAACTGGCGATGCAGGTCGAGGAGGCGCTGCGGCCGTATGCCAGAGCGCTGCGTCTGCGGATCCGCTCGGTCTACGGCGGCGCTCCGATGCGTAAGCAGATCGAGAACCTGCGGTACGGCGTCGAGATGCTGGTGGCCACCCCCGGCCGCCTGTCCGACCTGATCGAGCAGGGCGAGTGCGAGCTCGGCCAGGTGGACATCGCGATCCTCGACGAGGCCGACCAGATGTGCGACATGGGTTTCCTGCCGCATGTCTGCGAGCTGATGGACCAGGTCGCCGAGGGCGGCCAGCGGCTGTTGTTCTCGGCCACGCTCGACGGCGCGGTCGACGAGATCGTCAAGAAGTACATGAACGACCCGGCGCTGCATGAGGTGGACCCGCACGCGGGCGCGGTCTCCACGATGAGCCACCACCTGCTGATGGTCGCCCCGCAGCACAAGGCGAAGGTCGCGGCGCAGATCGCGGGGCGGCACGCGGCCGAGAAGCCCGGCGAGTCCCGTTCGCTCTTCTTCGTGCGCACGCAGATGGCGGTGGACCGGGTCACCGAGCAGCTGCGCGAGCGCGGGCTGCCGGCCGCCGGGTTGCACGGCGGGATGACGCAGGTGGCGCGCACGAAGACGCTGGAGGACTTCAAGGAGGGCCTCACCCCGGTCCTGGTCGCCACCGACGTGGCGGCGAGGGGCATCCACGTGAACGGCATCGACCTGGTGGTGCATCTCGACCCGCCGCGCGACTCGAAGGACTACCTGCACCGGGCGGGCCGTACGGCGCGCGCGGGACAGGCCGGTGTGGTCGCGTCGTTGATCCTGCCGAAGCAGCGCAAGCAGGCGCAGCGGCTGATGAACGAGGCCGGGGTCACCGCCGAGGAGCTGGACACCGCCCCGCTGGGTTCCGGGGGCAGGTGGGAGGCCGCGGGCGTCGCGCTCGCCGACCTGACCGGGGCCCGCGAGGTTCCGGAGCCCGGCGACGTGCCGGTGTTCACGCTGCCGGTGCGCGAGCGTGTCGCGCGGCCGCGCGATGGGCGTGACTGGAACCGGGACCGTGGCGACCGGTACGCGCGGCCCGGACGCGAGTACCGCACGGGCTCGTTCGAGCGGCGCGGACGCGATTTCGACCGACGGGGCGCCGATCGGCCCGGCACGGACCGGCCCGCGACGGAGCGGTTCGGCGCGCAGCGGCCCAGCACTGACCGGCCCAGCACTGACCGGCCCGGCACCGAGCGATCCGACAACGAGCGGTACGGCAACGAGCGGTACGGGCGCGACCGCTTTGGAGGCGGCACGCGCGACGGGGCGCCCGGTGGCGTCGGCGCCACGACACGGTCCGACCGGCCCGAGACGGGCGGCCGGGACCGCGGCGAGTGGCGCGACGGGAAGCGCGACGGTTATCAGGGCCGGCGCTTCGAAGGCGGACGCGACGCGGACCGTTTCGGGCGCGGCGAGCGGCGCGAAGGCGGTTTCCAGCGCCCGGCCGCGGCGGGCCCGCGCCAGCCGGGCACCGAGACGGGCGGCGCCGACGGGCGCCGTTCCGAGGAGCGCGGCGGCTTCGCGCGGCGCGACGATCGGCACGGCGAGCGCGGCGGTTTCGACCGCAACCGCGGCGCCGAGCGGTTCGGCCGCGACAGCCGGCACCAGGGCTACAAGCGCCCGGAGCAGGATCGCACCGACCGGCGGCGCGCGAGCTGAGGATGAACCCCGGCCGCGAAAAGCGGCCGACGTGAGGACGGGAGCCCCGCGGCCTTCGGGCGGCGGGGCTCCTTTCCGTTTCCGTACACAGGCCGGCGAAGCGACGCATCCGGCGGGTACGGGCGTACGGACCGGCGAGCCGGTCGAGCCGGCCCACGAAGCGGTGTGGAACTGGCGCCGCGCGGGCTGTCCGCGCGTTGATTTCCGCAGGCCAAACCCCGTTTTTCGCGCCCGAGAACGTTTGTTCGAAACCGTGCCGGGTAGGTATCAGGAGTCAGCGAACGGAACCGTCGGGGAGGTAGCTTCCGTGACCGGCAAGGATTTCGGGGACAGTGGACGCGCGACGGCACAGAAGGCCGGGTGGGTGCGGGTGCGGCTGACCGCACCGGTGGAGACGACGAGCGGGCCGCGCGGGGTTTCCCTGACCGAGGGCGAACTGGTGCTGCGCGCCGACCGGGTGGCGGTGGATGAGGAGCAGTTGGTGTTCCTGTGCGCCGAAGAGGTGGTCTTCCGGCTGGACCGCCGCTATTTCAGTGCTTTGACCTGGTTCGTGGACCGGCCGACCTTCGGCGAGTGGCTGCGCGCGCGACGCAAGCAGTACCCGAACTCGCACACCCGCTGGTCGCCGGAGGAGCGCGGGCGCCTGGCGGACGAGGTCGGCTCGGGCTTCGGCTGGCAGCGCATCTCCGACCTGCACGGCCGCACGGTTCACGCGGTGCAGCGCGAGGCGGTGCGCGACGGCCTGGTCGCCGCCGAGGCATTCCCGCGCCCCGGCGTCGGCTAGGCGGTGTTGGGGAATGTATCAAGGCAACGATTCGACCGCCGCTTTGTCGGAATCGTCATGGCGAATCCGGTCAGCGACGAGCATGGGCGCGCGGCCGGAGCGTCCTCGCGCGTTCATGATTCAACACAGCGGTCGTCTGTGGACGTTTCGGCCGTGCGTCCAGGCGAAGTCAATCACCGGATTCGCCCCTTGAGGCATTCCCCAACACCGCCTAGGGGCTGATCATGATCCGAACCCCGAACAGCCCCTAGTGTCCCGCGCCGGGGAGGTGTAGACCACTCGGCCCGGACACACTCCCCACCCGACGCGGCGGCGCAGGGGTGAGCGGGAACACGGCGGCGCTGAGGGAGCCGGCTGCGAGAACGGCAGCGAGGCGTACGCCGGCACCTCGTCGAATCCTGGCTGACACGCTCGTCAATGCCATCACATGTGCCTTTCACAGAGTTGTGACGATGCGACGGCCAGGCAGCCAGCTTTCTTGCGACGTGCGGGCTTTTCATGGTTCGCCGTCGCGCGGGCGGCGGACGCGATGAGGCGCTCGTACCGGCCGGCGAAAACTCGGTGGCACGGGCGGAAGGGATCTGCTTCGATCGTCCGCACTATGGGGAACTGGCCTGCCCGCACCATCGACCTGCTGCCGCTCACCAGATCCGAGGCAACCGCGGTCGCCGGCGGAGAACCGGGCCACGGCGACAGGTGGGCCGTGGGCTTTCCGCGTGATGAGGACCGCGCTCCATGCGCCAGGCTTGCGCAGGCCGCACAGGACCTCGGCGCGTTCGGGGTCTACCGGATCGTGCCGCTGGCACACGGGCGCACGATCGGCACAGCCGGCTTCCACGGCCCCCCGGACGCATCCGGCGAGGTGACCATCGGCTACGGCATGGTCGAACCGGAGTGGGGCAAGGGCTACGGCACCGAGGCCGTGGCCGGGCTGATCGACATCTGCCGCGCGCACGGCGGGGTGACGGCGGTCAATGCCGACACCGACCCGGCCGACATCGGCTCACAGCGCGTGCTGGAGAAGAACGGCTTGCGCCGCGTGCGCACAACGGCA
The DNA here is from genome assembly GCF_018283645.1 of Actinocrinis puniceicyclus. GTDB lineage: Bacteria > Actinomycetota > Actinomycetes > Streptomycetales > Catenulisporaceae > Actinocrinis > Actinocrinis puniceicyclus. The sequence goes on along the minus strand of NZ_JAGSXH010000044.1, from coordinate 20,822 downwards.
GAACTCTGCTACTACGCGCTGCGGCTGAGCGTGTAGCACAGGTTCTCCGGAATCCGGCGTGCTGTTCCGGCGTGCTTTGTGAGCCCCGGTTCGCCGGGCCGAGGCGCCGCCGGGACTCGAGCCTCGGCGATCGCCCCTCCACGGCTTTCCGGCGGGATGTCTCGCGTGTTCCCGCCGCTTACGTGGCGCGCTGGTTATCCTGGCGCAAGAGGGTGCGGCGAGCGGGCAGGAGTGGGCGATGGATCCGTTGACGGTATCGGCCGTCGCGACGGCGATCGACTCCGCCCTCGGTGCCGCCGCCGCCGATGCCGGAAAGAGCGCCTGGGCCGCCCTGGTGAAGCTGGTGCGCTCGGCCTTCCCGCAGCGGGCCGCCGCCGCGCGGGCCGTCGAGCAGTTGAGCGCGGGCGGCCGAGACGATGAGGGCTCTGTGATCGACCTGAGTGCCGAGCTGGTGACCCTGGCGCGCGGCGACGCGCAGTTCGAGGCGGCGCTGCGGCAGTGGCTGAGCGGGGCCGCGGCGGCCGCCGTCGACGGCGGGACCACGACCAATGTGATCACCGGCGGCGCGACCGTGAGCGGGAACGTCGTGCAGGCCCGGGACGTCGGCTCGATCTCCTTCGGGCCGTGACCGGGCGGCGCGCTGCGCGCGCGCGGTTGTTTGAACAGGTCCGGCGGGGATACTCGCCGCGAAACGATCGAGACGGCTATCCGGACGGATCACGCGAGTGGCGAAGTGGCGGTGCGCAGGTTGAGTAGCCGGCCTCTTCGCCCGCGGCGCGGCGGCGCGCCGCAACCCCCTGACTCGGGTACGGCTGCGGCCTCCCCGCCGAGCAACGGGCGGGTCTCCGGTACGGCGGGTTCCAAGTCCCGGGCGGCCGGTTCGCTGGCCGGCACGCGCAGCGGCCTGGCCCGGCAGCGGGCGCTGGCCGAGAACAACGCGGACGCCCTGGTGAATCTGCGGCTGCGCATGGCCGCCGCCTACTCCTGGCGGATCCTGATCGTCGGCGCGGCCGTCTACGTCGCTTACCTGCTGCTGCTGCGGTTCGAGCTGGTCGGCATCGCGCTGTTCCTCGCCCTGGTCTTCACCGCGCTGCTGCGGCCGCCGGTGAACGTGTTGTCCCGGCGGATGCCGCGCCCGCTGGCCGTGCTGGTGTCCATGCTCGGCAGCATCGCCGTGATCGGCGGGGTGTTCACCCTGGTCGGCACGACGGTCGCGAACGAGAGCGGCGAACTGGGCAAGGAGTTCAGCGGCGGGCTCGGCCGCATCGAGCAGTGGCTGGAGGGCTCGCCTTTCCACGTGAGCCCCTCGACGCTCTCGGGTTTGCAGGGCAAGGTCAGCTCCTTCGTCGCCAGCCACCGCTCCACCCTGATCAGCCAGGCGCTGAGCGGAGCCAGCCGGGCGGTGGAGGTCCTGACGGTGGTGGCGCTGGCGGTGTTCTGCTCGATCTTCTTCACGAAGTCGGGCGATCAGATGTGGCGCTGGTTCACCACGCAGTTGCCGGGCGACTCGGGCTCCACCTGGGATCGGGCCGGGCGTGCGGCGTGGAGCACCTTCTCCGGCTACACCCGCGGTGTGATCATCGTCGCGGGCACGAACGCGGTGATGGTCGGCATCTCGCTGTACTTGCTCAAGGTCCCGCTGGCGCTGCCGCTGACGATCCTGGAGTTCATCGCCTCCTTCGTGCCGCTGGTCGGCTCGCCCGTGGCGATGGCGGTGGCCACGGTCGTGGCGCTGGCCGGGCGGGGCGTGGTCACCGCGCTGATCGTGCTGGTGCTGATCGTGGTCTTCGGGCAGATCGAGGGCCACGTGCTGCAACCGCTGGTCATGGGCTGGGCGGTCCGGCTGCACCCGGTGATGGTCGCGGTCTCGGTGATCGCGGGCAGCATCGTCGCGGGCGTGGTGGGCGCGGTCGTGGCGGTCCCGATGGTCTCGATCGCCTGGTCCGTGGTGCGCGAACTGCGTTCCGAACCTGCGGGCGACGACGCGGACGTCGAGGTGGAAGCGCCCGACCCGAGTTGACGCGCGGCCGGGCCGGCCGGGGGCCGTGACCGCCGTGCCGGGGGTGGTTTACCCGACCGAAGGCGACCCGGACGCGCCCGCGGACCCGGTGCGCGGCCAGTGTTCGTCCGGATCCACCGTGTGCGGCGGCAGCGGCACGGCCGCCGGGGTGCGGGAGAAGCGCGGCGCGGGCGACGGCTGTACATACCCTGCCACGGTCGTGAACGTGCCGCGGGCCTCGTTGTGCGGATGGTCCGGCGCCTCCCACGGCGTCAGCACCGGCGTGACGCAGGCGTCTGAACCCGCGAACAGCCAGCTCCACTCGTCGCGGGGGCGCGTGGCGAAGGTCCGCGCGAGCAGCCGCCTCGTCTCCGGCCAGGCGCCGCGGTCGTGCTGGCCCGCCGGATCGATCCGATCCCCCAGGCCCAGCAAGTCGATCAGCTGCGCGTAGAACTGCGGCTCGATCGCCCCGACCGCGACGAACCGGCCGTCCGCGCACGTATACGTCGTGTAGAAGGGCGCTGATCCATCGAGCAGGTTTCCGCCGCGCTGCTCACCCCACAGGCCGCGCGCCCGCAAGCCGTGCACGACGCCGCCGAGCAGCGCGGCGCCGTCGCTCATCGCCGCGTCCACGACCTGCCCGCGCCCGGAGCGCTCCCGTTCGACGAGCGCCGCGAGCACACCGACCGCGAGCAGCATCCCGCCGCCGCCGAAGTCCGCGACATAGTTGAGCGGCGGTGCGGGCGGCCCGTCGAACGGCCCGAGGTGTTCCAGCGCCCCGGAGAGCGCCAGATAGTTCAGGTCGTGTCCGGCCCGCGCGGACAGCGGCCCGTCCTGCCCCCAGCCGGTCATCCGCGCGTAAACCAGCCGCGGGTTGTGTTCCAGGCACACCTGCGGGCCGAGCCCCAGCCGTTCCATGACCCCGGGCCGCAGGCCCTCCACCAGCACATCCGCCCGCGCGGCCAGGTCGAGGGCGGTGCTCGCGGCGCCCGGCTGCTTGAGGTCGAGCGCCGCGACCGCCCGGCCGCGGTCCAGCGGATCTCCGGGATGCGGCCGGGCGGTCGGTCCCCGGTCCGCCGGGTTCACGATCCGCAGCACGTCGGCGCCGAGATCGCACAGCAGCGTGCACGCGAAAGGTGCCGGTGCCAGGGACGCGAACTCCAGCACGCGAATGCCGGACAGCGGACCGGCAGCGGCATGTGCGGTGTACGCATCGCCTGGGTTGTCATATGCGTCGTCGTCGCGCCCAAGTGTCGTCACGCTGTGAGCTTAAGTGTCGTCATGCCGTGAGGCCTGGCCAGGTCTTGCACGCGCTGAAGCCCGGCGGCCGCGGGTTACGTACGATGCGGACTGTGACGGAGCCGATGGGGTTCACCCGGTGGGCCGCCGCGCACCACGTGCGTGCCGCGCTGGTCGGCGCGCGGCGGCGGGGTGTGGACGTCGCGCCGCTGCTGGAACGCGCAGGCATTGAGGAGCACGCGCTGGCCGATGAGCACGGAAGGGTGCCCGCTGCGCAGTTCGTGGCACTGACCAAGGCGCTGTGGAGCGCCCTCGACGACGAACTGCTCGGCCTGTGTTCGGCGCCGCTGCGGCTCGGCACCTTCGCGATGATGACGCACGCGGTGGTGCATTGCAGCCCGGACCTGCGTACCGCGGTGCGCCGCGCGGACCGGTTCTACCGACTGTTCCCGGCCGGCCCTCGGTTCTCATTGACCGAGCGGGACTCGGTCGCGCGCGTGGAGTTCGACCTGTCCGACTACGACGATCCGGACCGGTTCGCGGCCGAGTCGCTGCTGATCGTCTGGCACCGCTCCGCGTCCTGGCTGATCCGCCGCCGGATCGGGTTGGACGAGGTGGAGCTCGGGTATCCCGCTCCCCCGCATGCGCTCGAGTACGGGCTGCTGTACGGCACGACCTGCCGTTTCGGCGCCGCCGCCACCGCGGTGAGCTTCGACCGCGCGCTCCTGGACCAACCGGTGGTGCAGGACGAGGCCGCGCTGCGCGCGTTCCTGCGGCGCGCGCCCTGGGACATCCTGGCCCGGATGGACTACGGCCAGGAGGTCTCCGCGCAGGTACGCAGACTGCTGAACCAGGCCCTTGGCGCAGGCGCCGAAGCGCCGCTGCCCGGCCCGGAGCAGGTCGCGGCCCGGCTGGCCGTCAGCCCGCAGACGCTGCGTCGCCGGCTGTCCGCGGAACGCACCAGTTTCCAGCAGGTGCGCGACCAGTTGCGCCGCGACGTGGCGGTCTCGGCGCTGGCGCGCGGCGACACGTCGATCGAGGAGCTGTCGGCGCGGCTCGGTTTCTCCGAACCGAGCGCGTTCCACCGGGCGTTTCGCCGGTGGACCGGAGCGACGCCGCGCTCCTACCAGGGCTCCTATCAAGAGGCGAATCGAGACGCGACCGCGTCCGGCCGCCAGGCATCGCGTTCCGCGTGACGAAGAGCCACGCGCGGTTGCGGCCCGCCGGCTGCCGCGCAGCGTTGCGGTCAAGAACACTGAGCGCCCCGGTCATGCGACTTTCGACGTGGCCGCGCCTAACGTGGCAGGTATGACCGATGCACTGATCTTCGATGCGGTACGTACACCGCGCGGCAGGGGCAAGCGCGGCTCGCTGCACAGCGTCAAGCCGGTGTCTCTCGCCTCCGGCTTGCTGCGGGCGCTGGCCGAGCGCACCGACCTCGACACCTCGGCCGTGGACGACGTTGTGTTCGGCGTCGTCTCCCCCGTCGGCGAACAGGGCGCGGACATCGCCCGCATCGCCGTGCTCGCCGCGGGCTGGGACCAGAGCGTGGCCGGCGTGCAGCTCAACCGGTTCTGCGCCTCCGGCCTCGAAGCGGTCAACACGGCCGCCGCGAAGGTGGGCTGCGGGTTCGAGGACCTCGTCGTGGCGGGCGGGGTCGAGTCGATGTCGCGGGTGCCGATGGGCTCGGACGGCGGGGCGTGGATGGCCGACCCGGAGACGAGCCTCGCGGTGAGTTTCGTGCCGCAGGGCGTGTCCGCGGACCTGATCGCGACGCTGGAGGGCTTCAGCCGCACCGACGTGGACGAGTTCGCGGTGCGCAGCCATCAGAAGGCGGCGAACGCGCGCGAAAAGGGTTACTTCGAGCGCTCGGTAGTGCCGGTGGCGGACCGCAACGGCCGGGTGCTGCTGGCCGCGGACGAGACGATCCGGCCGGAGACGACGCTGTCCGGGCTGGCGGCGCTCAAGCCCTCGTTCACCGCGCCCGGGCAGTTCGGTTTCGACGCGGTCGCGATCGACCGCTACCCGCACGTCGAGCGGATCGAGCACGTGCACCACGCCGGCAACTCCTCGCAGATCGTGGACGGGGCGGCCGCGATCCTGATCGGCTCGGCGCAGGCCGGCCGGCGCCTGGGCCTGCGGCCGCGGGCCCGGATCGTCGCGGCCGCCTCGGTCGGCACCGAACCGACGATCATGCTCACCGGCCCGGGTCCGTCGGCGCGCAAGGCGCTGGACCGCGCCGGGCTCTCGGTGGACGAGATCGACCTGTTCGAGGTGAACGAGGCGTTCGCGGCCGTGGTGCTGAAGTTCTGCCGCGACCTGGGCGTGGACGAGGAGCGGGTCAACGTCAACGGCGGGGCGATCGCGCTCGGGCATCCGCTCGGCGCGACCGGGGCGGTCATCCTGGGCACCCTGTTGGACGAGCTGGAACGCCGCGATCTGCGGCGGGGGCTGGCGACGCTGTGCGTCGGCGGCGGCATGGGCGTGGCGACGATCATCGAGCGGGTGTGACTGTGAGTCAGGAAGCGATGCGACAGGACCGCGACACGAAGGAGGCGGGCGGCGTGAACCAGTGCGCCGAGGAGCGCGCCGACCTGCCCGGCGGCATCCGCTACAGCCTCGACGCCGAGGGCGTGGTGACGCTGACGATCGATCAGGACGGCCCGGTCAACACCATGAACGCCGGGTTCCGCGCGGCGTTCGCCGCCGCCGTGGACCGCCTTGAGGCGCAGCGCGACTCGATCCGCGCGGTGATCGTCACCTCGGCCAAGAAGACCTTCTTCGCGGGCGCGGACCTGCGCGAACTGGTGGCGGTGTCCAAGGCCGACGCCGAGGCGTTCGCGGCCGAGGTGGAGCAGGTCAAGACCTGTCAGCGCCGGCTTGAGCGGCTCGGCCGTCCGGTCGTGGCGGCGGTCAACGGCAGCGCGCTGGGCGGCGGCCTGGAGATCGCGCTGGCCTGCCACCACCGCGTCGTGCTGGACCAGACGGACGTGCGGCTCGGCTTCCCCGAGGTCACGCTCGGGCTGATCCCCGGAGCGGGCGGAATCGTGCGCACGGTGCGGATGATGGGCGTGCAGGCCGCGCTGCCGCTGATCACGGAGGGCAGGCGGTTGCGCCCGGCCGCGGCGCTGAAGGCCGGCTGGGCGGACGAGCTGGCCTCGGACGGCGGGGAACTGCTGGCGAAGGCGCGAGCGTGGGCCCTGGCGCACCCGGACGCGCGGCAGCCGTGGGACGCCGCGCCGGGGGCCGTCGGTGTCAAGGACCTCAAACCCCTCGACCCGGCCTCCTACGGCCTGCTGGCCGCGGCGCCCGCCGCGCTGCGCAAGCAGACCCACGGCACGCTGCCCGCGCCGGAGAAGGCCCTGGCCGCCATGGTCGAGGGCGCGCTGGTGGACTTCGACACGGCACTGCAGGTGGAGGGCAGGTACTTCACCGAACTGGCCACCGGGCAGATCGCCAAGAACCTGATCGGCACGTTCTTCTTCCAGTTGAACGAGATCAAGGCCGGCGGGTCGCGGCCCTCCGGGCAGGAGAAACATCAGACCACGAAGGTGGGCGTGCTGGGGGCCGGGATGATGGGCTCGGGCATCGCTCAGGTCAGCGCGGTCGCAGGCATCGATGTCGTGCTCAAGGACGTGGACGCGCAGGCCGCCGAGAAGGGCAGGGCCGCGGTCGCCGAGCAGCTCGACGCGCAGGTGGCCCGCGGCCGGCTGACCGAGCGGCAGCGCGACGCCGCGCTCGCCAGGATCGCCACCACGAGCCGGTACGCCGACCTCGAAGGCTGCGACCTGGTCATCGAGGCCGTATTCGAGCAGCGCGCGGTGAAGAACGAGGTGAACGCCGCGGCCGAGGCCGCCGCGCGCCCGGACGCGGTGATCGCGTCGAACACCTCGACGCTGCCGATCACCGGCCTGGCCGAGGCGGTGACGGACCAGGGCCGGTTCATCGGGCTGCACTTCTTCTCCCCCGTGGCGAAGATGAAGCTGGTCGAGATCATCCGCGGCGCGAAGACCTCGGACGCGACGCTCGCGCGCGCCTACGACTACGTGCAGCAGATCGGCAAGAGCCCGATCGTGGTCAACGACTCGCGCGGTTTCTACACCTCGCGCACCTTCGGCACTTACATCGGCGAGGGGGTCAGGCTGCTGGCCGAGGGCGTGCCCGCGGCGCTGATCGAGAACGTGGCGAAGAAGGCGGGCATGCCGGTCGGCCCGCTGGCCGTGCACGACGAGGTGACGCTGACCCTGTCGCTGAAGGTGCGCGACCAGGCCCTCGCCGATCTGGCCGCCTCGCCGCCGACCGAGCAGACGGCGGCGAGGATCAAGCAGCTGGAGGACGACCCGGCGTTCCGGATCATCGAGGAGCTCATCCGGGAGCACGGCAGGCCGGGGAAGGCGGGCGGCGCGGGGTTCTACGACTACCCGGCCGACGGTCCCAAGCGCCTGTGGCCGGGACTGGCCCAGCGTTACGCGCGCCCGGACGGCGGCGGGGTCGGGGAGCGGGATCTGCGCGACCGGCTGCTGTTCATCCAGTCGCTGGAGACGATCCGCTGCTTGGAGGAGAACGTGCTGACTTCGATCCGGGACGCGAACCTGGGTTCCGTCTTCGGCATCGGATTCCCGGTGTGGACCGGCGGCACGGTGCAGTTCGTGAACGCATACGGCGTCGAGGAGTTCGCAGCGCGCGCCGACTACCTGGCCGACCTGTACGGCGAGCGCTTCCGGCCGCCGCGCCTGCTGCGTGAGAAGGCCGCCCGCGGCGAGGCGTTCTGACGGCCGGACCGCGCCGCGCCGGGCAGGCGGTCGGGCGTGGCCCGGCGCGGCGCCGGACTTTCGCTGGACACCGAAGCCACCGGTTGATGGACTGGCGGCATGACGACGATCAACGAGAACGCCGAGCTTTTCCACGCGCTGCACCGGCGCGGCGAGCCCGTGATTCTGGCGAACGCCTGGGACGTGGCCAGCGCGCGCGTGGTGCGGGATGCCGGGGCGAAAGCGATCGCGACGACGAGCGCCGCGGTCGCGTGGAGCCTGGGTTACCCGGACGGCGACCGGGTGGACCGCGCCGGCGCGCTGGCCGTGATCGCGCGGATCGCGCGGGTGATGGACGTCCCGGTCACGGCCGACATCGAGGAGGGCTTCGGCAGGACGCCCGCGCAGGTCGCGGAGACGATCCGCGGCGTGCTGGCGGCCGGCGCCGTGGGTGTGAACATCGAGGACAGCGTCCATGCGAAGACCGGTTCGGGCCGCGAACTGCGGCCCGTGGACGATCAGGCACAGCGGCTCGCGGCGGCGCGGCAGGCGGCCTCTTCGGCCGGCGTGCGCCTCTACATCAACGCGCGGATCGACACGTACCTCAACGGCGCCGGCGAGCCCGCCACGCGGCTCGACGCGACACTTGACCGCGCGAGGGCTTTCATCGCGGCGGGGGCGAGCGGGATCTTCGTGCCCTCGGTCACCGACCCGGAGACGGTGTCAGCACTCGTCGACGGAATCGACGCGCCGCTCAACATCCTGGCCGGGCCGGGCGCTGCCCCGATCCGCGAACTGGCGGCCCTGGGCGTCGCGCGGATCAGTCTCGGCTCGTCGATCGCCGCGGCCGCGTACGCGCTCGTGCGGCGGGCCGCGCATGAAGCTTTCACGGCGGGGACATATGAGTCGATCCGCGAGCCTCTCGGCTATCAGCAGCTCAACGAACTTATGGAGGGGGATTCGTATTCGAATTCAACTCTCGCCGCCCGGCCGGGGGCGGGCGATCCCTGATCCCGACGAGCTGGCGCGTCGTAGAGTGCGGCTACGACGCGCCAACCGGCCGGACCCCGGGTTCGGCGGGGCTCTGCGGCCCCGGCCGTGAGGCTGGCCGATGTGCGGATCGGCGCCCCTCCTCGGGCACTGAGTGGTTCCCGGATATTTCGCAACATTCGGGATCCACTTCGAATGTTATCGCCAACTTACGGTGCGCCATCATCGGCGTCAAGGGGCCACAAGTACCCCACCGCCTGGCCCTCGCGGCCGCTGTTGGCGTTACCATGCGTGCCATGAGCCCACCAGAGGTCACGTCCCAGCAGGGTGGCCCGTCCGGCGACGGCGCGGCGACCCTCGCGGAGATCGCCCGCGCCGCGGGGGTGTCGACTCCGACAGTTTCGAAAGTGCTCAACGGACGCGCCGACGTCGCGCCCGCGACACGTGTGCGCGTCGAGGAACTGCTGCGCCAGCACGGATACAGCCGCCGCCGCGGCAGCGGGCAGCCGTCCGCGCTGCTCGACCTCGTCTTCCACGAGCTGGAGAGCCCGTGGGCGATGGAAGTGATCCGCGGTGTGGAGAACGTGGCGCGGGATACCGGGCTGCACGTGGTGCTCTCCGAATCCGCGGGGCGGCTCAGTCCCGGGCAGACCTGGGTGGACGGGGTGCTCGCCCGGCGGCCCACCGGCGTGATCCTGGTGCTCAGCAATCTCGACCCGGGCCAGCGCGCGCAGCTGACCAGCCGCGACATCCCGTTCGTGGTGATGGACCCGGCGGGAGACCCGGGCGAGGACGTGCCCTCGGTCGGCGCGACCAACTGGCACGGCGGGCTGGCCGCGACCCGGCACCTGATCGAGCTCGGCCACCGGCGCATCGGCGTGATCGGCGGGCCGGGCCGGATGATGTGCAGCCGCGCCAGGATCGACGGGTACCGCGCCGCGATGGACACCGCGGGCCTGCCCATCGACCCGCAGCTGATCCGCGAGGGCGACTTCCACCACGAGTCCGGCTACTCGCTGGGCCTTGAGCTGCTGCGGATGCGCGACCGGCCGAGCGCGATCTTCACCGGAAACGACCTTCAGGCGCTGGGGCTGTACGAGGCCGCGCGCGAGCTGGGCCTGGTGATCCCGCGGGACCTGAGCGTGGTCGGCTTCGACGACCTGCCGATCACCCGCTGGATAGGGCCGCCGCTGACCACGGTGCGCCAGCCGTTGACCGAGATGGCCGAGGCCGCCGCGCGCCTGGTGATCGACCTGAGCCGGGGCAAGCGGCCGAACGCGCTGCGCGCGGATCTGGCCACGCGCCTGGTCGAGCGCAGCAGCACCGCGCCCCCGGCCGCGACGATGAGCTGAGGCCTTTCGCCCGCCGCGCGGCGGGCGAAAGGCGTTGACGGGGCTGCCCCGCGGCCGTAGCGTTCCGGAGACAGTTCGAAAGAATTTCAGAGACTTTCGAAAGAAGGCGTCGCGTTGAGCGTTTCCCGTCGCTTCCGGGCCGCGATCCTCGGCACCGGGGGTATCGCCGAGATCGCCCATCTCCCCGCTCTACGATCACAATCCCACCGAGTCGAGGTCATCGCCGCCGTCGATATCGACCCGGAACGGCTTGAAAACTTCCAGAGTAAGCACGAGATCCCGGCGGGCTACACGTCGCTGGACGCGATGCTCGCCGAGCAGCGGCCTGACCTGGTCCACGTGTGCACGCCGCCGGCCGCGCACGCCGACGCGGTCGTGCGGATCCTCGAATCCGGCGCCTGGGCGCTGGTGGAGAAGCCCCCGGTGCTGTCGCTGGCCGAGTTCGACCGGATCGAGCAGGCCGAGCGGGAGGGCGGCCCGTACGCGAGCGTCGTCTTCCAGCACCGCTTCGGTTCGGGCGCGCTGCGCCTGGCCCGCCAGGCCGCCTCGGGCGAACTGGGACGGGCCCTGGTCGCGCAGTGCGACACCAGCTGGTTCCGCCCGCAGGCGTACTTCGACGTGCCATGGCGCGGAAAGTGGGCCACCGAGGGCGGCGGCCCGACGATGGGGCACGGCATCCATCAGATGGATCTGCTGCTGGCGGTGCTCGGCGACTGGGCCGAGGTGCGGGCGATGGCCGGGCGGCTCGAGCGCCGGATGGAGCCCGAGGACGTGTCCATGGCGCTGGTGCGCTTCACTTCCGGCGCGCTGGCCACCATCGTCAACAGCATCCTGTCGCCGCGCGAGGAGAGCCGGCTGCGTTTCGACTTCACCGACGCGACGGTCGAGGTCAAACACCTCTACGGATATTCGGACTCTGACTGGGTCTACACGCCGGCTCCGCACGTGGCCCAGGACGGGGAACGGATCGCGGGCTGGACCGGGGACGGGCCGGCGGCGGCGGGCGGCGGCGTGGGCAGCTCGCACACGGCTCAGCTGCCTTACGTCCTGGACGCGATGGAGCGCGGCGAACGGCCGCCGACGAGTGGCCCGGCGGGACGCGAGACGCTGGAGCTGGTCACGGCGCTCTACCGCTCGGCGTTGACGGGAGCGCCGGTGCTGCGCGGGCAGATCGGGCCGCGCGATCCGTTCTACCACCGGCTGCACGGCGACGTGCCCGGCTGGGCACCGGGTGCCACGGCCGCGGCGCCCGGCAAGGCCGCGGCGGCGCCGCGGCTGACCCGGCACGAGGACGTCTCGGAGCTGACCGCGGCGGCGGCCGGCCGGGAACTGCTGCGCTATCACTACCGGCCCGAACTCGACCCCTTCGAGTGTCCGTCCCCTTATTTCCACCCGTTGCGGACCCTTTCCGGCGGTGTGGTGACGGACAACCGGCCCAACGACCACCGCTGGCACAAGGGCCTGGCGATGACCGCGTCGCACCTGTCCGGACAGAACTTCTGGGGCGGCGGCACGTACGTGTCCGGGCCCGCGGGAGGCGGCTACCAGGACCTGCCGAACGTGGGCCGCATGGACCACACCGGGTTCGCGACGATCGGGCAGGGCGACGCGGACGGCGCGCGGCCGGGTGTGGCCGAGACGCTTGACTGGATCAACGCGGACGGTGAGCTGTGGATCCGGGAGCAGCGCACCATCGGCGTGCGGGACGTGGACGTCGAGGCCGGCTGCTGGACCCTGGAGTTCGGCACCGAACTGCTCAACGTGCGCGGGCAGAGCCTCGACTTCGGCAGCCCGACCGTGTTCGGCCGGGAACTGGCCGGCTACTGCGGCTTCTTCTGGCGCGGCCCGCGCGCGTTCCGGGGCGGCAGGGTACTTACATCCGGGGGACGGCAAGGGGAGAGCGCCGCGATGGGCCACACCTCGCCCTGGCTGGCCTTCGGCGGCGAGTTCGACGAGCGCGACGGCTTCGCGACGCTGCTGTTCGTGCCCGATCCGCAGAACCCGGGAGGGGAACCGGTCTGGTTCGTGCGCAGCGAACCGTTCGCCGCGGTGAACCCCTCGCTCGCCTTCTTCGAAGGGCTCGAACTGCCGGCCGGCGAGACGCTGCGGCGCCGCTACCGGGTCGTCGTCGCCGACGGGCGATGGGACCACGAACGCATCGAGTCGTATATCAATGCTCATCCCTGGTGAGGCGCGGGTCATGACTGTTGACGGGCTCGGGACCCCGGACGGCGCGCAGACGCCGATCTTTCCCGGCGGCGCTGCCGTCTCGGGGCTGCGGGTTTACGACTGGCCGGCCGCGGACGGCTGCTGCGGCGGCTCGCCGCACGCGCACCTGGTATGCACGGAGGCTTATGTCGTGGTCGGCGGCGAGGGCTCGCTGCAGACCCTGACCGCGCACGGATTCCAGGAGCTGCCGCTGCGGCCCGGCACCGTGGCGTGGTTCGGCCCCGGCACGATCCACCGGGCCGTCAACGGTGACGGCGCGTTGCGCGTCGTGGTCGTGATGCAGAACGGCGGTCTACCCGAGGCCGGGGACGCCGTGCTGACTTTCCCGCCTCCGGTGCTCGATGACCCGGACGCGTATGCCGCGGCCGCCTCCCTGCTGGACGCGCACTCCTCGCACGCGTCCAGCGAGCAGGCCGCGAGAAGGCGCCGGGACTTGGCCGTCTCCGGGTTCCGCGTGCTGGTCGAGCGCGTGCAGTCCGGCGACGTCGGCGCGCTGGAGGAGTTCTATCGGCAGGCGCTCGCCTTGCGCGCGGACCGGCTCGCACAGTGGGAGGAGCTGTGGCGCGGTGGGGCGGCGCTCGCCGCGCAGCGCACCGGGGAGCAGCTCTCGCAGCTCAAGCTGGGCGACATCGACCACCTGCTGCGCGCGGCGGCCCGGGTCGAGCAGGCGCCGGTGCCGGAGGACCGCAGATTCGGGATGTGCGGGCGGCTGGAAACCTACGAGTTCTAGGCGGTGTTGGGGAATGCCTCAAGGGGCGAATCCGACAAAGCGGCGGTCGAATCGTTGCCTTGATACATTCCCCAACACCGCCTAGGCCGGTTGCGGGCCGGTTGCGGGCCGGTTGCGGGCCGGCGGGGATCCGCGCTCACAGCGGCCTCGGCTCGGTGTCGTCGAGGAACGCGGACACGCGCTCGCCCCACGTGAGCACGTCCGCGTAGTCGGACGAGACGTGCAAGCGGGCGTGCGGTAGCAGTTCGCTGAGCTTCTCGGCGGTGGACTGCGGGTGTGTCGGGTCCCCGACCCAGGTCAGGATCAGCGTGGGGTGGGTGAGCGCGCGCAGCGCCTCCGGCGCCGGCAGATCGGAGGCCGCAGCCCCGCGCATCACGTGCGGATACAGCCTCTCGTCGATGGCCGCAGGTCGGGGCTTGTCCGGTGCCTGTGCCAGCACCGGAGGCAGCGGAGCGTCCTCGATGGCCGCCAGCACGAAGTCCAGCCCGCGGCGGTCCACCAGATCGGCGAGCTCGTTGTTGATGCGCGCGGCCTCGGGCCGGGTGTCCCACGCGGTCGGCGGGATGAGCAGCACCAGGCGCGCGAAGCGATCGGGACGGGAGAGCGCCGCGTGCAGCAGCGTGCCACACCCCATCGAGGCGCCGATCACGTCCGCCGGTCGCGGCCCGGCCAGCCGGTCGAGCACCGCGAGCAGGTCCTGCGCCAAATGCCGCCACGTGTAGTCGGTGTGCTGCGGCCGGCCGCCGGACTCGCCGTGGCCGCGCGCGTCGTAGCGGATCAGGCGGCGGCCCGCGGCGACGAGCGGCGACCAGTCGTTGAGCATGTAATAGCGGTCGTTCGCGCGGCTGCCGGTCAGGCCGTGCGCGTAGACGACGGCCGGGCCCCGGCCCGTCTCGTCGTACGCGAGCGCGACCTCACCCACATCGACGGTTCCGCTCACGCTCTCGGGTATGACACCCACGTTGGTCCCTCGCAATCACTCACGTGCTGCTGTACTCCTGCTTCAAGATTCTTCCGCAATCCACCGACAGTGCCTTGGCGGCGCCGAGTGGACCGGGCGCCGCCGCGCACGCAGACTGGACTGGTGCCCGAACTGCCGGAAGTCGAAGCACTGGCCGCGTTCCTGACCGAACGCGCGCGCGGGCTGACGGTCCTGCGGATCGACGTGGTCGCGTTCAGCGCGCTCAAGACCTTCGACCCGGCGGTTTCGGCGCTGGCCGGGGCCGCCGTGCGCGCGGCGGGGCGGCGCGGCAAGTTCCTGACGGTCGACCTCGACGGCACGTACCTGGTCTGCCATCTGTCCCGCGGGGGCTGGTTGCAGTGGCGCGACACGCTGCCGTCCGCTCCCCCTCGGGCGGGCAAGGGTCCGCTGGCGCTGCGTGTGCACCTTGAGGGCGGCTGCGGCTGGGATCTGACCGAGGCCGGAACCCAGAAGCGGCTGGCCGTCTACGTCGTGCGGGATCTCGAAGAAGTGCCGGGTATCGCCCGGCTCGGCCCGGACGCGCTCGACCCCCGGTTCGACGCGGCGGCGCTCGGCGCCGTGCTCGCCGAGCGGCGCAAGCAGATCAAGGGGCTGCTGACCGACCAGAGCGCGATCGCGGGCATCGGCAACGCGTACAGCGACGAGATTCTGCACACGGCCAAGCTCTCCCCGTTCAAGCTCGCCACGGGGTTGAGCCCGCAGGAGGTCGAGCGACTTCACGGGGCGATGCGCTCGGTGCTCACTGACGCGGTCGAGCGCTGCGTGGGGCAGCGCGCCGCGACCCTCAAGGCGGAGAAGAAGACCGGGCTGCGTGTGCACGGCCGCACCGGGGAGCCGTGTCCGGTGTGCGGCGACACGATCCGCGAGGTCAGCTTCTCCGACTCGTCGTTGCAGTACTGCCCGACCTGCCAGACCGGCGGTACTGCGCTGGCCGACCGGCGGCTGTCGAAGTTCGGCATCCGGACCTGAGACAGAGTTCATCCACAACCCACGTGGTCACGGTGCCGTGCGACGGCAGGATGCGGGCTGTGCCGTGCCCGCTGCGCCCGCGCCGCGCAGGCGGCACCGAAGGCGAGCAGAAGTGCGGTGGACCAGGCGACACGGGTCAGTGCGTCAGCGGATTGCGTCGCCCGGGGACCGGCCGCGGACAGATAGAGACCGCCGAGGCCGGCCACGCCCAGGACGTTGGCCAGCAGCGAACCCGTGTTGGCCAGCGCGGAGACGGCCGAGGCGCGGCCGGGACCGGCGGCTTCGGTGATCCTGGAAAGCAGCGGGCTGAAACCGGCCGCGTGGCCGGCGCCCGCGACGGCGAGCAATGGCACCGCCGCGACGACCGGCCACCTGCCGTACCCCGGCGCGGCCAGCGCGAGAAACGCGCCCGCGAACGCGACGGGCCCCGCGACCGGCAACGCCGATCGCACCGGGACGGGCATCCTGGTCCAGGTCAGTCCCATCGCCGCGAACCCGGCCGGGTAAGGCAGCAAGGTCAGCGCGGCGCGCAGCGGCGTGAAACCCAGGCCGGACTGCAGGTGCAGGGTGAGGGTGAAGAACACCGCCGCGTAGCACCCCATCACGACGCAGCAGGCGGCCAAGCCCGGCCGGACGCCGACCCGTGTGAGCACCGTGAGATCCAGCAGCGGCTCCGCGCCGGACCTTTGCAGCCTGGTCTCCCACCAGCCGAACCCGGCCATCGCGGCGCAGCCGGCGCCGAACGAGCACCAGGTCCACGGCGGCCAGCCGTGCTCACGCCCCAGAGCCGCCGGCAGCACCACCGCGACCATCGCGAACGCCAGCAGCGACGAACCGGGCGCGTCGAGCCGCCCCGCACCGGTGCCGCGGTCCATCGGCAGTACTCGCGAGCACACGGCCAGCAGGACGGCACCGACGAGGACGTTGACGAGGAAGACCGGACGCCAACCCGCCGACAGCAGGTCGGCGCCGACGATCAGGCCGCCGGCGAGCTGGCCGGCGGCGACCCCGAGGGCCAGCACCATCGAGTACCAGCCGATCGCCCGGGCCAGCGCCCGGCCCTCGAAGCGCAACTGGATCACCGACAAAACCTGCGGCACGAGCAGCGCCGCCGCCGCGCCCTGCACGACCCGCAACCCCGTCAGCGCCGCGGCCGACGGCGCCAGTCCGCAGGCCAGCGATGCGGCCATGAACGAGGCGAGCCCCAGGCGGAACATCCGCGCGTGCCCTCGCCGGTCGCCCAGGCGCGCACCGATGACCAGCACCACGGCGAAGGACAGGACATACCCCGTCACGATCAGCTGGAGCGCACCGCCCGAGGCGTGCAGACCGGTGCGGATGCTCGGCGCGGCGACGTTGACGATGGAGGCGTCCATGGTCGCCATCGCCTGCCCGCCCAACAGCACCGCCAGCAGGGCGCGGCCGCGCGGCGGCGCCTTCGGGACCGTGCCGGTTCGGCGCTTCCCGATCAGTTCTCTCGTTTCCACCCGGCCAGTGTCGGCGCGCGCACCAGGGTCCGGATTGAAGATTCTTGCCCGCGGCCCGTGTCGGCGACCCCCGGTACCGTGGTTCCCGTGCGGTACGTCAAGGCCCATATCGAAGGCGACGGGTTCGCGATCAGCGTGGTCACGTGCAGCGACGAGCACGCGGGCTGGTCTCCGGCCGAACCGGGCGCCGGCCGGCGCATCGTGCTCGTCAGATCCGGCCGCTTCCGGCTGCGCACGATGGGGCGCGAAGGCGTGGTCGATCCCACGACCGGCTACCTGCAGCTGCCCGGCGCGCAGCAGCGGTTCGCGCACCCCGCGGGGGGCGACGTCTGCACTTCCATCGGCGTCAGCGACCGGTGGTGGAGGTCGCTCGCCGGAGACGGCGGGCGGCCGTCGCGGCCGTGGCTGCACGTCGACGGGCGGCTGGAGTTGGCGCATCGCCGGCTGGCGCGCGCCATCGCCGGCGGCGATACCGGCTTCGCCGTTCCCGAGCAGCTTCTGGACGTGCTCGCGCTCTCGGCGCCCGTGTTCGGGTCGGGCGCGGCGCAACGCCGCGCCCAGGTGCCGAGCCATGCGGCGCGGGCTCTGGCCGACGGCGCGCGGGAGGCGGTCGCCGCCGGGCACCCCGCCGCCGACCGCCTGACCACTCTGGCCGGGCTGCTCGAGGTCTCCCCCTACCACCTGAGCCGCGTCTTTCGCCGGGAGACCGGGACTTCGCTGACGCGCTACCGCAATCGGGCCCGGGTCAGCCGCGCGCTGGAGCGGATCGAGGCCGGCGAGCGCGACCTCGCCGGATTGGCCGCGGACCTCGGCTTCGCCGACCAGGCGCACTTCATCAGAACCGTGCGAGAACACACCGGGCACACGCCCGGACGGTTGCGCGAGCTTCTCGCCGCGGCCATCGCGGGCGGGAGCTGAGCGGACGTTTGGTCTGATTCTGGGGGCGAATCGGCCGATCGACGACGCTCGCTGCGTTGCCGAAGCGCCCACAGACGACCCACTGTGTTGAATTCGAACACCGCGAGGACGCTCCGGCGCCTTGCGAGCGCCGCCGCTTGGCCGATTCGCTGTCGGGTACCCGACTTCTCGGGCGAATCGAACGTCCACCTGTCGTGACGATCTACCCCAGAACCAAACCAAACGTCCCTCTGAAGGCTCACTTCACGCCGAGGCGCTGCTCGGCGGTGGTCCAGTCGGTGGCGATCGCCTGTTGCGCCGCGGCCAGCGTCACCTTTCCGGTGCACACGGCCTCGTGCAGGCGGTTCTCCACCGAGTCCTTGGGATTGGGTATCTTGCCGATCTCCGGCCAGAGGTTGGCCACGTCGTTGGAGCCGCCGAGCTCCAGGGAGACCAGGTGGTCCAGTTCCGAAGTGGTGCTGCTCGGCACGCCGTAGTCGGCGTAGAGGGTGTGCTTGGCCGCGTTCGTCTGGCTGACCGCCGGGCGCACGGTGGCGGTGTAGCCGCTGCGGCAGATGGTGCTGTGGATGTTCGCCTGGGTCACCGACGGGTCGAACGAGCCGGGAGTGCAGTGCGGGTCGGGCCTGGGGCCGGACTGGAAGTGACAGCTGGTGATCTTCAGTGAGTATGTGACCTGCTTCGGGTCGTGCACCGCGAGCAGACCGGCCGAGCGCGGCTGGATCGACGGCGCCGCGCCGGCCGCGCCGCTCGGCGAACCGCTGGCGCTGAGCGTGGATATGACGCCTGACTTACAACCGCTCACGGTGAGTAGCAACACTGTTACAGTAGTTGCCGCAGATATGGTGGTGACCCTGAAACCGCGTGCCCGGCGGGGAATCGTATTCATGCCCGTCACTGTGGCAGACGTATGGCGCGGCGTCTCGCACTGATGTCCGATATTGGCGAAGAAGGCTGATTTGGCTGCGCTGTGACCGGCCGGCCCGCCGGCCCAGCGGTGCGGTGACTCAGCGGCTGAGCGGTGTGGCCGGGCGCAGCGCGTCGCAGACCATCCGCGCGATACGGCCGGGGCGTTGCGGATCCGCCCGGCGCCGCTCGGCCGCGAGGGCGCCGACGATGACCGCGTGCAGATCGGATGCATCAATACCATGACGCACTGCGCCGGCGGCCTGCGCACGGGCGAGAAGCTCGGCCAGGCTCGCGTTCAGCCGCGCGGCCGCGACCACGGTGATCGCGCGCAGGTCGATCCCGGCGCCGGCGAGCGCGTCGGCCAGGTCCTTCTTCGAGTCCGCGTCCGCCAGCATCACGTACAGGAAGTCGAAGAACGCCGCGCCGGCTTGCCGCGCCGGCACCTCGAGCGCGGCCTGCGCCTGCTCGGCCAGGGACTCCAGCCTGGCCACGATCACCGCCTCGAACAACGCCTCCTTGGTGGGGAAATGCCGGTACACCGTGCCGGCTCCGACCCCGGCCCGGCGGGCGATCTCGTCCAGCGGCACCGCCAGTCCCTGCGCCGCGAAGGCCGCATGGGCGGCCGCCAGCACGCGGGCCCGGTTGCGTCGGGCATCCGCCCGCGGCGGGCGCCCGGCCTGGGCTTCCGGCGTCACGAGCCGTCCTTCCTCCGCGCGCGGCGTCGACAAACGGGGCGCGCGTTCCGTATAGTCGGGTAAGCGGGGTCATCGTTCCGCTTACTGCGCCGCGCCATCCTATCCGGGAGTCAAACATGTCCGCGAAGTCGCCCGCCGCCGCTCACCCCCGCGGCCCGCGCGAGACGGTCGAGCTCTTGCTGCGCACCACCGCGGAGGGTACCCGCGACCAGATCGCCGACCTCTACGCGCCCGACGTGGTGATCGAGATCCCCTTCGCTCCGAACGGAATCGCAGCCGTCACCGAAGGCCGCGAGAGCATGCGGGCACGGATGAACGCCGCGGCGGCCCTGTTCGAGTTCGACGCCGTCTCGGACGTGCGGCTGCACGAAACCGCCGATCCGGAGGTGATCGTCGCCGAGTACCGGATCACCGGGCGCGTGACCGACGGCGGACAGCCGTTCTCGCTGTCGTACATCACGGTCACGCGTGTGCGCGACGGGCTGATCGTCTCATCGCGCGACTACGGCAACCCGCTCGAAGTCGCGGCCCTGTTGGAGGCGTCCCGAGGGCGCATCGCGTAGCCGCGAGCCCCGACCGGCTCGGCCGCGTTTGGGAAGCAGCGCCGGATCGGCGTCACGGCCCCGGCGCGAACCCGGCCTTTCAGTCCAGCATCTTCCTGCTCAGCAGGGCTTTGACGGCGCTGCGGCTGCGCTGCTGCCCGAGGGCGGCCCGGGGCGCCTCGCGCAGCAGCGCCGCACCCCAGTACGCGACCGAGGGCGCCAGCGCGTGCCGGCGGCGGTAGAGCTTGACCCGGTTGCTCATCAGCAGCGTCCACAGTTCGGGCGAGACCCTCGACTCCCCGCCGATGTGCGTCGCCACCGCCCGCGGCGCCAGTCGGGTCAGGAAACCGCGGTCGCGGGCCCGCAGCGAGAACTCGGTCTCCTCCGAATACAGGAAGAAGGACTCGTCCCACGGGCCGCATGCGGCCAGGCAGGCCGCGGAGATCAGCATGACGGCGCCGGTGGCCCAGTCCGCCACCACAGGGTGCTGATACGCCTGCTCGTCCATGACCAGTTCGCCGAGAGGGGCGAAACGCCCGGCGCGGGCGCCCAGCGTGGCCTCGCCCAGCGCGCGCAGCAGGGTCGGCTCCCGGCGCAGCGAGTACGCCAGCGCGCCTTCCTCGTCGACGATGCGCGGGACGACGATCCCGGTGCGCGGCCCCGGTTCACCCGCCGTGCCTTCGCCGTCGTCGATGAATTCATACATGCTTCGAACAGAACCCTCATGCAACCGGATATCCGGGTTCAGTACCAAAGCCGCGTCGTATTTATCAGCCTTCGTCAAAGCCGCGTTGATTCCGGCGGCGTAACCGAGATTTCCGCCGGTGTGCACCACCCGGCAAACCGCGTCGCAATTACGCGCCGCCCAACTCTCCACGCGCGCGACCGTATCGTCCGCGGAATCGTTGTCCGCGACGATCAACTGCCAGTCCAGGCCGTCCAGTCCCGGGCGCAGCGACTCCAGCAGACCGTCGATCACCTTCGCGCTGTTCCATGTGACCACCAGCACCGCGATTCCCACCCTCGGCTGCCC
>NZ_JAGSXH010000043.1 GCF_018283645.1 Actinocrinis puniceicyclus | reverse complement strand
GGGCGGGGGGACTGGGCGAGGCCAGAGAAAAGGCGGGAGGAAAGCGCGTCTGCGTTCTGAGACGGACTCTCACTCGGCTGCGGCTGCGGCCGCGGCGTCGGCGTCGGCGTCGTCCACCGTCAGCTCCCGTACCTGCGCAACCGGGCTGTCGAGGATCCG
Source organism: Actinocrinis puniceicyclus (assembly GCF_018283645.1). Classification (GTDB taxonomy): domain Bacteria; phylum Actinomycetota; class Actinomycetes; order Streptomycetales; family Catenulisporaceae; genus Actinocrinis; species Actinocrinis puniceicyclus. Next base: position 46,702 of record NZ_JAGSXH010000043.1, on the reverse strand, counting down.
CAGCGACTTGGTCACGTGCAGCGCCAGCGCCAGCGGCACCACCGCGATCAGCAGCGCGAGCACGCCCCCCGGAACGCCGAACAGCGCCGCGAGCAGGCCGGCGGCCAACGGGCCGGTCCACGACAGCGCCTGCGAGCCGAAGCGGGTGACCGCGGAGACCCGGCCCGAGTACGCGTCCGGCACCAGGCGCACCACGTACGTGTCCAGCACGACGTTCAACGGGACCATCGTGAACATCGCCACCAGTATCACCGCGCCGATCTGCCACGGCCGGGGAACCGCGGCGACCAAGACCAGGGAGACGGCGAAGGCCCATCCCGCCGCGTACATCAGGGTACGGGCACGTACCTTGCCCAGCAGCGCGGGAGCCGCCACCGCGCCGCCGATCCCGCCCACCAGTGCGATCGCGCTGGCCACGCCGACCGCGCTCGGGCCGCCGCCGCGGTAACGGATCAGCGCGATGAACAGCAGCGCGAAACTCTCCGCCGCCACGTTCAGCAGCGAGCCCCAGACGACCACGAAGCGCAGGAACGGCTCGCCGCGCACCAGCCGGATGCCGGCGGCGATGTCGCCGAACACGGACGCCGGCCGCTTGCCGTCCGCGCGGTCCGGGCCGAGCGGACGGCGGATCAGCGCCGCGCCGAGCGCGGCGAACAGGAACGAGACCGCGTCCACGAGGAACGGCACCCACCGGGCCGCCGAGAACAGCACGCCGCCCACCGGAGTGCCCAGCAGCTCCGCCGCCATGTCCCGGCCCATCGACTGCCCGGTCGCCGCGCCCAGCTGCTCCTTCGGCACGATGCGCCGCAGCGCCGGGCGATACGCCCCCTGTGCGAGACCCGAGGCCAGCCCGCTCAGGCAGGCCAGCGCGGCAAGCTGCGGGATGGAGATGTGGCCGCGGTGCGCGAGGACCGCGACGAGCGCGAGCGCCGCGCTCTGCACCAGCGGGCCGAGCACGAGCAGCGCCCTGCGCGAGATCCGGTCGGCCAGCGCTCCGCCCGGCAGCGTCGTGGCCAGCCGGCCGATCTGGTTGGCGGCGCCGATCGCCCCGGCCTTCGCCACCGAACCGGTGGAGAAGAGCACCAGCAGCGGGAAGGCGATGTTGGAGATGCTGGTGCCCAGGGCCGAGACCGAGTCGCCGGTCCACCAGCCCAGATAGTCGCGATTCGACCACAGCGACGGCGCTGCGGCCGCGGCCGGTGTGACCGCGGCCTGCTCGACCGCCGCCTCCTGTGCCTCCGACGCGCCCGCGGCGTTCGCAGTCGTCACCACAGTTCCCCTTAGCGTGCCCGGTGCGGACGAGAAGAGAGCGAGGGCGGCGGGCCGGCTCGCCGCGGGACACCGCGCCCGCCGCCCCACCACGTCGTCCAGCAGAATCGCAGCGCCCTCGCCCGGCGCACAAGGCAAGGCGCCCGGACGTCTTGCGTTGCCGGTCGACCGGCAATTCGCCGTACTTGCGCGACACTTCCGCCGCGCCCTACAGCAGACTCCTGAGCCGGGCAAGGCAACTGCGGCAAGTTGCCGGTCCGTGCGGCAACGCCGGCGCGCGGAAAAGCCCCTCGTTTCCGCTCCGGCTGCAATTTCCGGTCGCCGCCGCGGTATCAGTGGAAAGGTAAGCGGAAAGCCGCCGCTTCGCGCCGCCTAATCAGGCCACGCATCGGATACAGTGACGGCACTCGACCGCTTATTCGACGCGAACGAATTCGCGGTCCGGAACCACCCGGCGCGGCGCCCCGGCCGCGCGCTCTAAGCCAACATATCCGTGCCCTGGGCGCCGCCGGCCGCGCCGGCACCGAGCGGGTCCCGGGCTCACTGCGCGAGGAGACCGAGCCCGTGCGCGAACTCGTCCTTGTCACCATGCCCTTCGCCGACCGGTGCCGCCCCTCGTTCGCGCTCAGCCAACTGTCCGCGCTGGTGCGCCGCGACCTGGGCGAGCGCTACGACGTGCGGGTGCACTACCTCAACCACGACTTCGTGCGCTTCCTCGGCGCTGACCTCTACGACGCGGTGACCGAGGACCTGGCCGGGCACATCGCCGGCGTCGGCGACTGGTTCTTCCGCGCCGTCGCGTTCCCCGACGAGCCGGACAACGCGCAGGAGTACTTCGCGCGCTACTTCGCCGGCGCCGATCAGGCCGGCCTGCGCGACGCGCTGGAGCGCCGCCGCGAGCGGCTGTACGGGTTCTGTGAGGCCGTGTGCCACGAATACGGACTCGCCGACGCCGACGTGGTGGGCTTCAGCTCCATGTTCGCGCAGACCGTGCCGAGCCTGGCGATGGCGCAGATCATCAAGGAGCGCAACCCGGACGTGGTCACCGTCATGGGCGGGGCCAACTGCGAGGCGCCGATGGGGGCGACCCTGGCGGCGAACACCGAACCGGTGGACTTCTTCTTCTCCGGCCCCGCGCTGCGCACCTTCCCGCAGTTCCTGCGCGCCGTCGCGGACGAGGACCCCGAGAGCGCGCACGGCATCCGGGGCGTGGTCTCCCGGCGCAACTGCACCGACCCGAAGTACCGTTCGGCGATCGGCCCCGACCGGGACATCGACGACTACCTCGAACCCGACTACGAGCCCTTCATCGAGTCTTTCGACCGGATGGCCGCCGACACCGGGGAGCGGGACGGGCTCGCGCCGATCCTGTTCTTCGAGACCTCGCGCGGCTGCTGGTGGGGAGAGCGCGCGCACTGCACCTTCTGCGGCCTCAACGGCCAGAACATGGGCTATCGCGCCATGGCCCCCGAGCTGGCGGTGCGGCTGTTCGAGCGGCTCTTCGAACACGCGCCCTGGTGCACCCGGTTCACCTGCACCGACAACATCCTGCCGATGGAGTACCTGACCGAGGTCTTCCCGCGGCTCTCCCCGCCGGAAGGGGTCTCGGTCTTCTACGAGGTGAAGGTCGGTCTCGATCGCGAGGACATGAGCGTGCTGGCACGCGCGGGCGTCACCGAGATCCAGCCGGGCATCGAGGCGCTCAACACGCACACGCTCAAGCTGATGCGGAAGGGCACCTCGGTCTTCCAGAACGTCCAGCTGCTCAAGAACTGCGTGCGGTACGGCATCAACCCGTCCTGGAACCTGCTGATCGGCTTCCCGGGCGAACCGGAGTCCACGTATGAGAAATACGCGGCGGACCTCCCGCTGCTGCGGCACCTGCCGCCGCCCGACGGCTGCTTCCCGGTGCGGTTCGACCGTTACAGCCCCTACTTCAACGACGCCGAGCAGTACGGCCTCGACCTGCAACCCGTGGACCACTACCGGCTGACCTACCCGTTCCCGGCCGGTGACCTGGCCGACCTGGCGTACTACTTCGCCGACCGCAGCCTCGCCGACTACCAGGTCGCGGCCGCGCAGTGGAGCCGCAAGCTCGACGGGATGGTGCGCTCGTGGGCGCTGAACTGGTCTGCGCTGCCCGAGCAGCGCCCGGTGCTGACGGCGCAGTTCGACGCGGACGGCGCCCAGGTGCTGGACACGCGCAGCGGAGCCACGCGGAGCTACCGGCTCGACGCGGCCGAAGCGGCGGTGCTCGGGCACCTGGACCGGCCGAGCCGGCTCGACCGGCTCGGCGCGGAACTGCCGCAGGTGCCGGACCCGCTCGCCCGGGTGGCGGCGCTGCGGGAGCGGGGCCTGCTCATCGAGGAGGGCGGCCGGGCGATGAGCCTGGCGCTCTCGGACGGCGAGGCGGACCCGATGCCGCGACCGCGGCGCACCGTCGTAGGCGCCCGCAGAGCGCTGCCGCTCGTGTCAGACGTGCGCGGGCCGGCGCGGCCTGACGACCTGGAGTGAGCGCACGTATTCGCCGACGAAGCTGAGCAGCCGGTACTTGTACTGCGGGCCGCGACGCACCTGCACCAGCGACTCGTCGACCAGTTCGGACAGCTGGCCGACCAGGTCCGATGACGGGGTCGCGGCCCGGTGGCGCAGCTGTTCGAGGTCTTCGATGGTGAACGGCCCGGCGAAGCCGGCCAGCTCGTGCAGCAACGCCCGGTGATTCGGCGCCAGCAGTTCGTAACTCCAGCGCACGCTCTCCGCCAGCGTCGCCTGGTGCGGCAGCCCGGCGTGCGCGGCCCGGCCCAGCACCTGCGAGCCGGGCCCGTCCCGCAGCAGCGTGTCGAGCGACACCGAGCGCACCCGGTGCGCGGCCAGCTCGATCGCCAGCGGCATGCCGTCGAGCCGGCGGCACAACTCGGCGACCGCGGCCATCCGCCCACCGAGGTCGAGCGTCGGGCAGCTGGCCTGCGCCCGGCGCAGGAACAGCTCCACCGCCGGGGACGCCCTGCCCTCCTCGTTCGCGCCCAAGTCCAGCGGCCCGACCTCCCACACGTGCGCCGCGGCCAGCGGCAGCGGGCGGCGGGAGGTCACGATCAGGCGCAGGTGCGGGCAGTCGTCGAGCAACTGCTGCGCGACCTGGGTCAGCGCCGTGACGACGTGCTCGGCCGTGTCCACCAGCAGCAGCAGCCGCGGATCGGCCGGATCCGCCGCCGCGCGCAGCGCCGCGTTCAGCACCTCGCGTACCGCGTTCTCGTCCGTCGCGTGCTGCGGGCGCTGCGGGGCGAGCCGGCCGAGCTCCGCGATCGCGAAGCCGTCGCGCAGCGACGTGCGCAGTTGTGCGCCGGCGGCCGCGGCGAGCCTGGTCTTGCCGACCCCGCCCGGGCCGGTGAGCACCACGAGCCGGTGGTTGCGCACCGCGGCGGCCAGGTGCCGCAGATCCTCGGCCCTTCCCACGATCGCCTCGTTCGCGCCCTCCGCGGACCCTCCCGCGCGGGTGCGCCACGCGGGCGCCTGCGCGGCTGCGGGGACCGCGGCCGGCTGGCCTGAATACGAGGAAAGCGCCGAGGAGAACGCGTCGAGCAACAGTTCCACGGATGCCCGGCGTGGATTGCTGATATAGCCCCCCTCAAGATTCCTGATGGTCCTGACGCTTAAGTTGGAGCGTTCCGCGAGTTCCTCTTGGGTCCACCCGATGGCCTTGCGCTGGTCGATGAGGAATTGCCCGAAACCGCCACCGTCCACGCCGATGATCCCCCTCAGTTTCCTTACCGTGTTCTTCCGTGAGAGCGGCTCGCACACGGAATGCGAGCACGCGTTCGCATCGAACGGGAAGGGCCCGAACACTGATTCGGTACGCATGGTACGGGTTGTGCGGCCCGGTCGCGAGTGGCGCATAGGACTGATTTGAAAAAGAGTGAAACGCCGCCGAGCAGTGGCCTGTGGCCAGGGAGAATCCGTCCCGGTAACGTTGTAAGTGCTCGAATGTGTCTGTCGCGGCAGGTTCCTGATGAGAACGCGAAATCAGGCCACGAGCGCGATCCGGTCACGCGGGATCGTTCCCATAGCCTGAGTGTGGGACCGCCGGGTATGGCGGCGGTGAACAGGGACCTGCGACGCGCGGGCGCGCCGGGGCCAGTATGTAAGGCGCCCGTGTCCCGGCGCAACCACCGGACGGTGAATCGGCCCTTTCGGGCAGCCCTTTCCACGGCGCCAGGGAATTTCGGGCGCGCGCCGACACATTGCAAACCATTTCGGCATGTTCGCCTCCGCTCCCGGGTCCGCTCCCGCCTCCGCTCCCGGGTCTGCTTCCGGGGCCGGACCCGGCGCCGGTCGGCGGCGCGGCCCGCTCGTCCCGCGCCGTGCGGCCCGGTGGAATCGGGCCGCGGCGCCGCCGGTGGCGGGACCAATGACCCTGACCGGCGGCGCCGGGGCGTTGAAGAGTCGAGGTGAGTATCGAGGTCCGGGCGCCGCGACGGCGCGGTGCCGGCCGAGTCGAGGAGGCGGATCACGATGTTGCACACCGGAAAGTGGCACGCCGAGGTGTTCCTGTTCGAGCAGGAAGGGCAGACTCGCGCCGACGCGGTGCTGGACACGGGGGAGAACACGTTGCACGGCTATGGCATGGCCCGCCGTCACCCCGGCGAGACCGACGTGCCCGAGATCGGCGACGAACTGGCGGTGGGCCGGGCGCTGACGGATCTGGGCCGCAAGCTGATCGGCACCGCCACCGCGGACCTTGAGGACGTGGGTGTGGGACCGGTGCACCTGCGCGGCTGAGTCGTCACGCCGCCGGTACGTGCCCGCGTCACCAGATCGGCGAGCCGGCGGAGGGCTGCCGCCGCGGTGTGGACCGTGCCGTCGGCGTCGATGAGCACCGGAAGCCGCGGACGGCCGAGCGCGCACCACTCCTCACGCCAGGCGCGTAGTCGCAGCATCCCGGCGGTGGTCAGCGGGCCGCCGTCGGGTGCGATCGTGCCGCCAAGGCGCCGGGTGGCCCACGCCTGGTCGGGATCGCCGGTCATCGGCTGCGGCAGGCTCGAACAGCGGCGCGGGCCGACCGGCGCGCGCGGGTACATCACGTCCGTGATGATCCGCCGGACCGCGTAGGCACTGGTGAGGTCTTGCCGCCCGGTCCAGATCGCGCCGAAGAGACGCCGGCGGATCTCGTCCTGCACCCCGTCGGCGACGGCCTCCGCGTACGCCGCGACGGCCGCGCGCGTGTTCGTCGTGACCGGCGGGGGTGCCTGCGCCGGCAACTCGCCGGGCAGCGCGAGACGCGTCGCCTCGGCCAGTTCACGCGCCCGCCTCCCCTGGTCGGCCGGGGTGGCGGTGCCCAGCAGCGACAGCCCGCGCTCGTGTTCGACCGCCCGCCACCGCACCGGCACCGCGCGTTCCAACAGCTCGTCAATGCGTTGGCTCGCCAGATAGCACGCGGGGTCGTTGAAGTCCGCGTACACGATCAGTCCCATCGCTTGCCTCCGTCGGTCGGCAGTACCCTCGCCTAATTATTACGAATGGATCTGTGAAAAAAGAACGGACCTTCGTCCCGTGTCCGCGGTGCCGCTGCCGCGCGCCGGAGTCCGCGCCCGTGTCCCGTCGTGCCGAGGCCGATCCCGCGTCCGCGCGGGCCGTTCGCGCCGGCGCGCCGGGCCTTTCGCCCCTGACCGCGATTCCCCGCGCGGCGCAGCCTGATGGAAGAAGCGCAGCGCCGCGGAGGCGCGACGCTGCGGACACAGGCAGGAGGACGGTGTGTGCGAGTACTGCGGATGCCAGTCGGTGACCGCGATCGGCGACCTGACGCGTGAACACGACCTCGTGGTCGATGTGATCGGAGCGGCGCGCAGCGCCCATCTCGACGGCGACGTGGCCCGCATGGTGCAGGCGGCGCGGCAGATCGAGGCGCTGCTCGAACCGCACACCCGCGTGGAAGAGGACGGGTTGTTCCCGGCGCTCGCCGGCGAATTCCCCGAGCAGATCGAGTCCCTTGAGGCGGAACACCGGCTGATCGAGCCGGTACTGCGGGAGGCGGCGCACGGCGTACCCGCCGCGCCGGACTGGCCGCAGCGGCTGATGGCGGTGCTGGACGTGTTGCGCCACCACATCCTCAAGGAACAGGACGGCGTGTTCCCGGCGGCTCTGGCCAGCCTGAGCACCGAGGAATGGGAGCGCATCGACGCGGTGCGCGCCCGAGTGGGCACCGCGCTGCCAGGCGTGCACACCAGCGCCGGATGAAACACCGAAGCATGATCGCCGGTATGGCCAGGAGGAATTGATGAGAATCGCCGTCAACGGATTCGGCAGGATCGGCCGGGTCTTCACCCGCATCGCGCTGCAGCGCGGGCTCGAAGTGGTCGCGGTCAACGACATCACCGATGCCGCGACGCTCGCCCACCTGCTGGGGCACGACTCGACCTACGGCCGGCTGCGCGCCACCGTCGAGTACACCGACGAAGCGCTCATCGTCGACGGCCGCAAGATCGCCGTGACCGCGCAGCGCGAGCCCGAGACCCTGCCCTGGGGCGACCTGGGCGTGGACGTGGTGATCGAGTCGACCGGGAAGTTCCGCACCGGCGCCGCGGCCGGCGCCCACCTGAAGGCCGGCGCCCGCAAGGTCCTGATCTCCGCCCCGGCCAAGGGCGCGGTCGACCTGACCGTCGTCATGGGTGTGAACCAGACCGAGTACGACCCCGCACACCACCACGTGATCTCCAACGCCTCGTGCACCACCAACTGCGCCGCGCCGATGGTCGACGTCCTGCAACGCCACTTCGGCATCGTCGAGGGCTTCCTGACCACGATCCACGGCTACACCAACGACCAGCAGCTGCTCGACGGCCCGCACAAGGACCTGCGCCGGGCCCGCTCGGCGGCGCTCAACATCATTCCGACCAGCACCGGCGCCGCGAAGGCCATCGGCCTGGTCATTCCGCAGACCGCCGGTCTGCTCGACGGCATCGCGGTGCGCGTGCCGGTGCCGACCGGGTCGCTGGTCGACCTCGCCGCCCAGCTGGTCACCCCGGCCACCCCGCAGGAGATCAACGCGGCCTTCGAGCAAGAGGCCGGCGAGCGGCTGCGCGGCATCCTGCGCGTCTCCGAGGAGCCGCTGGTCTCCACGGACATCATCGGCGACTCGGCCTCCTGCGTGCTCGACAAGGCGCTGACCCAGTCGCACGGCGGCCTGGCGAAGGTCTTCGGCTGGTACGACAACGAGTGGGGCTACACCGAGCGGCTGGCGGACCTCGCCGAATACGTGGGCGCGAGGCTGTAGCCGTCCGCCATGGCGTGGCGCGAGAGAAGAGGCGGGCCCTGATGTTCCAAGTCAGAGTGCACGGGCGCGGTGGCCAGGGCGTCGTGACCGCCGCCGAGCTGACCGCGTGGGCGGCCATCGCCGACGGGCGCCACGCCCTGGCGTTCCCCAGCTTCGGCTCGGAACGCACCGGGGCGCCGGTCGAGGCGTACTGCCGGATCGATCAGCACCCGATCCGGGCCCGTGAACCGGTCACCGAGCCGGACCTGGTCGTCGTGCTCGACCCGACGCTGCTGCGGCAGCGGTTCGTCGCCGACGGCCTCAAGCCCGGCGCGACGGCTCTGATCAACGCCACCGGTGCGTCAGCGCGCGACTTCGCGGCCGGCCTGATGCTGTGCGGGGTACGCGTCTTCGCGGTCCCCGCAACCGAATTCGCGCGTCAGCGCACCGGCCGACCGCTGCCGAACGTCCCCATGCTCGGCGCGCTCGCCGCGGTCACCGGGATCGTCTCGCTGGAGGCGGTGCGCGACGCGATCGCGCAGCGCTTCCCGGGCCCGGTGGCCGAGGCGAACGCCGCGGCGGCCGCGGACGCGTACGACTACGCGCTGCGCGAAGGGCCCGTCGCGGGGCCCATCCAGCCCGAATACCCGGAGGTGCCCGGTGGCCGCCACTGAACTCTCGCCGCACCGCGGGGCCGCGCCCGAGCCGGCCGGCCGCGCGGTCGAGGGCTCGCGCGCCGTGGCCGAGACCGTGGCGCGCTGCCGGCCCCAGGTGGTGCCGGCCTACCCGATCTCGCCGCAGACGCACATCGTCGAGGCTCTCAGCGCCCTGACGCGCACCGGCGAGCTGGAGTCGTGCCAGTTCGTGAACGTGGAATCCGAATTCGGCGCGATGTCGCTGTGCATCGGCGCGTCGGCCGCGGGGTCGCGCACGTACACCGCCACCTCCAGCCAGGGCCTGCTGTTCATGTCCGAGGCGCTGTTCAACGCCGCGGGGCTCGGCCTGCCGATCGTGCTGACCGTGGCGAACCGCGCCGTCGGCGCGCCGATCAACATCTGGAACGACCAGAGCGACTCGTTCTCGCAGCGCGACAGCGGCTGGATCCAGCTCTACGCGCGCGACAACCAGGACGCATGCGACCTGCATCCGCTCGCCTTCCGGTTGGCCGAGGAGCTCTCGGTGCCGGTCATGGTGTGCATGGACGGGTTCGTACTCACGCACGCCGTCGAGCGGATCGCCGTGCCCGAGCAGCGGATCGTGGACGCGTTCCTGCCGCCCTACGCGCCGCGCCAGGTGCTCGACCCCGGCGCGCCGCTGTCGATCGGCGCGATGGTCGGACCGGAGGCGTTCACCGAGGTCCGGTTCATCGCGCACGGCCGTATGCAGCAGGCGCTGGTGCGCTTCCCCGAGTTGGCGCAGCGTTACGGCAAGCTGGTCGGCCGGCCTGCGGTCGAGCTGGCGCGCGGCTACCGGCTTGAGGGCGCGCGCACCGTGTTCGTGGCGCTCGGCTCGGTCCTCGGCACGCTGGAGGACGTCGTGGACGAGGCGCGCGCGGACGGAATGCCGGTCGGCGCGGTCGAACTGACCTGCTTCCGGCCGTTCCCCGCCGAGCGGCTGCGCACCCTGCTGGCCGGGGCCGAGAACGTGGTGGTGATCGAGCGGGCCTTCTCCACCGGGGCGGCCGGGATCGTGACCCCGGAGCTGATCGCCGCGCTGGCCGAGCCGCCGGCCGTCTCCGCGCGCAGCTTCACCGTGATCGCGGGGCTCGGCGGCCGCCCGATCACGAAGAAGGCGCTGCGGATGCTCGTGCACGACGCGGTCGCGGGCCGGGTCGCCCGCTTCTCCTTCCTCGGACTGGATCGCGACCTGCTGGCCCGGGCCGGATACGGCCGCGCCTCGGACGATCCGCCCGGCAGCACCGCCGAGCGGCTGCTGTCCCGGCTGCGCGCACCGGAGTCGCCGCGATGACCGAAATCACGCACCGCACCGCGAGCGGGGTGAAGTTCTACCAGGTCGGCTCGCTCGCCGTCGGCAACCGGTTGCTGCCGCGGGAGCAGCGCGCGGCGCAGGCCGATCCACAAAGAGCCAATACCATGATATCGGGGCACCGGGCCTGTCAGGGCTGTGGCGAAGTGCTCGGCGCGCGGTACGTCCTGGACGCCGCCATGCGCGCCACCGAGGGCAAGCTGGTCGTGGTCAACGCGACCGGCTGCCTTGAGGTGGTGTCCACGCCGTTCCCGGAGAGCGCCTGGCGGGTGCCCTGGCTGCATTCGCTGTTCGGCAACGCCCCGGCGGTCGCCTCGGGCGTCGCCGCGGCGCTCAAAGCGCAGGGCCACGAGGAAATCAGGGTCCTGGGGCAGGCGGGCGACGGCGGGACCGTTGACATCGGGATGGGCGTGCTGTCCGGCATGTGCGAACGCAACGACGACGTGCTGTTCGTGTGCTACGACAACGAGGCGTACATGAACACCGGCGTGCAGCGTTCCGGAGCGACACCCGCGGCTGCCCGCACCGCGACCACGCCGGTCGCGCCGGGCCATCCAGGCAACCGCTTCGGGCAGGGCAAGGACGTGCCCGCCATCGCCATGGCGCACCGCATCCCGTACGTGGCCACCGCCAGCGTCGCAGACCTGCGCGACCTGGAGGCTAAGGTCGAGCGGGCCATGCAGTTCACCGGCGCGCGCTACCTGCACGTGCTGGTGCCGTGCCCGCTGGGCTGGGCGGCGCCCTCCTCGCAGACCATCCGCCTGGCCCGCCTCGCCACCCAGTGCGGGCTGTTCCCCCTGTTCGAGGCCGAACACGGCGAGCTGGTGTCGGTGACGCCGATCCGGCAGCAGGTGCCCGTGGACGAATACCTGCGCGCGCAGGGCCGCTTCGCGCACCTGTTCGCCGACCAGGCCGCCGGCGGCCGCCCCGACCTCGTCGCGCGCATCCAGGCCGAAGCCGACCGCAACATCCGCGTATACGGGCTGGGAGGGCAGCCGTGAGCGCACATCCCTTCGCCACCACGCTCGACCCGGGCAGCAGCCGCGCCAACCACACCGGCGCGTGGCGCGTCGAGCGGCCCGTCTATGCGCACGGCCTGCCGCCCTGCGCGGCCGCCTGCCCGGCCGGGGAGGCGGTGCGCGACTGGCTCTACACGGCCGAGGACGGATCCTACGAGACCGCGTGGCGGCGGCTGATGCGGGACAATCCGCTGCCCGCCGTCATGGGCCGCGTCTGCTACCACCCCTGCGAGACCGCGTGCAATCGCGGGCAACTCGACCAGGTCGTGGGCATCAACGCGGTTGAACGCTTCCTCGGCGACGAGGCGATCCGGCGCGGCTGGACCGTGCCGCGCGGCGCCGAGCCGACCGGCCGCCGCGTCCTGGTCGTCGGATCCGGTCCGGCCGGCCTTTCCGCCGCCTACCAGCTCGCCCTGCGCGGCCACGCGGTGACCGTGCGGGAGGCGGCCGCGAAACTCGGCGGAATGCTGCGCTACGGCATTCCGCGGTATCGACTGCCCCGCGAGGTGCTGGACGCGGAGATCGCCCGGATCGCCGCGCTCGGCGTGCGGTTCGAGACGCAGTCCTGCGTCGACGACCTGGACGCCGCGCTGCGCGAGGGCGGGTTCGACGCGGCCTTCCTCGGCGTCGGCGCACAGGCGGGTAAGAACGCGTATGTCCCGGCCGGGGACAGCGCGCACGTGCTCGACGCGCTCACGGTGCTGGCCGCGGCCGAGGACCGCTGGCCGTTGCGCCTCGGCCGCAGGGTCGCGATCTACGGCGGCGGCAACACCGCGATGGACGCGGCGCGCACCGCGCGCAGGCTCGGCGCGACCGACGCCGTGGTGGTCTACCGGCGCACCCGCGAGCGCATGCCCGCGCACGAATCAGAGCTCGAAGAAGCGTTGGCCGAGGGAGTCAGCGTGCGCTGGCTCTCCACCATCGCCCACGCCGACCGCGGCTTGATCGCGGTGGAGCGCATGGAACTGGACGAGTCCGGATTCCCGCAGCCGACCGGGCGGTTCGAGACGCTCGAAGCCGACACGCTGGTGCTCGCCCTCGGCCAGAGCGCGGATCTCGGCTGGCTCGCCGGCGCGGCCGGGGTCGGCGTCGGCGACGGCGTGATCGACGTGGACGCGGACCTGGCGACCGGCCGGCCGGGCGTGTACGCGGGCGGCGACGCCGTGGCCGGACCGGAACGCACCGCGACCGGCGCGATCGGCCAGGGCGCCGCGGCGGCACGCCGGATCGACCGGTACCTGAGCGCGGTGGCGGGCGAGCAGCGGGACGTGCCCCGGCAACAGCCGTCGGCAGAGACCCCCGTGCCGTTCGGCAGGCTCAACACCTGGTACTACAGCGACGCCCCCGCGATGCTGCGCCCGCAACTGGACGCGGCCCGTCGCGTCGACACCTTCGCGGAGGTCGTCCAGGGTCTGACCGAGCACAACGCCCTGTACGAAGCGCGCCGCTGCCTGTCCTGCGGCAACTGCTTCGGCTGCGACAACTGTTACGGGGTGTGCCCCGACAACGCGATCACCAAGCTCGGTTTCGACGCCGACGGGCAGCCGCGCTACGCGATCGACCTGGAGTACTGCAAAGGCTGCGGGTTGTGCGCGGCGGAGTGCCCGGCCGCGGCGATCGAGATGGTGCCCGAGCCGGCGCGGGACGAGCCCGCGGATCGCACCGAGCATCGGGACGCGGCGCTACAGGACGTTGGTCCCTAGGGCCGCGGCCGGCGCGGGCCCATCGTGAGAGGCAGGGGCCGCCGCCCCGCGGCGGCCCGGTTCCAACAGCACGAGGAGGCGGTCATGAAGGCGCTGGTATTCCACGGACCGGGAAGGCGCTCCTGGCAGGAAGCGCCGGACCCGCGGCTGATCGACCCGGGCGACGCGGTCGTGCGTGTTGACGCGGTCACCATCTGCGGCACCGACCTGCACATTCTCGGCGGCGACGTGCCCGCGGTGACCGAGGGCCGGATCCTGGGGCACGAGGCGGTCGGCACGGTGGTGGAGACCGGGCTCGCGGTCGGCGGCGTGAAGGTCGGCGACCGGGTCCTGATCTCCTGTATCACCTCCTGCGCCCGCTGCTCCTACTGCCGCGTCGGCCGCTACGGACAGTGCCGGGAGGGCGGCGGCTGGATCCTCGGCCACCTGATCGACGGCACTCAGGCGGAGTACGTGCGCGTGCCGTACGCCGACACCTCCACGTACAAGTTGCCGGACTCCGTCAGCGACGAGGCCGCGTTGCTGCTGGCCGACATCCTGCCCACCTCGTACGAGGTGGGCGTCCTCAACGGCGCGGTGCGCCCGGGCGACAGCGTCGCCGTGGTCGGCACCGGCCCGATCGGGCTGGCCGCGATCGCGACGGCACGGTTGCTGAGCCCCAGCCTCGTGATCGGCATCGACAAGGCGGCCCCGCGCCTGGAGGCGGCCAAGCACTTCGGCGCGGACCTGGTGCTCACCCCCGGCGGCGACTGCGAGGCGCAGGTCATGGCCGCGACCGACGGGCTCGGCGCGGACGTGGTCATGGAGGCCGTGGGCACGCCCGAGACGTTCGAGCTGTGCACCCGCCTGGTGCGCCCCGGCGGCCATGTCGCCAACATCGGCGTGCACGGCGCGTCCGCGACGCTGCACCTGGAAAGCCTGTGGATCAAGGACGTGACCATCACGACCGGACTGGTCGACACGTTCTCCACGCCGACGCTGCTGCGGATGACGGCCGCTGGCCGGTTCGACACGGGCGCGTTCGTGACCCACCGCTTCGGTCTGCACGAGATGCAGGACGCCTACGACGTCTTCGAGCGCGCGGCGGACACCGGCGCGCTGAAGGTCGCCCTCTTCCGGCGCTGAGCCGATCCGGGCCGACGCGGCCGCCGCGAGCCGAGCGGCCGCGTCGCGCCCCCGAGCCGATCCGCACGGGGAACAAGTCGCTTTGGGGAAGACCATGTCCAGACTCTCGCAGCGGGCGTCGGCCGAGTCCGTCCTGGTGGAGGTGACCGGGCCGCTCTCGTCCGAGGACCGGCGGTATGCCGTCGACAAGTTGCACGCCCTGGCCGCGTACACGCGCCAACAGTTGCGCAGGGTGCACGTGACCGTGGCGGTTTCCGGCAACCCGGCGGCGTCGCATCCGGTGCGGGTCGGGGTGAGCCTCGACGTGAACGGCCGCATCGTCCAAGCGCACGCGGAAGGCGACAGCGTCCCCGCGTGCGTGGACGCGGTGAGGCAGCGGCTCTACATGCGGTTGGTCCGGCAGCACACACGCGAAGTTCAGGCGCGGTGGCGCTGGCATTGGCGTTGGTACTCGCGGTCCGCGCACCGCCGGCAACTGCTGTGAGCCTGGTGCGCACCGCGGGCGGCACAGCGGCCTGTCTCACCGGCGCCGCGCCCGGGACCTTGGACCCGTGCGGCGAGGGGTCAAATGGGGTTACCGTCGGGACATGACACAGTCGAACGAGGCCGAGCGCCCCGCCGCACCCCCCGGACCGACCCGGGTGTTCCTGCTCGACGACCACGAGGTGGTCCGCCGCGGCCTGAAGGACCTGCTGGAGATCGAGGGCGAATTCGAGGTCGTAGGCGAGGCGTCCACGGCGGCCGAGGCGCTGGCACGGGTGCCCGCGGTGCGCCCCCAGGTGGCGGTGCTCGATGTGCGCCTGCCCGACGGCGACGGAGTGACCGTCTGCCGGGAACTGCGCTCCCGGATGCCGGAACTGGCCTGCCTGATGCTCACCTCGTTCTCGGACGACGAGGCCCTGTTCGACGCGATCCTGGCCGGCGCGTCCGGCTACCTGCTCAAGCAGGTCGGCGGCATGGACCTGGTCGGGGCGGTGCGCACGGTCGCCGCGGGGGGCTCGCTGCTCGACCCGAAGCTGGCCGCCTCCGTCATGCAGCGGCTGCGCGGCGGGGAACGCAAGGACCCGCTGGCCGCGCTCACCGCGCAGGAGCGGCGGATCCTGGAACTGATCGGCGAGGGCCTGACCAACCGTCAGATCGGCGAGCGGCTGTTCCTCGCGGAGAAGACGGTGAAGAACTACGTCTCCTCGCTGCTGGCGAAGCTCGGCATCGAACGGCGGGTGCAGGCGGCGGTACTGGTCTCCGAGCTCAAGGCGGGCGGGCACGCGCACGGCTAAGGCGGGAGCGATTCGGGCCCAACGGCCCTGTCCGCCCACCGCGCGGCAGCGGACGATCAGTCTATGGAAACGGACGTGAACGGCCTCGAAGTGCTCTCCCGCGCTGAAGCCATCGCGCTGTTGGAGACGCAGGAAGTGGGTCGCCTGGTCTACACCCGGCGAGCCCTGCCGGCGATCCGGCCGGTCAACTTCGCGGTGCGGGCCGGCGCCGTGCTGATCTGGACCGGTTCCGCCTCATCGCTCGGACAGGCGGTGCGCGGCGCCGTGGTGGCCTTCGAGGCCGACCAGCTGGACCGCGCGACCCGCTCCGGCTGGTCGGTCGCGGTGCTCGGCACCGCGCAACTGGTGACGGACGAGCTGGAACTCGCCCGCGCCCGCCAGGACGGTCCCGTCCCGTGGGCTCCGGGCGTTAAGGACCACTTGATCCGTATTCCGCTGACCGTGGTCACCGGCCGCTGGCTGGGTGAACGCGCGGCGGTGCCCGCTGGAGTCGTCGTGAGCGGATCGGGCGCAGTACGGTGATCCAAGAGGGTCGGCGGCGCGGACGTGAGGGACGTCCGGCCGCAGCCGTCCCCTTGGAGAGGCGGTTGACTGTGGCCGACCAGCTCGGTGACGAGGTCGCGCGGATTCTGCCGACGCTGCGCATCGACGAACTGCTCGATGAGCTGCAGATGCGGCTGGCTTCCGTGCGCTCCGCGCGCGACCGGGTACGCCAACTGCTGGAGGCCGTGGTCGGCATCGGCAGCGGTCTCGACCTGGAGCAGGCGCTCGGGCGGATCGCCCAGGCCGCCGCGACGCTCGTCGACGCGCAGTACGGCGCGCTGGGCGTGCTCGGCGAGGACCGCCGGCGGCTCTCGCGGTTCATCACCGTGGGGCTGACCCCGGAGCAGATCAGGGCGATCGGCCCGTACCCGGAGGGCCACGGTCTGCTCGGGGAGCTGATCCGGCGCCCCGAGCCGCTGCGCACCGACGACCTGGCGCAGCACCCGAACTCCTATGGCTTCCCGGCCAACCATCCGCCGATGCACTCGTTCCTCGGCGTGCCGATCCGGGTGCGCGACGAGGTGTTCGGCAACCTGTACATGACCGAGAAGCGCGGCGGCGTGCCGTTCGACGCCGACGACGAGGCGGTGCTCACCGCCCTGGCGGCGGCCGCGGGCGTGGCCATCGACAACGCCCGGCTCTACGACGAGGCCCGCCGCCGCGAGGCCTGGCTGGAGATGACCGCCGAACTGACCCGGGGCCTGCTGTCGGGCGAGGACGTCGACGACGTGCTCGCCTCCTTCGCCCAACGGGTGCGCGGCTTCGCCACCGCCGACCTCGCGGTGATCGCGCTGCCCTCGTCGGAGACCGGGGAACTGCTGGTCGTGGCCGCCGACGGGAACGGTGCCGAGCGGCTGCGCGGCGTCGCCCTCGACGTGGAGGAGACGCTGCTGGGCGCGGTCTACAAGACCGCGCGCGCGGAAGTGCTCGCCGACGTGCGCACCGAGGCGCGCGCCGGGGGGCTGGTGCCCGAGATCGAGTTCGGCCCGGTGCTCGCGGTGCCGCTGGGCACGGCCGGGCAGGTGCGCGGCGCGCTGGCCCTGGCCCGGGTCGCCGGCGCGCCGGCGTTCGACACGACCGTGTTCGGTCTGACCACGGACCTGGCCGTGCAGGCCGCCGTGGTGCTGGAGCTGGCCGAGCGGCGGCACGACAGCGAACTGCTCTCGCTCTACGCGGACCGCGATCGCATCGGCCGCGACCTGCACGACCTGGCGATCCAGCGGCTGTTCGCCACCTCGATGAGCCTGCAGGGCGCGTATAAGATCACGCAGAAGCCCGCGGTCGCGCGGCGCATCGCGCAGGCGGTCGCAGACCTCGATGACACGATCAAGGTGATCCGCTCGACGATCTTCGCCCTGCACGCCCACGAGGAGGACCTTGAGGACGCGCCGAGCGTGCGCGCCCAGGTGATGGAGGTGTGCGAGCAGGCCGCCGTGGCGCTGGGCTTCACCCCCGGGGTGCGGTTCACCGGGCCGGTCGACCACCTGGTCGGCGCCGAGATCGCCGAGCACCTGCTCGCGGTGCTGCGAGAGGCGCTGTCCAACGCCGCGCGCCACGCCCGGGGCTCGCGGGTGGACGTCGACCTGTCGGCGGACACCTCCTCGGTCGCCTTGTCCGTGGCCGACGACGGGGTCGGCATCGGCCCGGGGGCGCGACGCAGCGGCCTGGCGAACCTGCGCGAGCGCGCGCAGCAACTCGGCGGCATGTTCACGGCCGAGCCGCGCGCGGGCGGCGGCACGGTGCTCACCTGGAAGGTGCCCAAGAAGCTCGAAGGAGCCAAGAGCGCGCAGAACGCGTAGCGGCCGCGAAGACGCGCGGTGATCGCATACGGGGCGGGCGCGAAGGAAGACACGACCAGTGGCGGCCCGCCTGGGGTCGAAGGTCCCTGATCCGGGGGCCTGCCCGGCGGGAGCATGGCGGTATGAACGAATACGCGCTCGCCGGCCTTGCGTCGAAGACCGCCTCGGACGTCATGAGCCAGCCCTCCGCGATCGTGCGTAACAACACGTGCGCTTGGGAAGTGGTCGGACGCTTCCTGACCGGACCCGCCCGGCACGTGATCGTCGTCGACGCCGCCGGCCGTTCGCTCGGCGTCATCGGCACCCGGCACCTGGCCGGGCTCTGGCCGCTGGATCCCAAGCGGCTCAAGGCGACCCCGGTCGAGAGCCTGGGCTGCGCCTCCTGGATCTCGCTGAGCCCGGACGACGACCTGCGCACGTGTGCACGAACCCTGACAGAACACAACCTGGACGCGGTTCCCGTCCTGGACGCCGGCTCGCGCGTCCTCGGCGTGGTCACCGCGCGGGACATCACCCGGGCGCTCGCCGACATGGCCGACGTGAAGCAGCGGGCTTGGCAGGAGTGAGTTTCGATGACATACGGTCCCGCTCCGATCGTCGTCGGCGTCGACGGCACTGAGGCCTCGATGGCGGCGCTGCACTGGGCCGCCGGCGAGGCGGAGGCGCACGGCGCGCCGCTTATCGCGGTGCATGTAACGGACCCGCGCGGCCGACGCGGCGCCCCCTACGCGGGCCGCGGCGTGTACGTGCCGACCGAGGCGCAGGCCCTGGACGAGGAAGCGCGGGTCGAGCGCATGATCGCGCAATCCGGCCTGGAGCACGTCAAGCGGGTCTTCGACGTCGGCGTGCCGAGCCAGGTCCTGGTGCGCTTCGCGATCGGCGCTCGGATGCTGGTGCTCGGGCACGCGGACAACCACCGCCGGCGCGAGGGTGAGGGACCGTATCAGGGGCCGGCGCTCGGTTCGATCGCCCGCGCCTGTGTCGCGAGCGCCACCTGCCCGGTCGTGGTGGTGCCGGTTCCCGCCCGGCTGCCGGCCGCGCGCGAGCGGCGACCCGAACCGAGGCACGTCCCGGTGGTCCAGCACTCGCCGATGGTGGGCGCGCGCATGATCTACCCGAATCGTCGGCCGGTGCCGATGGCGCACGGCTGAGCTTCGCGCCGCGGCGAAGCGAGACAGGAGGCTCGTCATGAGCACCATCAAGACAGGGACGGCGACATCGCCGACATCGGCGAAGGCGGCGTCGGTCCGGGACGTGATGACGAACGACGTCGTGACGGTCCGTTCCTACGCCACGTTCCGCGAGGTAGCGGCGACGATGGTCAACCGCCGCATCGGCGCGATGCCTGTCGTCGACTCGATAGGGCATCTGATCGGAATGGTTTCGCGTACGGACCTGATCCCCAAGGAGGCGGCGGGCGCGGAAGGCCAGTCGGAGCTTTGGGAGCTGCTGTCGCGGCGCGGACGTGAAGCGCAGGCGCGCAGCGAGGCGAGCGCGGCCGGCCACCTGATGTCGACGAACGTCGTGGCGGTCGAGGCGGACACCAGCCTGGCGCGCGCCGCCTACCTGATGGAGCGTCACGCCGTGACGCACCTGCCGGTGATCGACGAGCGCCGGGTGGTCGTCGGCATCGTCGCCCGCAGCGATCTGTTGCGAGCCTACCTGCGTGACGACGGCGAGATCCGCGCGGAAGTGCAGCGGGCGCTGGCGGCGGCGCTGGCGGAGACGGACGTGGTCGGCGTCGAGGTCGAGCGCGGCGTGGTCACCTTGACCGGGACGGTCACGCGTGTCGCCGACGTCACCGAGGCGATCCGTGTCGCGCGCGCGGTCAAGGGCGTCGTCGAGGTCGTAGATCGGCTTGAACCGCGCAAGGGTCTGGCGCGGATGCGCGACCGGCTGAACCCCGGGCCGCTGTTCTGACCGGGCGAAGACCGCCCGAGCAGAGTTCGGGTGAGCAGGGTTCGGCCGAGCAGAGACCCGGCGGCCGGGACGCGGCGCGGTGAGAGGCACCACCCTTTCGCCGCGCCGCGCCGTGCCCGCACTCGGCGGCTCGGATTTGCCTGAAGCGGGTCCTAAGCTTGAGGCCGTGACCTCGGCACCTGAGGCAGCGCTCGGCCTGGCCTGCCTGAGTTGACCGCGCCCGGCTCGGCTTGGGACGAGGGGCCGCTGCCCGCGCAGGCGAAGACAGACGCGTTGGTTTCCGCACACGTTTCGGCGTGTTCGAATACGCTTGGCGGCCGTGACGCAGGAGACCGCATCCGGGTACGAGCATGATGCGCGGCGAGTCCCGTCCTGTTGCGGACACTGGAGATCATGGCGCCGTCCCGAACAGCGCCGTCCCGGCCGTCGACTGACCGTGAGCAAGCTCAGCCGGCGAGCCCGAGGCGTACGGCGGCTTCGCGCAACTGCTCGCGGGACTGCGGGCGGGCGGCGCTTTCGATGAGCTGCGCGGCCTGCTCGCGCTGGCTGCGGCCGAACAGGTCCGCGCGGCCCTGGTCGGTGACGATGGCGGTGTGCTGGAACGAGGTCGCCGGCGCGGTCAACCTCGGCACGATCGTCGAGGAGGCGGACTTGGCGTGCCAGGACGGCAGCGCGATGATCGCCTGCCCGCCGCGCGAATGCAGCGCCCCGACGACGAAGTCCGTCTGGCCGCCGAACCCGGAGTAGATCCGGTCGTGCACATAGGACGCGTTGGCCTGGGCGTAGAGATCGACCTGCAAGGCCGTGTTGATCGACGTCATCGCCGGCTGCGTCGCGATCCGCGCGGGGTCGTTGACCGTCTCCGTGCGCGACATCCGCAGCCTCGGGTTGCGGTCCGACCACGCGTACAGCTCCGGCGAGCCGAACAGGAACGAGGCCGTGATCGGCGCGGCCTCGTCCAGCGCGCGCCGCGCCTCGAGCTCCACGACGCCGTCGCTGACCATCTCCGACCAGATCCGCAGGCCGCGATGCCCGGTCAGGGCGGCGAGCACGGCGTCCGGGACCGCGCCGATGCCGGTCTGCAGCGTGGCGCCGTCCACGATCCCCGGGGCGACCAGTTCGCCGATGCGCGCCGCGCACCGGGTCAGGTCAGGATCACGCCGGGCGGCGGGGGAGGGCAGCGGCGCGTCGTGTTCCACCGCGAAGTCGATCATGTCGACGGGCAGCTCGCCGTCTCCGAAGGTGTACGGCATGTGCGCGTTGATCTGCGCCACGACCAGGCCCCCGGCCGCGATGGCCTGCTCGACGGCGGCCGGCATGATGTTCACCTCGATGCCGAGCGAGACCTTCCCGTCGCGCGGCGGCGAGGTGTGCAGCAGGACCACGTCCGGCCGGTGGGTCCCGGCCAGGATCCGCGGCACCAGGGAGAGGCGGGCCGGCAGGTAGTCCAGCGCCGGCAGGCCGCGCATACCCGGCCCGACGAAGGGCGACTCGTGGCGCACGCCCTCACGCACCGCGATCCCCGGCTGCGCGTTCAGCTGGAACAGCCGGTACTCCGGCAGCGCCTTGTCGGCCAGCTCCAGCAGATGCCACGGCGCCGCGTGGTTGCCTGAAGCGACCAGCCGCGGATTCGGGTAGGTGATGCCTTCGAAGAGCTGGAGCAGGCGCGCGGAGTCGACGGTTCTCATACCCTCGACGCTAATGCGCGGGCCGCCGCCGATTTGAGGGACCAAGGTCCCGCGCGGCCCGCGAAACGCCCCGGGCCGCCGCCACGCCCGAAACCGGATCAGGGAGGAAGACGGCGGGCCGGGTCAGCGCCCGCGGCCCCGACCCGCGCCCCCGCCCGGTCGCGGCCGTGGGACTTCCGGCCCTTCGCTCAGCCGCCGCGGCACACCATGCTCGTAGTGTGTCCGGCACGGCCCTCGCGAGACCGGCCGGGCACACACTCGTGGCATGAGCCGCGCCTGCGCGGGCAGAAGGGTCGTTCGCGATGGACACAGATTTCGACACCCCCGGCTCCTACGCGCTGCTGACCGACGGCAGCTGCGTGCTGATCCGCCCGGCCGAGCCGGAGGACTGGCAGGCGGTGCACGACTTCGCCGCCGCGCTCGGCAGCAGGAGCGTCTATCGGCGCTTCTTCGGCTTCCCCAAGAATCCCGGCCGGGTGATGGCCGACGCGGTCTGCGCGCCGACTCCGGCCGTGCAGCCGCGCCCCCGCGGCGCCCTGCTCGCGTTCCTCGGCGGCGCCGTGGTCGGCATGGCCGAATGGATCCGCGACAGCGACCCCGAACAGGCCGAGATCGCGTTCGTCGTCGCCGACCTGGTGCAGGGCCGCGGCGTGGCCACGCTGCTGGCCGAGCACCTGCTGGACGAGGCCGACCAGGCCGGCATCCAGACCTTCACCGCGATCACGCAGGGCGAGAACCGGGCGATGCTGGACGTGTTCACCACCCTCGGCCTGCCCGTGCACAAGGTCTGGGACCACGGCACCTGGCTGGTGACCGTCGATCTCGACCTGCTGGCCGCGCAGCGCGTCGCGCTGCTGGACGCGGCCGCGCGCCGAGAGCGCATCGCGGACGATGCGAGCCTGCGCCCGCTGCTCGACCCGGACTCGATCGCCGTGGTCGGAGATCCGCAGGACTCCGCGACGCTGGCGGTGCGTGAACACCTCGGCGGCTTCGCCGGGCGGATATGGCACGCCGGAGCGGACGCCGCGGACCTGGACCCGGACGCACGCGTCCAGCTCGCCGTGATCACCTCGCCGCCGCACCTGGCGGCAGGCGCGGCGCGCGTCTGCGGCGCGCACGGGGCGCGCACCGTGATCGCGACCGCGACAGGGTTCGACGACGCTTCCGGGCGCGCGCTGCTGGACGCCTGCCGCGCCACGGGCATGCGGCTGCTGGGTCCGGGCAGTCTCGGCGTGGTCAACACCGGGGTGCGCGGCGGACTGAACGCGAGCCTGGCGCCGGGGCCGTTCACCGGCGGCCCGACCGGCGTCGCGGTGCAGTCCGGGGGCGTGGGCCTGGCGGTGCTGGCGCACCTGGTCCGGCTGGGCATCGGGATCGGCACCTTCGCCGCGGTCGGCGACAAGTACGACGTGAGCGCGAACGACCTGCTGATGCACTGGGAGGGCGACGAGGGAGTGCATCTGGGGCTGCTGCACGTGGAATCCTTCGGCAACCCGCGCAAGTTCGCGCGCACCGCGCGGCGGCTCTCGCGCAGGATGCCTCTGCTCGCCGTCGATCCGGAGCAGTCGCCCAACCAGGCGCGCACCGCGCTCTACGCCCAGGCCGGTATCACCGTGGTACCGACTCTCGGCGCCCTGGTATGCGCCGCCGCGCTGCTCGCGCACCAGCCGCCGCCGCGCGGCCGGCGCGTCGCCGTGCTCGGCAACACCCGGGGCATGCTCAGCCTCGCCGTGCAGGCCTGCGTGAAAGCAGGGCTCGACGTCGTGGCGGCGCGCAACGTGACCGCGACCGCCGACGCGGCGAGGCTGCGCGCGGCGCTGACCGAGACCATGAACGCAGAACCCTGCGACGCGCTGCTGATCGCGCTGGCCCCGACGGTCCCGGTGGCGCCGCACGGCGGGCTCGCGGACCGCTCGGTGCTGGAGGCTGTCACCGTGCCGGTCGCCGCGGTGCTGGCCGAGCAGGCGGAGACGGTCACCGTGTTGAACGCGCCCAAGCGCGCCGCGAGACGCAACGGCAAGGCCCGGCCCGCGCGCAGCCCCGTGCCCTGTTACAACGACGCTGCGATGGCCGCGCAGGCGCTGGCGGCGGCCGCGGCGGCCACCGCGGCGCGCGACCGGCCGGAAGACCACGAACCCGAAGTCGGGCACACCGACCGCGCGGCGGCCCGCAGCGTGGTCGAGGGCGCGCTGGCCACCGCCCCGCGCGGGCGAGCACTCTACGACTCGGAGCGCGCGGCGCTGCTCGAAGCGTTCGGGATCCCGCTCGCGCACGGCGCATACACCGCCGGAGCCGGGCCGGCCCGGCGGCTGACGGTCACCGCATGGCAGGACCCTGTTTTCGGCCCGCTGCTGACCTGCCTGCGTGACGGGGACTCCGGCGCCGAGGCGACGCTGCTGGTTCCGGCCGGCGCGCAGGAACTGGCCGACCTGGCGAGCGCGGCCCTGCCCGCGGACGAGACCGGCCGGCGCGTGGACGGCGCGCGGCTGGCCGAGGCGCTGGGGCGGGTCGCGGCTCTCATCGACGCCTTCCCGCAGCTCGCGTCCGTGCGCCTGAACGTGATCGCGGAGCAGGACGGCATGGCGCGGGTCGTCACCGGAGACGTCCACGTCGCTCCGTCGCGGCGTAAGGATCCTTATCTGCGGAGGCTGCGCCGCGCGCCGGTCGAGTAGGCGCCGCGGGCGAAGTGAGCACACGAATGCCGCCGCCGCCGGACTTTTGGGCCGGCGGCGGTGGCATTCGTTGCGTGCGACGGGCGAGGCCGGTGATCGGGCGGGGGGCGCCCTCTCACGCGATCGGCACGACCGCCACCGGCGTGGGGGAGTGCGACAGCAGGCCCTGCACGACGTACCCGGTACCGACCGACAGCGGGCTGCGCCGCCGGTGCGAGCCGATCACGAGCAGCCGCGAGCCGCGCGCCGCCTCGATCAGCATCGGCACGGCGTTGCCGCGCATCGCGGCAGCCGTCACGTCCACCTGGGGGTATTCCTCCCGCAGGCTCTTGACCAGTACCTCGGCCTCGGCGGTCTGGTTGGGCTCGTTCAGCTCCGGGTCGTCGCCGTAGTAGCCGCTGTAAGCGGGGTGCGGCCACCAGGCGCGCACCACGGTCAGCGTCGAACGGAACTGCGCGGCCATGGCGAACGCGAAGCGGATCGGCGCCTCGGCCTCCTGAGGCTCGACACCCAGCACGATCTCGTTGAAGGGCTTGCCCGACTCCTCGCCGCGCACCACGACCGTGGGGCCGTGCGCGTGCGCCGCGAGCTTGAGGCTGACCGAGCCGAGCAGCAGCCCCGCGAAACCGCCGTGCCCGCGGGTTCCGGTGACCACGAGGGTGGACTCGCCGCTGTGGCCCACCAGCGCCTCGGGCGCGCTGAGCGGGGACATCTCGCTGTGCACGGCGACGTAAGGGTGAAGTTCGGCGATCTTGTCTGCCACGCGGCGCAGCAGTCGCGCGCCGTCGTCGCGACGCGCCTCGGCCAGCGCGGCCTTCTCGACCACGCCGCCGGGCACCGGGTCCAGGTCGAGCGCGTGCACCAGATGAACCGGCAGCCCGAGGTCGACGGCCTGCCTCGCCGCCCATTGCGCGGCGCGCAGCGCATTGTCAGAGGTGTCGACTCCGACGACGATGCGCCGGAAGTTCGTTGCGATCTGTGTCATCGTCGGGCTCCCTGAGCTGATGAAACGAACGGCATTGCCACAGCGCCTCGCCAGCTCGCGGCCGGCCGGATCCGCCCTCGCCGCGGGCGGGTGAACCGGCGGTCGCGTCCGGGCCTGAAGACGCTTCCCGGCACGGTCCGGCTAGATCCCCGAATAGGGGCGGCCGTGGAACTCCGGCCGTTGGTTCTCCAGCTCACGCAGCGGGTCCCATTGGCTTCGCCGGTGCCCCGCGTGCGGGCGGTGCACGGTGTGGGCCATCTCCGGCGCGGGCACGGCCAGCACCTGGCAGCGGGCCCGGCGCAGCAGCGCGCGGGCGACTGATCCCGACCACAGCGCGTGCCACGGGCCCTTGCCGCTGGTGCCGACGACCAGCAGGTCGCGCGGGTCGCAGGCCGCGGCGCGCAGCGCGTCGCGGATCGGCAGCGTCGAGACCGCGGTCTCGATCTGCAGGTCGGCAGGGTAGCTGCCGAGCGCGTCCAGGAAAGCGGTCTTGATCGACTCGGGGTTGGTCAGGGAGATGGCGGTCGTACGGGAGCGCACTGCGTAGAGCGGCAGTCCGCGTCGGCGTGCCTCGCCCACGGCGGCGCGCAAGGCGGCCAGGCCGGTGAGCGAGCCGTCGACGCCGACGACCACGCGTGGGTGGCCGATTGTGTCCATGGTGCGATGCTCCTGTTGGTCGGCTGTCGGTTCCATAGACAGCGTCGCGCGCGGCGCGGGGGTGCGAATACGGTCGAAGGTCCCGGGCGGGTTCGGCAGTCGGCCCTGTCGTGCGCGGATCAGTACGCGTGGACGGACGGTCGCCCGCGGAGACTCAGAACAGGATGTCAAGCCCGTGGTGCGGGAAGACGGCGCGGCGGGTGGCCAGCACCTCCCGGTCGATCGGGTCCGCCGGGTTGAAACCGTCCACCCACAGCCGCAGCTCGGGATGCTGCCCGTCGCTCATCGTCAGCGGTGCCAGCCGCCCCGAGCGTTCGGCCGCGAAGACGCGCCACTGCTCCGGGGTCTCGGTGCGCGGCGGGATCGGCCGGTGCGCAGCCTCGGCGAGAACGTGCGTCCAGATGCGCGGCACGACCTCGACGACCGCGTACCCGCCGCCGCCGAACAGCAGCCAACGCCCCCCGGCGTGCTCGTGTGCCAGGCGGTGCAGGGCCTCGGCCGCCAGCCGCTGCCCGTCGACGCTCAGCATCAGGTGCGCCAGCGGGTCGAGGGCGTGCGAGTCGCAACCGTGCTGGGTCACCAGGATCTGCGGATCGAAGGCGCTCAGCAGCGGCGGGACGACCGCCTCGAAGGCCCGCAGCCAGTGCGCGTCGCGGGTGCCGGCCGGCAGCGCGAGGTTCACCGCCATGCCCTGCGCGTCCGGGCCGCCGCACTCCTGCGCCAGCCCGGTGCCGGGGAACAGCGTGCTCGGATGCTCGTGCACGCTGATCGTCAGAACCCTGGGATCGTTGTAGAACGCGGCCTGCACCCCGTCGCCGTGGTGCGCGTCGATGTCGACGTACGCCACCCGGGTGGCGCCCTGCTCCAGAAGCCGCGCGATCGCGATCGCCACGTCGTTGTACAGGCAGAAGCCGGAGGCGTGCGCGCGCATCGCGTGGTGCAGCCCGCCGGCCATGTTCGCCGCGTGGCCCGCCGCGCCCGACCACACCGCGTCCGCCGCGGCCACGCTCGCGCCGACCACCAGCGCCGATGCCTCGTGCATGCCGGGGAACAGCGGGTTGTCGTCGGTGCCCAGGCCGAAGCGGGCTCGCTCGGACTGGGGGACGTGCGCCACGTTCTTGACCGCGTGGATGTACTCGGGTGCGTGCACCAGTTCCAGGACCTCGTCCGGGGCCGCCGGCACCGGCGCGAGCAACACCTCGGGGGCGTCGAGGACGCCGAGGTCCCGCGCCAGCCGCATGGTCAGCTCGACCCGTACCGGGGCCAGCGGATGGTCGTGGCCGAAGTCGTAGGCCGTCAGCCTCTCGTCCCACGGAACCAGCAAGCTCGCATCCATCGCCGCGCCTCGTCTTCTCCGGCCCGCACGCCGCGGGTCACTCCACTATGGCGCTTCGCGGCGCCCGGGACATGGGCCGTTCGGACCGTGTGGGCCTCAAATCTCAAGCTCATGGCAGCGGGCCGGCCAGGACCGGGTCGAGCAGCCCGCCGAGCAGGTCGCCGTACCGCTCGACCCGGTCCAGCACCTGCTGCGGCGTGAAGACCAGCTCCTCGGGTCGCTCGCAGGACTCGACCTCCGCCCAGCCGACCGGTGCCGAGACCGCGGGGAACGGACCGGCCCGCAGCGAGTACGGCGCGACCGTGGTCTTGGCGGTGTTGTTCTGCGACCAGTCGACGAAGACCTTGCCCGTGCGTGCCGCCTTCGCCATCGTCGCGGTCACCCGGTCGGGCAGCGCGCCGGAAAGCGCCCTGGCCAGCGAGCGCGCGTAGGCGCCGACCCGGCCCGCGGGCGAGGGGCGCAGCGGCGCGTAAAGGTGCAGGCCCTTCGAACCGGAGGTTTTCACGGCGCAGGCGAGCCCGTCGTGGGCGAGCAGCGCGCGCACCGCGAGGGCGACCCGGGCGCACTGCACGATGCTCGTGCCCGGCCCGGGATCGAGATCGACCACGAGCAGGTCGTGCAGTTCGGGATGGGGCGCGGTCCACTGCGGTACGTGCACTTCCAGGCAGCCGAGGTTGCCCAGCGCGATCAGGGAGGCTACGTCGTCCACTGTGACGTGCGGTTTGGTGCCCTCGGTGCGGCTGGGCACGTCGGCGCGCGGCACCCAGTTCGGCGTGCCGGGCGGCGGGGTCTTCACATAGAACGTCTGCGCGCCGACGCCGTCGGGAAAGCGCAGGAAGGAGGCCGGCCGGCGGCGTACATGCGGCAGCATGACGTCCGCGATCCGGGCGTAGTAGTGCAGCGCCTGTCCCTTGGTCCACCCGTCGGGCCACAGCGGCTTGTCCAGGTGGGTCAGGGAGAGACGATGTCCTTCTACCGTCGTCGCCACGCCCGTGGGCACAGTGTGGTTGATTCCCGGATGGCAAGCGGCTCATGTGCGTGGCCCCGTTCGTCTTGACGGCGGATGACGTCATCGGCGTTCACGGTCCGTTACCGCCGCGTCGTCGGGGCGGGTGGCCGGGCCGGTCCGCGAGTGCGAAGGTGTACACAAACAGGTGAAAAACCAGGAATCGTGGGTAAACGACGCCAAAGCGGAGCAACCGACGCGGCGCCGGCGTCTCACCTGGTCATTCACCAGGTGGGACGAGACTCGAACGTGAGAGGCCGTGCCGGAGGAGAGGCGGCGTCGGATGAGGAGTTCGTGGAAGGGCGCGATCAGCTTCGGGCTGGTCACGGTCCCGGTGTCGATAGCGCCCGCGGTCGAGGAGCACAACGTCTCGCTGCATCAGGTTCACGCGCCGGACGGCGGGCGGGTGCGCATGAAGCGCTGGTGCGAGCTGGAGGACCGGGAGGTTCCGTACCGGGAGATCGCCAGGGGTTTCGACGCGGACGACGAGCACACGGTCGTGCTCACCGACGAGGACCTGTCGGCGCTGCCCGTGCCGACGAAGAAGACCATCGACGTGCTCGCCTTCGTCGATGAGCGGCAGATCGACCCGGTGTACTTCGCCAAGCCTTACTACGTCGCGCCGGAGAAGGCCGGGGCCAAGCCGTACGCGCTGCTGCGCGACGCGATGCGGGAGAGCGGGCAGGTCGCGGTCACCAAGATCACGCTGTCGACCCGGGAGTCCCCGGCGGTGTTGCGCGTACACGACGACGTCCTGGTGCTCCAGCTGATGGTCTGGCCGGACGAGGTGCGCACGGCCGAGGGGATCGCGCCGCAGGAGGCCGGGGTGCGCCCGCAGGAGCTGGCCATGGCGCAGTCGCTGATCCAGACGCTGTCCACGGACTTTCCCGAGCTGGCCGGGCAGCTGCGCGACGACTACCAGGTGGCGTTGCACGACCTGGTTGAGGCGAAGCTCGAAGGTGCGCCCGTCCCGCACGAGGCGCCGCGCGCCGCGGCCGGCGACAACGTGATCGACCTGATGGCGGTGCTGGAGCGCAGCGTGAAGGCGGCGCGCGGCGGCCGCCCGGCCGGCGCCGACGAGAGTGCCGAGCCGGCCGCGCGGGCCGCGGCCGGCGGCGAGGGCGAGGGCAGCCAGGGCGAGAGCGGGGGCGCCGCTCCTGGCGCGGCGAAGAAGGCGCCGGCGAACAAGGGCGCGGCCAAGAAGACGGCCGCGCGCACCGCGCCCGCCAAGAAGAGCGCGGCGAAGAAGACCTCGACGACGCAGACCGGCGCGGCCGGCACGAACGCGGTGCAGAAGGCTCCGGCGAAGAAGGCCGCGGCCAAGGGCGCCGCCCGCCGCCGCGTCTCGTGACGGCGCGCCGCCCGGCCTTCGCGCCGCCCGGACGCGCTCAGATCCCGGCCAGCTCCGGCTGCCGGTCCGGGGCGCCATAGGTCAGAACCCTGCGAAGTCCGGCGGCCAGGCGCTCGGTGTCCGCGGCCGGGACGCTCAGGCTCAGCCGGCGCTGCGGGTCCGTGACGCCCAGCTCCTGCGCCGCGTCCGCGTCGAACCGCAGCCGCAGCGTGCCGGCGGTCAACTCGGCGCGCTCGACTCCGCCGTAATGCACCGCGCCCTGCTCGTCCATCAGGCAGTACGTGTCCATCCCGGTCGCCGCGTCCTGATCCGTCGGCGTTGTCAGCGCGCACTGCAGGATGAGGAAGGCTCCGGCGCCGGAGGGGTCCGCGGCCAATCCGACCGTGAAGGCGTCGACGTTCTCCTCGACGGTCACCAGCGCGACGGAAGCGAAGTCAGGCGAAGGCATACCGCGATTATCCCTTCGCCCGGCCGTCCGGCGCGCGACCCGTCACCCGGTCGCGTGCCACGTGTTGCCGCCCCAGTTGTACGTCACGTTCACGCCCAGTTCGTTCATCGCGCGGTTCATCGCGCCCTTGCACTGCGGGCACGGCGGCTTCTCGCCGTCGATCACGATGTGGTCGCCGGCCTGGACGGGATGCGAATTCGCGTACGGATCGCCCGGGATCGGCACGGTCGGGCTGCCGCCGTGCATCCGCATCGACCGGTTCTCGGTGTGGGTGGCCATCATCGCGTTCGGGAAGCCCAGCGCGGCCTCCTCCGGCACGGTGTGCCCGCTGACCAGGCCGTAGTGGTAGCGGACGTTGCCGGCCGGGTCGTAGACCGTGATGTGCGCGTGGTGCGGGGCCAGTCCCAGCGGGTCGAACCACAGCAGCGGGTTCGCCACGTACGCGTAGTCGTCCGGCGAGGGGAACAGGCCGAGCGGGTCAGGGCTCAGATACCGCGCGGTCTCCGGGTCGTAGTAGCGCAGGTAGTTGTAGTGCAGGCCGGTTTCCTCGTCCCGGTACTGGCCGGGGAAACCCAGCGGGCACCCGGTCGTCTCGGGGTCGGTGCCCGCCGGGCGCCCCCACACCGTGTGCTGCGCGCGCCAGGCGATCCGTCCGTCCGGCGCGACCAGTTCGGTGGGGGTGCCGACCGCGTCCGCGACGATCGCGTAGAAGCGCCGGTCGATCTCCTCCTGCGGCGCGTGCAGCGCGCTGCCGGCCGGGCGGGTGACGGCGCGCGTCTGCGCGGCGACCCGATCACCGCCCGGTTCCCAGTCCCACGTGAGCGTCTCGACGGTCCCGTCCGCCGACTTCCGGGTCTGCTCCGCCAGATGGCGCCCGTCCCACGCGAAGCTGATCAGTTCGGCCGCCGCGCCGTCCGCGGCCAGCCGCCGTTTCGCGACCCGCCGCCCCAGCGGATCGTATGTGTACTGCCATACCGAGCCGTCGGGCGTGGTGACCCGGGTCAGCCGGTCGTCCGCGTCCCACGTATACGTCCACTGCCGGCTCTGGCCGGAGAGGGTGCGCCTGACCATGCGCACCACACGGCCCTGAGCGTCGTACTCGTAGCCGACCCGCCCGGCGCGCCGCACGATCGTGCCCTGATATTCTCGCTCACCCTGTGCGTCCCGCGCGTCATCCCCGGCGCCGGGCCAGGCGGCCGCGGCGAGGTTCCCGGCGCGGTCATAGCTGTACTGCTCATGCCAGGCGTCGCCGCTGACCGCCGTGATCCGGCCCTCGGGGTCCAACGTGTAGGCGCGATCGCCGCGCAACGTGTCCGTGACCGCGACCGGATAACCATCCGGGCGATACGTATAAGTGCGCTGCTCAAGCGGCCGGTAGCCGCCGGCCCCGCCCTCCGGCGCCGCGACCTGCGCCGCGGCCGCGTCGTAGACCCAGACGCCCTGTGACGCGAGGCGGTAGGCCGGATCGAACGCCTGGGTGAGCGCGGCACCTGCGCCGAGGAACCGGGTGGTCTCCTGGCCCACCGCGTCGTACTGGAACGACAACGCGCCGGCGGCGTTGGCCATGCTCAACGGGTTGCCGTTGCCGTCGAAGGACCAGTGCGAGGCCAGGCCCGAGGGCGTGACGCGCTCGACCCGGCGGCCCGCCGCGTCGTAACGGCTCGCGACCGGCCGCCCGTCCGCGCTCTCCGACACGAGCCGCCCGGCCGCGTCATACCCGTATTCGAGCACTGAATCGCCGGACCGCGCGCGCAGCAGCCGACCTTCCGGGTCGTACTCGTACACGGTCCCGGCGCCGTCACTCAGGTCCCGCCGGGTGACCCGGCCCGCGGCGTCACGCAGCATCGTGGCGCGCTGGCCCGCGCCGTTCACCCGCTCGACCAGCCGCCCGGCCGCGTCGAAGCCGCGCGTCGTGGTGCGGCCGTTGAAGTCGGTCTCGGCCACGATGCGCCCGGCCGCGTCGTACTCGTACCGCCAGAGCGCGGCCGCCGGATTGGTCACCGCCACCAGGTCGCGCTCGGTGTTGTAGGCGAAGGCGTACTCGGCGCCGCCGGGGCGGATCTCCCGCGCCCGCAACGAGAACGGGCCGTACTCGTACCGGGTCACCAGCCCGGCCGGGTTGCGGTGCAGGGTCTGGTTCCCCTCGCCGTCGTACTCCCACTCCTCGCGCGTGCCGTCCGGCAGCACCCGCCACAGCGCCTCGCCCTCGACGCGGTACCCCAGCCGCGTGGTGTTGCCCAGCGGGTCGGTGACCGCCACGACGCGCCCGAAGGCGTCGCGCTCCAGTCGGCTGGCGTTCCCCAGCGGATCGGTGAAGCCGAGTTGCAGGCCGGCCGCGTCTGTCGCGACGGTCGTGGTGTTGCCGGCCGGATCGGTGACCGAGGTCAGCCGGCCGCGCTCGTCGTAGGTGTACGCGGTGGCCGCCCCGAGCGGATCGGTGACCGTCAGCAGGTTGCCGCGCTCGTCGTGGGCGTAGCGCCACGCGGTCCCCGCCGCGCCGGTCAGCGCGGCCAGCAGGCCCAACGCGTTGTAGGAAGCTGACACCACGCCGCCGTCCGGCTGCTCGACGCGCAGCGGGTCGCCGTTCTCGTTGAGCACGTAGCGCGTGGTGTTGCCCAGCGGGTCCGTGACCGCTACCAGCCGTCCGAAGCGGTCGTACTCGGTCACCGTCGCGTTGCCGAGGGCGTCGACGGTCCTGGTGAGGTGTCCGTGCGCGTCGTAGTGGTACTGCGTCTCGTGGCCCAGGCTGTTGAAAGCCCTGGTGATCCGCCGCTCGGTGTCGTATTCGAAGCGCGCGGACAGGTACCCTCCGTCGCCGGTGCCGCGCACGACCCGCCCGGTGTCGTCGTACTCGTAGGTGTAACGCGAACCGGTGCGGTCGATCGCGGCGGTGATCAGGTCCCTGTCGTCGTATTCGTATACGAATGGAAGGCCGGAGGAGTTGACCACCCCGGCCAGCCGCCCGCGCGGATCGTACTGGTACGCCACAAGGGTCGCGCCCTGGCCGCCCTCGCTGCCGTCGAGCAGCCGCAGCCCCTCGACGCGGAAGACGCCGGCCGTGTAGCCGGTGTCCACCGCGATGCGGTAGCCGCCGGAGTGCTGCACTTCGACCGGTACGCCCTCGTCGTCGCAGACGTATGTCACGCGATGGCCGTTGCGGTCGGACAGCGCGGTGATCGGGCGGATCTCGGTTCGTCCCGCGCGGGTCGCGCCGAGCGCGGTGAAATGCCGGGTCCAGCCTGTGCGCGGGTCGGTGATGCGGATCGTGTCGCTGTCCCGGTCCCAGGTCAGCGGCCAGCGCGCGCCGCCGACCGGCAGGACCGCGTCGTGCGCGCCGGCCGGCTGCGGGTAGTGCAGGATCTGCGCGTCGTCGCCCGCGTAGTGGATGCCGTCGCCGTCGATCTCAATGCGCTGATCGAGCGTGGACGACCAGCCGGGGCCGAAGCGCCGGCCGCCGCGGAAGGCCGAGCTGTAGGCGCGGCGCAGCACCAGCGGCAGCAGCCCGGCCAGGTGCACGTCGGTCACGGAGCTGACCATCGCGCCGGTGACCACGTCCACCGGGTCGCCCTCGGTGTGCGCGTCGTGGTTACCTTCGCTCTCCTTGGGACCGCCGCCCTGGCCTTCGCCGTGGCCGAGCGTCGGCCCCTCACCGCCGCGGGCCGCGCCGGATGCGTCGGAGCCCAGTTTCCCGGCGTCGCGTTCCGCGCCGCCCAGCGCGCCTTCGGTGTCCTTGCCGCCGATCGAGGTGATCTTCCCGAGTACCTTCGACTCGGTCGCCTCGGTGCGCTCGGCGACGCCCTCGGCGCCGTGGGCCACAGAGCGGACCGCGTTCTCCAGTGCCTTTCCCGCGTCCTGTAGCGCGGGACGCAGGTCGTTCTCGACGCCTTGTTCCAGCGCCCGCGCTATGCCGCCGCTCAAGCGAAGCTCACCCCCGTCAGCTTGCCGGTGAGGACCTGCGCGTGCGAGGCGACGGTGTCGGCGTGGGAGTGCAGGACCTGGGCGTGGGAGCGCAGTTCGTCCGCGACCACTTGGAAGCCCTGGCCTACCGCGCCTCCCGCGCCGGACGGCACGCCGAGCGCGGCGGACGCGGCCTGGAAGACGAATCCGTCCAGCGCGCGCTGGATGATCGGTTGCAGGGCCTTGAATCCGAGCTCGATGACCTGGCTGAGGATGTACTGCTCCAGCTGCTGCTCCAGAAACTCGATCGCCTTGCGCGCGGCCAGTTCGATCGCCGCCAGCGCCGCCTCGGCCAGGCCGAAGGTGGCCACCGCGGCGGCCTGGTCGGCGATGAACGAGGCGGCCAGCACGACCAGTTCCGCGATCGCGACACCCTTCTGCGCCACGATGAAGTCGGCCGCGGCGTGCAGCGCCTCGACCACGACCTTGCAGCCGTCGACCAGCTCGGTCATGTGCGACGAAGACATCTGCGCCCAGCGCTCGACCAGCCGATCGTACGAAGCGCCCTGATACGCCGAGCCCATCTTCTGGATCGTGTCGGTCGCGTCCTGATGGGCCTGCCGGATGTTGTCCGCGAACTCCTGGACGTACCCGGCGACCTCGCGCACGGTGTCCTCGTTGATCATCGGCCAGTCGACTCCGATGAACTGGAGCAGCTGCACGACTTCCATCGGTGGATCCAGCGCCACGACCGGTACCTCCCAGCGCCTCATACCCGAACCGCCTGAACCGTATCAGAAGTCGCAGACCTGGTCGCAGGGCGCGTCGATGCGTGCGGGGGTCTGTGGTGGCGGGGTCCGGGCGCGGGCCCGAGCAGAGCCGTACCGGAGTAACCGGGGCTGAGCCGGATCCGGTCCGGAAGCCGGAAGCCGAAGCCGGAAGCCGAAGCCGGAAGCCGGAAGCCGGAAGCCGGAAGCCGAATGCCGGAAGCGTGCGCGGTGCGGTGCATTCGCCGCGTCCACCGGATGACTGGGCTTGGGCTGCACGACCCGCTCCCGGAACTGCTGGTGCGGGCCGGCCTCAGCGCGGTGCTCTTCGCCCGGCCCGCGCGCATGCTGCCGATCAGCTACGTCGACCTGGCCCACCGCGACGGCGCGGCGCTGGCTGCCGGACACCTGCTCGCGCGCGGCTGCACCAGCGCAGCGACGATCACCGGGCCGCTCGACGTCGCCGCGGCGCAGGACCGGCTGAGCGGATTCCGCGAGGCGATGGTGCGCCACGGCCACGGCCACGGCTACGTCCCCGAGCGAGGAAGGCAACTTCACGCTCGGCAGCGGCGAGAAGGCGATGGAGCGGCTGCTGACGCAGCACCCGGATCTGGACGCCGTCTTCGTCGCCGACGACGTGATGGCGCAGGGCGCCATGCTGGCCCTGCGCGAACGCGGCCGGCGGGTGCCCGAGGACGTGGCGGTCATCGGGTTCGACGACAGCCGCGCGGCCACGGCCTGCCGCCCGACGCTGGCCACGATCCGCCAGCCGTTCGAGGACATGGCCGCGCGGATGACCCGCATCCTGCTCGACCAGATCGACGATCCGCGGCGGCCGGTGACCTCGGTGATCTTCGATCCGGTGCTGGTGCGGCGGCAGTCCGCCTGACGGCCGGCGCGGCGCCGCGGCCCTGTCCGGCGCTGCTTGCCAAAAGGCCCAGTGCCCTATTCGCCGCTGGTGGGATTCCCCGATCCTGCCGAGGCACTGGTGTCCCGCGCCGGAAGTCCGCCGTGAAAATCGGCCCCCGCATCCCGCCTTGCCGCGTTGCCGAAACGCCCACAGACGACCCACTGCGTTGATTGAGCACCGCGAGGGTGTTCCGGCGCCTTGCCAGCCGGGCGCGGATGACCGGACGTGCGCAGCCAGGTCGAGCAGAGTCATGCGACGGATTTCCAGCGCGGGACGCTAGGATCGCGCGATGGCCATACTGCGTCGCGCCGCCTTGACGCTCGCGTTCCTGCTCGCCGGGGGTCTGCTGACCGCGTGCGGTAACTCCTCGAGCTCCGCGACGGTGCGCGCCGCGGCGGCGCGGAGCACGCCGGCCATACCGGTAATTCAGCCCTCTGCGAGCGTCGCGCCGCCCACCCCGTCGCCCGCGAAGGCTCGGCCGTCCGCACCCGCGACGGCAGCCGACATGCTCAGCGCCGGCAACCCGAACGGGCACGCGGCCGTCCCGGCCGACGGGCAGCGCGTGGACACCTCGCACCCCGACCACGTCGTCGGCCACGGCACGCCCGCGAGCTGTACCTCCGCTGCCGTGGTCGCCGCGGTCGCCTCCGGTGGCGTGATCACGTTCGACTGTGGACCCGGCCCGGTGGTGATCACGATGGCCGCGACCGCGAAGGTGCGCAACGCGGCGACCCGGGTCGTGCTCGACGGCGGCGGCCGGGTCACGCTCGACGGCGCCGGCGCGCGGCGCATCCTCTACCTCGACACCTGCGACCAGGCCCAGGGCTGGACCACCTCGCACTGCCAGAACCAGCAGTATCCGCAACTGACCGTGCAGAACCTGACCCTCGCGCACGGCGACTCCACGGGCCAGAAGACCGACGGCGGCGGAGGCGGGGCGATCTTCGACCGCGGCGGCCGGCTCAAGATCGTGCACTCCCTCTTCGTCGGCAACCGCTGCGACGCCACCGGCCCCGACCTCGGCGGCGCGGCCGTGCGCGCGCTCGAACAGTGGCAGGGCCTTCCGGTGTACGTCGTGGACAGCACCTTCGGTGGCTCGCCCGCAGCGGGCGGCGTCTGCTCCAACGGCGGCGCGCTCAGCAGCATCGGCGTCTCGTGGCGCGTGCTCAACTGCGTGATGACGTACAACGAGGCGATCGGCCACGGCGCCAACCCGGCGCGCAGCGGCACGCCCGGCGGCGGCAGCGGCGGCGCGATCTACACCGACGGGAATCAGTACACGGTCATCGTCGCGGGATCCGTCATCGAGCACGACGCCGCGAACGAGGGCGGCGGCGCGCTGTTCTTCGTCAGCAACGACCGCACCGGAACCCTCACGATCCGCGACTCGACGCTGTCCGCCAATCCCAGCAAGGGATTCTGGACCGCGGGTTATCCCGGGATCTTCTTTCTCGGCGCGGGCCGTCCGTCCGTGAGCGGCTCTGCCCTGGGCTGACCGGACGCCTGCGTGCGAGCGGGCTCTGGTTCGCCGCGTCGATCACCGAGTTGCTCAGTTGAGCCGCGCCCCTCCGGCCGTGTCGCTCGGGCCGCGCGCCTGGCCGCCTTCCGGCCCCGGCCGGCGCTGTCCCCGGTCAACGGCCGCCACGTCGCCTGGGATACTGCCAAGGCGACGTGGCGGTCCCGACCCCTTCCCGGCTTC
Source organism: Actinocrinis puniceicyclus (assembly GCF_018283645.1). Lineage (GTDB taxonomy): Bacteria > Actinomycetota > Actinomycetes > Streptomycetales > Catenulisporaceae > Actinocrinis > Actinocrinis puniceicyclus. The sequence goes on along the minus strand of NZ_JAGSXH010000043.1, from coordinate 9,399 downwards.
GGCTTCGGCTTCGGCTTCGGCTTCGGCTTCGGCACGCCGCGTTCACCTGCCCACTCCACAGCAGCGGGAATCCCGGCCGCAGCCCTCACCCGTCGAGCCCGCCGAACCCGATCAGGAGACCATCGCCCGTGTCCGCCTCCTCAGCCGCCCCGGCATCCGCATCCGCTCCCGTCCGCGACGTGTTCGGCACACTGCCCGACGGCCGCCAGGTCGACCGCTGGACCTTCACGGACGCCACCGGCGTGACCGCGGCGGTGCTCACCTACGGCGCCGTCATCCAGTCGCTGACGGTCCCCGGTCCGGCCGGCGGCGCCCGGCCGCCGGCCAATGTCGTGCTCGGATACGACAATCTGGCCGACTACGTCGCCGGGTCCTACTACTTCGGCTGCGCCGTGGGCCGCTACGCCAACCGCATCGCCGGCGGCCGCTTCCGCCTCGACGAGCGCGAGTACACGCTGCCGGTCAACGACCCGGGCCGCCCGAACGCGCTGCACGGCGGCCCCGATGGCTTCCACCGGCGGATCTGGCAGGCCCGTCCCCTGGCCGAGGCCGGCCGCGCCGGCGTCGAACTGAGCCTGGTCAGCGAGGACGGCGACCAAGGCTACCCGGGGCGTCTGGAAGCCGGCGTGCGCTACATGCTGGCTGACGGCGCCCTGCACATCGATTACCAGGCGGTCACGCAGGCGCCGACCGTGGTCAACCTGACGAACCACTCGTTCTTCAACCTCTCCGGCGAGGGCAGCGGCACCATCGATGAACACGTACTCACCCTCGCCGCGTCCGCGTACCTTCCCGTGGACGAGAACCTGATCCCGCTCGCGTCCGCGCTGCCGGTCGACGGCACGCCGTTCGACTTCACCGCCGGCGCCGCGCTCGGCGCGCGGCTGGACGACCCGCACCCGCAGCTCCAGGGCGCGCGCGGATACGACCACTGCTACGTGCTCGACGGCGGTCGTACCGGCGAGCCGCGGCCGATCGGCACCCTGGCCGACCCGGCCAGCGGCCGCGCGATGCAACTGCTGACCACGGAACCGGGGATCCAGCTCTACACCGCGAACGCGCTGCCCGCAGACGTCGTCGGCAACTCAGGGCGCAACTACGGCCCGCGCGCGGCGGTCGCCCTGGAGACGCAGCACTTCCCGGACTCGCCGAACCGGCCCGACTATCCCTCGACGGTGCTGCTGCCCGGGCAGACCTACCGCTCGACGACCGTGCTGCGGTTCACCCACCTGCGGTGATCGGGGAACGGGGAACGGGAACGGGGCCTACTCGGCGCGCTCCGCCCTCCATTCGACGAGCGGCGGCCGTACATGGGCACACAGCGGGTGACCCTTCGCGTCGGTCAGGCGTAGCCGCGCGGTCAGCCGACCGGATCGAAGCGCCGCGTCCAGCACACCGGACGGGATCGCGTCGAACATCAACTTGGCCCGCCGGAACATCGTCGCCGCGCCGTCCCGGCCGACGGTAACCCAGGACAGGTATACGAAGCGGCCGCCGAGGCGGTTCTGGATGTACTCACCGCGCAACTCGACGCCGTCGTCAGTGCGCGTCGCCACGCACTCGAGCGTCCACTCAGCCGACGGCGCGTCACCGGCGTGCATACCGAGTAACTCACCGGGACGATCCTTGCGCTGGACGCCGACATGCACGTTCCGCGCGCCGGGGAAATCACCGCCCGGCGCGCACGTACGCCCGGGCAGGGCCGTCGCCTCGATCCGTATCTGCACCACACCATCATGAGCGCCGCCACCGACAATCCCGTCGAGGCGTGAGCGCTCGATGCGATGTCATGCGGGGTCATGCGGGGTCATGCGGGGTTACGCGATGCGACCCGCGGTCGCTACGACTCGGCGGGCATACCGGCCTGGTACGCGGGCACGCGGCTGGGCACCGCGCGCTGCTCCGAGGCCAACAGCGGCAGGTACCGGGGCTGGACCACCGGCGACAGCGCGATCACGCTCGTGGAGCGGACCACCGCCTGGATCCGGTTGATCCGCAGCAACGTCTCCTGCAGACCCTCGTTCGACGGCGCGGCCAGTTTGCAGTGAACGTCGCTCAGGCCCGTGGTCGCGTGGGCCTCCAGCACCTCGGGCAGCCTGCCCAGTTCCTCGGTGATCTCGTCCAGCCGGCCCTGCGCGATCTCCAGGGTGACGAAGGCGAGCACCGGGTAGCCGGCCGCCGCCAGATCCACGTCCGGGCCGTACCCGGTGATCACGCCCTCGGCTTCGAGCCGCTGCACCCGCGCCTGCACCGTCGCCCGCGAGACCCTGGTGATCCGGGACAGCTCGAGGAAACCCGCCCGCGGGTTGCGCGCGAGGGTGCGGATCAGCAGCACGTCGAGCTGATCCAGTTTCCTGCGCGGTTGCTCCATCTCGGCTCCCTAGACCCGCGATCTGCTATGCAGACTGCCTACCTTATCCCGCTGAGATTGTCATATGCGCCAGGTCACGCTCTACTTTCGCTAGTTCTCGATGTCCTCACCCTCGGCATTGGAGCAGTGCGATGACGCAGACCGCCCGCAAGGGATCCGCCCACGAGGCACCCCCCCTCTCGGCATCCGACATCTCGGCCGACACCCTGATCGGCGCCATCCCGCACAACGACGCGGGCGACCCGTTCCCGGTGATCGGCATGGACCATGTGCGCTTCTACGTCGGCAACGCGAAACAGGCCGCGCACTACTACTCCAGCGCCTTCGGCATGACCTGTGTGGCGTACCGCGGCCCGGAGACCGGTAGTCGCGAGGTGACCGAGTACGTGCTGACCTCCGGCAAGGCCCGTTTCCGGATCACCGGCGAGGTGCGCGCCGGATCCCCGGTCGGCGCGTCGGTCGCCGCGCACGGCGACGGCGTCGTCGATCTCGCGATCGAGGTCCCGGACGTGGACAAGGCCGTCGAGCACGCCCGCGAGCAGGGCGCCGTCGTCCTGCGGGAGCCAGCGGACCTCCAGGACGACCACGGCACGGTCCGCGTCGCCGCGATCGCCGCCTACGGCGATACCCGCCACACCCTGATCGACCGCTCCCGCTACGACGGCCCGTTCCTGCCCGGCTTCGCCCCCGCCGGCCCGCTCTTCCGCGCCAAGCCCGCGCACCACCCGGCCCGCTACTTCCAGGCCGTGGACCACTGCGTCGGCAATGTCGAGCGGATGGACGAGTGGGTCGCCTACTACAACCGGGTGATGGGCTTCACCAATCTCAAGGAGTTCATCGGCGAGGACATCGCCACCGAGTACTCGGCGCTCATGTCCAAGGTCGTCGCCAGCGGCAACCACCGGGTGAAGTTCCCGATCAACGAGCCGGCCGCGGGCAGGAAGAAGTCGCAGATCGACGAATACCTGGAGTTCTACGGCGGCCCCGGGGTGCAGCACCTGGCGCTGGCGACCAACGACATCGTCGCCAGCGTGCACGCGATGCGCGAGATGGGCGTGGAGTTCCTGGAGACGCCCGACACGTATTACGACACACTGGGAGAGTGGGTCGGCGAGACCCGCGTGCCCGTGCAGACCCTGCGCGAACTGCGGATCCTGGCCGACCGCGACGAGGACGGCTACCTGCTGCAGATCTTCACCAAGCCGGTGCAGGACCGGCCGACCGTGTTCTTCGAACTGATCGAGCGGCACGGTTCCCTCGGCTTCGGCAAGGGCAACTTCAAAGCCCTGTTCGAGGCCATCGAGCGCGAACAGGCGCGGCGCGGCAACCTCTGAGGCGGGTATTCGGAGAGCCTGAGGAGGCTGCGATGGCTTATTACCGCTCCGTCGGCGACATACCGCCCAAGCGTCACACGCAGCACCGGCGCGAGGACGGCGGCCTGTACTACGAGGAACTGATGGGAGAGGAGGGCTTCTCCTCCGACTCGTCCCTGCTCTACCACCGCCACATACCCTCGGCGATCGTCGACGCCTCGCCGTGGGAGCTACCCGACCAGACCCTGACGGCGAACCACCCGCTCAAGCCCCGGCACCTGAAGCTGCACGCGCTCGCCGAGGGCCAGGAGTGGAAGACCGCGGACGTGGTGACCGGCCGCCGGCTGGTGCTCGGCAACGCCGACGTGCGCATCTCGTACGCTGTCGCCGGGGAAACCTCGCCGCTCTACCGCAACGCGATCGGCGACGAGTGCGTGTACGTCGAATCCGGCTCGGGCGCGGTCGAGACGGTGTTCGGCGCGCTTCCGGTCCGGCAGGGCGACTACGTGATCCTGCCGCGCGCGACCACGCATCGCTGGGTCCCGGCGGAAGGCGAGCCGCTGCGCGCATACGTGATCGAGGCCAACAGCCACATCACGCCGGCCCGCCGCTACCTGTCGAAGTTCGGGCAACTGCTCGAACACGCGCCCTACTGCGAGCGCGATCTGCGGGGCCCGCAGGAGATCCTGACGACCGAGGCCGAAGACGTGCCGGTCCTGGTCAAGCACCGCACCGCGCAGGGAATCAGCGGCACGCGATACGTGTACCCGCACCACCCGTTCGACGTGGTCGGCTGGGACGGTTGCCTGTACCCGTACACGTTCAACGTGGCGGACTTCGAGCCGATCACCGGCCGGATCCACCAGCCCCCGCCCGCGCACCAGGTCTTCGAGGGCGCCGACTTCGTGGTGTGCAACTTCGTGCCGCGCAAGGTGGACTACCACCCGCTGTCCATCCCGGTGCCCTACTACCACTCGAACGTGGACTCGGACGAGGTGATGTTCTACTGCGGCGGGAACTACGAGGCGCGCAAGGGCTCCGGCATCGGTCAGGGCTCGATCTCGCTGCATCCCGGCGGGCACGCGCACGGGCCGCAGCCGGGCGCGTACGAGCGCAGCATCGGCGTGGAGTTCTTCGACGAACTGGCGGTGATGGTCGACACCTTCAAGCCGCTGGAACTGGGCGAGGGCGGCATCGCGAGTGAGGACGAGGGATACGCCTGGACCTGGTCGGGCCGGGGTCCGCGGTGAGCCGGCCGGCCGGGCGCGGCCCGCACGGCTCGGCCGCGGCGATCCGGACTCGGCGGCCGTTCGCGCCGGCGCCGTCCGCGGCCGCCCCGGCGCACGGAATACCGCCGCTGTTCACAGGGCTCTGCGACGACGCGGCGATGTTCCCGCCGGGCAACGCCGGCGCCGCCGACGCGGTGTCCGCGCATCGCGGCCACCGCGTCGCCTGGTACCGCGACCTGGTCGGGCCGTTCCTCGCCGCGGCCAAGCACCTGCCCGCGGTGATCGAGGAGATGCGCGCACTGCACGCCGCCGGCCCGCTCGCCGCGCAGGCGCCGCCCGAGCCGCTGCCGACCGTGCTGGTGGTGCCGGACGGACCGGGCGCGTTGACGGACGCGCTGCGCGCCGCCGGCCCCGCCCGTGAAGCAGGGATCGAACTCGTCGGCGTGGAACTGGCCTGCGACGCGGACGCCGCCGCCGCGCAGGCCGCTCGCCGCGCCGTCGCGGCGCTCGCCGGGCGACTGCCGGATCCGGCCGGCGCGGTGATCGAGGTGCGGCGCGGTCCCGACCTGGGCGAAGCGCTCGACGTGGTCGCCGAAAGCGCCGCCCGCGCGAAGCTGCGCACCGGCGGCCCGGTCGCGGCGGCCTTCCCTACCGAGCAGGAGGTGGCCTGCTTCATCGTCGGCTGCGTCGTGCGCGGCGTGGCCTTCAAGTGCACCGCGGGACTGCACGAGGCGGCCCGGCACACCGACCCGGCCACCGGCTTCGAGCACCACGGCTTCCTCAACATCCTGGCCGCGACGCACGCGGCGTGCCAGGGCGCCGACGTGGCCGCGGTCGCGGACGTGCTCGCCGAGCGGTCGGCCGGGCGGCTGGCCGAGACCCTGCGCGGCCTGAGCCCGGACGCCGTGATCCGGGTGCGCACCGCGTTCACCGCGTACGGCACGTGCAGCATCGCCGAACCGCTGGCCGACCTGACCAGGCTCGGCCTGGTCGTCCCCGAAGCCGATACCGGGAGGGCACGTGAATACTCTGACTTGGGTTGACGGTGTACCGGATGATTCGCCCTTCGGCGTGCACAACCTGCCCTACGGCGTCTTCACCACGGCGGAACGCCCCGAACGGCGGCGCATCGGCGTGCGGATCGGCGAATACGTGCTCGATGTCGCCGCGGTCGCGCGCGCCCTGGGCGCGCCCTCCACGCTGCTCGAAGCGCCCACGCTCAACCCCCTGATGGCCGGCGGCCGGCCGGTGTGGCTCTCCGCGCGCGCCGCGATCACCTCCTGGCTCACCGAGCCCGCGCATCGCGCGCTGGTCGAGCCGCACCTGGCGCCGCTGGCCGGCGTCACGCTGCACCTGCCCTTCGAACCGGCCGACTACGTGGACTTCTACGCCTCCGAGCACCACGCGTCCAACATCGGAGGCATGTTCCGCCCCGGTTCGCCGCCGCTGACCCCGAACTGGAAACACCTGCCGATCGGCTACCACGGCCGCAGCGGCACGCTCGTGGTCTCCGGCACGCCGGTCACCCGGCCGGTGGGCCAGAGCAAGGCCCCTGACGCGTCGGCACCCGGATTCGGCCCGTGCCGGCGGCTGGACTTCGAGGCCGAGGTCGGCTTCGTCGTCGGGGCGCCCTCGCCGCTCGGAGTGCCGGTGCCGCTGTCCGCCTTCGGCGAGCACGTCTTCGGCGTCTGCCTCGTCGACGACTGGTCCGCGCGCGACCTCCAGGCGTGGGAGTACGTGCCGCTCGGGCCGTTCCTCGGCAAATCCTTCGCGACCTCGCTCTCGCCGTGGATCGTGCCGCTCGACGCCCTGCAGCACGCTCGGGTGCGGCCCCCGGTGCGCGATGTCGAACCGCTGCCGTACCTCGACGACCGCGACGCCGAGCCCTGGGGGCTGGACCTCGAACTGGAGGTCCGGCTCAACGGCCAGGTGCTCACCCGGCCGCCGTTCGCCTCCATGTACTGGACCGCGGCGCAGCAGTTGGCGCACATGACCTCGAACGGAGCGAGCCTGCGCACCGGCGACCTCTTCGCCTCCGGCACGGTGAGCGGGCCCGAGCGCGAGTCGGTCGGCTCGATGATCGAGTACACCTGGAACGGGCAGGACCCGGTCAAGCTCGCCGACGGCGCCGGCCGCGCCTTCCTCGAGGACGGCGACGAGGTCTCGATCAGCGCCACCGCACCCGGGCCAGGCGGCATCCGCCTCGGCCTCGGCGAGGTCACCGGCCGGATCCTGCCCGCCGTCGCCACCCCTTGACAGCGGCGTGCGCCCCTGGTTGTTTGGCCTACCGGGCATCTCACCGAACGTTCGGTAGGCGACTGGAGGTCGGATTGGACAGCGCCGAGACCGGCCCCGCGCAGCGGATGTTCGCCGACGACGCGGCCTCGCGGGCCTTGGGCGTGGAACTGCTCGCGGCCGGCGACGGATCCGCGCAACTGCGCATGACGGTCACCGCCGCGATGGTGAACGGGCACGGGATCGCGCACGGCGGTTACGTCTTCCTGTTCGCCGACTCGGCCTTCGCCTGCGCCTGCAACAGCCACGGACCGGTGACGGTCGCGGCCGGCGCGGAGATCAGCTTCATCGCGCCCGTATACGAGGGCGACGAACTGACCGCCGTCGCGCGCGAACGCACCCGGTACGGCAGGAACGGCATCTACGACGTGCGCGTGAGCCGCGGCGCCGAGGTGGTCGCGGAGTTCCGCGGCCGCAGCCGGAGCGTCGGTCCCGCGCGGGAGGCGGCGGAACCGTGACTTCGACATCGTTGTCATCCCGGTCCGGCGCCGCGCCCGGCCGCCGCCTCGGCGAGCCGCTGCCCGACGGCCTGCGCGACGAGGGCGAGCGCCTCAGCGCCGACGAACTGGCCGCGCTCCAGCTTGACAGGCTTCGCAGTACCCTGCGCCACGCGTACGCGAACGTGCCGCACTACCGGCGTGCCTTCGACGCCGCCGGGGTCCGGCCGCAGGACTGCCGCACCCTGGCGGACCTGGCCCGCTTCCCCTTCACCGGCAAGGCGGACCTGCGCGAGAACTACCCCTTCGGCATGTTCGCGGTGCCCATGTCCCAGGTGCGCCGCATCCACGCCTCCAGCGGCACGACCGGCCGCGCCACCGTCGTCGGCTACACCGAGAACGACCTGGCCATGTGGGCGGACGTGATGGCCCGCTCGATCCGCGCCGCGGGCGGCCGGGCCGGCCACAAGGTTCACGTCTCCTACGGCTACGGCCTGTTCACCGGGGGACTGGGCGCGCACTACGGCGCCGAGCGGGCCGGCTGCGCGGTCATCCCGGCCTCCGGCGGCATGACCGCGCGGCAGGTGCAGCTGATCCGGGACTTCGAACCCGAGATCATCATGGTCACCCCCACCTACATGCTCACCCTGCTGGACGAGTTCGAACGTCAGGGCATTGACCCGCGTTCCTCGTCGCTGCGCATCGGGATCTTCGGCGCGGAGCCGTGGACCGAGCGGATGCGCGAGGAGATCGAGGAACGCGGCGGCCTGCACGCGGTGGACGTCTACGGGCTCTCCGAGGTCATCGGGCCCGGCGTGGCGCAGGAGTGCGTCGAGTCCAAGGACGGGCTGCACGTGTGGGAGGACCACTTCTATCCGGAGGTCGTCGACCCGGACACCGGCGCGGTGCTGCCGCCGGGCGAGCGCGGCGAACTGGTCTTCACCTCGCTGACCAAGGAGGCGCTGCCGATCGTGCGGTACCGCACCCGCGATCTGACCCGTCTGCTGCCGGGAACGGCCCGCGCGCCGTTCCGGCGGATGGAGAAGGTCACAGGGCGCTGCGACGACCTGATCATCCTGCGCGGGATCAACCTGTTCCCCAGCCAGATCGAGGAGATCGTGCTGCGAACGCCGGGCGTCTCGCCGCACTTCCAGCTCGAACTGACCCGGCGCGGGCGGATGGACCACCTCACCGTGCGCGCCGAGGCCCGCGCCGAGGGCGGTGGCGAGGGCGGTGGCGAGGGCGGCCTCGCGCGGCGCGAAGCCGCCGCCGCGGCGATCGCCAGGGCGGTCAAGGAGAACATCGGCGTGAGCGTCGAGGTCGCGATCGTCGACCCGGAGTCGCTGGAACGCTCCGTCGGCAAGCTCCAGCGTGTCAAGGACCTGCGAGAAGGGTAGTGCGGCGCGCTCCCGATTCGCTGCTGCCCCGCCGCGGGCGCGCGCTGGTAGGCGAGCCGTCCCGGTGTCCGGGCACCCTCGGCAGAACCCTGCGTTGATGCCGTTGTTCTCGCGCTCTGGCAACGGATCTGACTTCATGTCAGTTCTTGTCCCGGATCGCTTTTTCGGGTCCTGCTGTTGACGCGGCCACGCGGAGGCGACAAGATTCCCGCGTCTGACAACGTTGTCATCCGGCCCGGGGATGACGCCGTTCCGCGGACGCGCCGCCCAGGCTCCGTAAAGCGTGGGACGGCGCGCGGGGGCGCGCCGCCGAGGCCGGGGGAGGAACACGATGCACCCCAGTAGTCAGCACCCGCC
>NZ_JAGSXH010000430.1 GCF_018283645.1 Actinocrinis puniceicyclus | reverse complement strand
GGCCGGGTACCCGGCCGGGCGGGACCTGCCGATCCTCGAGGGCAGCGTGATCCGGGTCACCGTCGAGCGTTTGGCGCACCAGGGGGCGCCCAAGCCGCTGTGGCTCTGGCACCGTGCCCCGCCCGGCACGCGGGTGGATGTGGACCTGTTGTGGAAGGCGTACCTGCGACGTTTCGACCAGGAGCACTTGCACCGCTTCGCCAAGGTCCACCTGGGTCTGGCCCGCGCCCGGGTGCTCTCGGCGCAGG
>NZ_JAGSXH010000042.1 GCF_018283645.1 Actinocrinis puniceicyclus | reverse complement strand
GCGGGCCCCGGTAGGGTGGCTGGCACGCACCGCATTCGCCGGCTGACAGTGCGCGGTGAGTCGGTGGCGGCGGCGACCTGGCCGAGTAGGTGGCGCCGCTACGTCCGGCGGCCCAGGAGGTGAGCGGCGATGATCGTCGGAGTGGGCATCGACGTGGTCGACGTCGCGCGTTTCCAGGCGACGCTGGAACGAACCCCCGGCATGGCCGAGCGGCTTTTCACCGAGGGCGAGCGGCGCGTGAAGATCGCTTCGCTCGCGGCCCGGTTCGCCGCGAAGGAGGCGGTCGCGAAGGCGCTCGGCGCGCCCGGGACGCTGCACTGGCACGACGCCGAGGTGGTCAGCGAGACCTCGGGCCGGCCCCGGCTGGTGGTACGCGGCAGCGTCGCGGCGCGCGCCGCCGAACTGGGCGTGGTGAACCTGCATCTGTCGCTCAGCCACGATGCCGGGATCGCCTCAGCGGTTGTCATCGCCGAGGGTTGAACTGACCCGTTTCCCGGTGGGCTTCGGCATAGAGTCGGGACATGCGCCGTGCCTATCACGTTGACGAGATCCGCCGGGCCGAAGCCGATCTGATGGCCCGTCTGCCCGACGGGGCCCTGATGCAGCGGGCCGCGGCGGGACTGGCGGCCGTGGCCGCGCGCATCCTGCGGGACTCGGGCGGCGTGTACGGTGCGCGCGTCGCACTTTTGGTCGGCGTGGGTGACAACGGCGGCGACGCGTTGTACGCGGGGGCGGGACTCGCGCGCCGCGGGGCGAGGGTGCGCGCGGTTCTGCTGGACGAGACACGCGTGCACGCCGGGGGTCTGGCCGCTCTGGTCGAGGCCGGGGGCCGCACCGCCGACGAAACGGCACTGGACGACGCCGAGCTGATCATCGACGGGATGCTGGGCATCGGCGGGCACGGCGGCCTGCGCGGACGCGCCGCGCAGCTGGCCCGGGCCGCCGCGGACGCCGCGGCCGCGGTGCTCGCGGTCGATCTGCCGAGCGGGATCGACGCGGACAGCGGGCAGGTCGCCGGGACGTGCGTCCGGGCCGACGCGACCGTCACCTTCGGGGCGTACAAGCCGGGGCTGTTGATCGATCCGGCCGCTGAGCACGCGGGCGTGGTCGAGTTGGTCGACATCGGCTTGAGCGCGCTGCCCGAGCACGCGGCTGTGGAGGCGCTCCAGGCCGCTGATGTCGCCGGTCTGCTGCCGCGACCGTCCCACGCTACGGACAAGTACCTGCGCGGGGTGGTCGGTGTCGCCTGCGGGTCGGTGGATTATCCGGGGGCCGGGATGCTGGCGGTAGGTGGTGCGCTGCGCGGGGGCGTGGGGGCGGTGCGGTACTCGGGCCCGCGTCAGGTCGGCGAAGAGATCCTGCGCCGTTGGCCGGAGGTTCTGGTCGAGGCGGAACTGCCGAGCGCGGCGGGCCGCGTGCAGGCATGGGTGTGCGGGAGCGGTCTTCCGGCCGACGACGAGTACGCGGCACAGCGGACCAAGCAGGTCGTGGACAGCGCGCTTCCGGCCGTGCTCGACGCGGGCGCGTTGACGTATCTCGACGATCTCGACCTCGGCGAACACATCGTGCTCACCCCGCACGCCGGTGAAGCGGCCCGATTGCTGGGGGTGGAGCGCGCGCAGGTGGAGGCGAACCGGCTCGACTTCGTGCGCGGGCTCGCGGCGGAACTCGGCGCCACGGTCCTGCTCAAAGGCTCTACCACGCTGATCGCCGAGCCGGGCGGCGGCGCGGTGCGCGCCAACCCGACCGGGACCGCGGCGCTGGCGACGGCGGGCAGCGGCGACGTGCTCGCCGGCCTGATCGGCGCGCTGCTCGCGGCCGGCCTGCGGCCGCTGGACGCAGCGAGCGTCGGCGCTTACATGCACGGTCTCGCGGGGAGGCTCGCGCGCCGCGAGGGCCCGATCGCGGCCGGTGACCTGCTCGCCTCCCTTCCGCGGGCCTGGCACAATCTTCAGTGATGAGCACCGGTGAGCAGGCGCGTTTGGAGGCCAGGATCGATCTCGCCGCGGTCCGCTCCAATGTGCGCCGGATGCGGGAGGTAGCCGGCTCAGCGCAGGTGATGGCCGTGGTCAAGGCCGACGCTTACGGGCACGGAATGGTCCAGTGCGCGCGGGCGGCGGTCGAGGCGGGGGCGACATGGCTGGGTACCGCGCTGCCGGAGGAGGCGCTGGCGTTGCGCGCCGCGGGGCTCACGGTGCCGATCCTGACCTGGCTGCACGTCCCGGGCGATCCGTTCGCCGACCTGATCGCGGCGGGCGTCGACGTCTCGGTCTCGGGACTCTGGGCGCTGCGCGAGGTGACCGAGGCGGTGCGGGCACTCGGCGGCCGGCCCGCCCGCATCCAGCTGAAGGCGGACACCGGGCTGGGCCGCAACGGCGCGCCGCCGCATGACTGGCCGTTGCTGGTCGAGGAGGCGGTCAAGGCGCAGGAGGACGGCCTGGTGACGGTGACGGGCCTGTGGTCCCACTTCGCCTGTGCCGACGAGCCGCGCCATCCGTCCGTCGCCGCGCAGTTGAGTGCGTTCCACGTGGCGCTGGACATCGCCGAGCGCGCGGGCCTGCGCCCCGAGGTGCGGCACATCGCGAACTCCCCGGCCACCTTGCTGGTCCTGGATTCGCACTTCGACCTGGTGCGCAGCGGCCTGGCGACCTACGGCGTCTCGCCGGCCCCGGACGAGGGCAGCGCGGCCGACTTCGGCCTGCATCCGGCCATGACGCTGGTCGGCCGGCTCGCGCTGGTCAAGCAGGTCGAGGCCGGCAGCGGCATCTCGTACGGGCACACGTACCACACCGCGCGGCGCACACGCCTGGGTCTGGTCCCGGCCGGCTACGCCGACGGCATCCCGCGCGCCGCGTCGAACCGTGCGCCGGTGTGGATCGACGGGGTGCGCCACACGATCGCCGGCCGGGTCGCGATGGACCAGTTCGTGGTCGACCTGGGCGATCAGGAAGCGGGAGTCGGCGACGAGGTCGTGCTCTTCGGGCCGGGCGAGCGCGGCGAGCCGACGGCGCAGGACTGGGCCGAACTCGTCGGAACGATCGCGTACGAGATCGTTACGCGGATCGGTCCGCGGGTAGCTCGTGTCTACCTCCACGCCGGCGGAAACCCGTAGCCGCCCGGTGTCCACCTTTACACGTCTGCTGACGATACTAGCGGGTAACACCTCAAGTGGAGGCTGGGGTCGCTACAGCGGAGAGGTAGTTTCTCGTGGGTGAAAGTGCGTCAGGCGTCGCGCAGAACGCGATCCAGCGCGGTTTTCCGCGCGGCGCGAGCATCGTGGGCGCGGCGCTGGGTGTCGTCGCGGCGGGCACGGCCGTCGGGATCGCGCTCGAGCGGTACACGATAGGCCGGGCCGTGCGGCGGATGGCGCAGATCCACGATCCGGGCGAGGCTTACGGCACGCTGCGCGGCCTTCCACAGACGGTGATGGCGGCGGACGGCACGGAGCTTTATGTCGAGGTCGACGACCCGTTCGGCTGGCCGCGCAGCGTGAACTGGAACCGCAGCGGCCGTTCCTCTTCCCGGCAGCCGTCGCGCGCGCACGCGGAGGACGAACGTCCGACCCTGATCTTCACGCACGGGTTCTGCCTGCACCAGGACAGCTGGCACTATCAGCGTTCCGAGTTCTCCGGCGAATACCGCATGGTGTTCTGGGACCAGCGCGGGCACGGCCGCTCCGATTCGCTGAAGCCGGGCAGGGACCTGTCCATCGACGTCACCGGCGAGGACTTGTACGCGGTGATCGAGGCGACCTGTCCGACCGGTCCGATCGTCCTGATCGGGCACTCGATGGGCGCGATGACGATGATGGCGCTGGCCGAGTCGCACCCGGAGCTGTTCGGGGACCGGGTGGTGGGCGCCGGCCTGCTGGCCACGTCCGGCGGGCAGTTCGCGGACCTGGAGTTCGGCCTGCCCAGGGCCGCGGCCAGGGTGTTCCACTCGACCGCTCCCGGCGTGTTCGAACTGCTGAACAGGCAGCGCGGTCTGGTCGAGCGCGGCCGCCGGGTCGGCGGAGACCTGGGCTTGGTGCTGGCGCGGCGGTATGCCTTCGGCGCGGAGGCCCCGGAGTCCGCCGTGCGTTTCGTGCTGGAACTGATCCAGTCGACGCCGATCGACGTCATCGCCCGCTTCTTCACCGTGCTGCGGGACCACGACAAGGCGAACGCGATCCCGTTGTTCGACCGGGTACCGACGCTGGTCCTGGCGGCCGACAAGGATCTGTTGCTGCCGCTCAGGCACAGTCGCGCGCTGGCCGACGCGATCCCTTCCGCGGACTTCGTGTGCGTGCCGGACGCCGGACACGTCGTGATTCTTGAGCATCCGCATGAGGTGAACGCCGCACTGCGTAGGCTGTTGGACCGGGTCGAGGGGCGTCAGGGCAAGTCGTCGAACGCCTCGTAGACGGATCATCCGGTTCGGGCGCAGAGGCAGGCGGAGCGCGGTGGGCGACGCAGTGACGGACATCGGTGCGGTGACGGTGGTGGAGCGGGTCGAAGCCGCTCAGGCGCGGGACACGCGGGAGGCCGGGCTGCGGCTCGGTAGCCGGCTGCGCGCGGGCGACCTTGTCATCCTTTCGGGTGAACTTGGGGCCGGGAAGACCACGTTCACCCAGGGCCTGGCCGAGAGCCTGGGCGTGCGCGGGCCGATCACCTCGCCCACGTTCGTGATCGCGCGGGTGCACCCCTCGCTCTCCGGCGGCACCCCGCTGGTGCACGTGGACGCCTACCGGCTCGGCTCGCTCGCCGAGCTGGACGACCTCGACCTGGACGCCTCGGTCGAGGACTCGGTGACGGTCGTCGAGTGGGGCGAGGGCAAGGCCGAGGTGCTCTCCGGCGAGCGGCTGGAGGTGCGCATCGAGCGGACGGCGGCCCTCGACGCCGCGGCGGCGCAGGGAGCTGACGACGTCAGGGTCGTCGAGGTCCGCGCGTACGGAGCGGGGCTGGCCGAGCGGTTCGGCTGAGCCGGCCGGGAGGGTCAGGGCATTACGACGACGGGCGTGCCGATGCTGGAGAACGTCCACAGCGCCTGGGCGTCAGTCTGCTGCATCCGGATGCCACCGGTACGCGAGGCCGGTGCGGGGGGCATCCCGGTCACGTTGGCCACCGCGTCGAAGCCGAAGGCCGTCGCCGAGCCGCCGACTTTCGCCTTGTCGAACAGTACGACGTACTGGACCGGGGTGCCGTCCGTGCCGGTGACCGCGGCCAGCCGGTTGGTCACGGCGAAGTTCCCGGTCGGCGCGGTCACCGTGCCGGGCACCACCGGGAACGTGCGCACGACCGCGTTGGCGGCGGACACGAGCCAGACGCGCTTGGCGGCCTCGCCGTAGACGATGCGCGCACCCGAACCTGAGCCCGCGGGCAGCGCGTTCGCGCCGCCGGAGGTGCTCGGGGCGCCGGAGGCGTTCGCCGACGGCTGAACCGAGGCTTTGCCCGCGTTGACGGTCGGGTTGTTGGACACGCGCGGTGCGGTCGCCGCGGCCTGCGCCGCCAGCACCGCGACGGCGAACAGCGAGCCCACGGTCATTACGACGACCGAGTACGTCGCGCCGCGACCGTTCTTCTTCGCGCGTTGGCGCGGAGCCTGGGCGGACGCCTGATCCGGCGCGCAATCGCGCGCAGGTGTGCCGTGTGCACCGACACCGCGTCTGCCCATGGCGAGTATTCCTCCGGTCCGGCGCGCCTTCGTCGATGCGCCGGGGATCCATCATGCCGCAACCGGCGCGCGTGCGGGAGAGGCCCGCCGGTGGGGCGATAATGGCTCCCGTGCTCCTCCTGGCTTTTGACACAGCGACACCGGCCGTGACTGTCGCGCTGCACGACGGGGTCCGGGTACTGGCCGAATACACCGAGGTCGATGCGCGCCGGCACGGGGAACTGCTCGCTCCCGGCATCCGCGCCGTGCTCTCGCAGGCCGGGCGGGACCGGTTGGATCTCACCGACGTCGCGGTGGGTGTCGGGCCCGGTCCGTTCACCGGCCTGAGGGTCGGGCTGGTGACCGCGAGGGTGCTCGGTGACGCGCTCGGCATTCCGGTGCACGGTGTGTGCACGCTGGATGTCCTCGCCTTCGCCGTCGAGTGTGACGGTCCGTTCGCCGTCGCCACGGACGCGCGGCGACGCGAGATCTACTGGGCGCGCTACACGGGCCCGCAGCAGCGGGATGGTGATCCGGCGGTGGACTGGCCGCAGCAGGTCGCCCCGCGGCTGGCCGGGCTGCCGGTGGCCGGCGAGGGAGCGGTGAAATACCCTGACGCGTTCGCGAAGGCGATCGAGCCGGTGTATCCCGCGGCCGCGGACCTCGCCGAACTGACGGTCCGCCGGCTGGCTTCCGGCGCTGCTCTGTTGCCGCCGCAGCCGCTCTATCTGCGCCGTCCCGACGCTGTGGAACCGGGTGCCCGTAAGCCGGTGAGCCAGCCGGCGCTGCGGTGAACGGCCTGCCGCTGCGGACGGTGCTGCGGCCGATGCGGTGGTGGGACCTGCCCGCGGTGACAGTGCTCGAATATACGGTGTTTCCCGAGGACGCCTGGTCGGTCGGGATGTTCTGGTCGGAGCTGGCCGAGGTGGCCACCCGCTACTACCTGGTCGCGGAGGAGTTCGGCGCCGACGCGGCGCACCCGGACCGCGACGGTCCGCGCCTGGTCGGCTACGCGGGCCTGCTGGCCGGCATCGGCGAGGCGGAGGTGCAGACGATCGCGGTCGACCCGGGCCGCCGGGGCCGCGGGCTCGGCCGGGCGCTGCTGACCGAACTGCTGCGGGAGGCGGCCCGCCGGCAGTGCGACGACGTGGTGCTCGAAGTGCGCGTGGACAACCCGCCGGCGCAGCAGTTGTACCGCGAGTTCGGGTTCGTGCAGGTCGGCCTGCGCCGGGGCTACTACCAGCCGGCGAACGTGGACGCGCTGGTGATGCGCGCGTCGGGCGTCATCGAACGATTCGGAGAGGAAGACTGAGTACCGTGACCCTCGGCTCTGGGAGCGTGGACCTGCCGATCGTGCTCGGCTTCGAGACCTCGTGCGACGAGACCGGCGTCGGCATCGTGCGCGGCAACGAACTGCTCGCGGACGCGGTGGCGACCAGCGTGGACGAGCACGCCCGCTTCGGCGGAGTGGTGCCGGAGGTCGCCTCGCGCGCGCATCTCGAAGCGATGGTCCCGACCGTGCACCGGGCCCTGGAGACAGCCGGGTTGAAGCTGGCGGACGTGGACGCGATCGCGGTGACCGCCGGACCCGGCCTGGCCGGGGCGCTGCTGGTGGGAGTCGCCGCGGCCAAGGGCTACGCGCTGGCGCTGGACAAGCCGCTGTACGGGGTGAACCACCTGGCCGCGCACGTGTGCGTGGACCAGTTGGAGCACGGGCCGCTACCCGAGCCGTGCATGGCGCTGCTGGTTTCCGGCGGCCACTCCTCCCTGCTGCTCGTGCCCGACGTCACCTCGGACATCCGGCCGCTGGGCAGCACCGTGGACGACGCGGCGGGTGAGGCGTTCGACAAGGTGGCGCGGGTGCTCGGGCTGGGGTTCCCGGGCGGGCCGCTGATCGACCGGGCGGCGCGCGAGGGCGACGGCGCGGCGATCGCCTTTCCGCGCGGGCTGACCGGCCCGCGCGACGCGCCCTTCGACTTCTCGTTCTCCGGCCTGAAGACCGCGGTGGCGCGTTGGGTCGAGGCGCGCGAGCGGTCCGGGCAGCCGGTTCCGGTCGCGGACGTGGCGGCCTCGTTCCAGGAGGCGGTCGTCGACGTGCTCACCCGCAAGGCGGTCCGGGCCTGCAAGGAGAACGGCGTGGATCATCTGCTGATCGGCGGCGGCGTCGCGGCGAACTCGCGGCTGCGGGCGCTGGCCGAGCAGCGGGCCGCGGACCAGGGCATCCGGGTGCGGGTGCCGCGCCCGAAGCTGTGCACCGACAACGGGGCGATGGTCGCGGCGCTCGGCGCGCAGCTGGTGGCGCGCGGTGCGCGGCCCTCCGCGCTCGATCTGCCCGCGGATTCCTCGATGCTGATCACCGACGTGCTGGTGTAGGGCGGAGGCCGGCGAGTGCGAGTTCTGATGTGGGAGGCGAAGGGTGACGCGGGCGGGCTGGTCGCGTGGTGGCGAGAGAGCGTCGAGCCGCAGCTGCCCGAAGGGGCGGGCGCCGAGCTGTTCCGGTCCGCGGACCGTCTCGTGGCTCTGATCCGGCTGCCGGATGACACCGGGTCCGAACGGCCCGCGCTGCCCGAGCCGCCGCAGCGGCTGTGCGCGCGGCCGCCGCACTCGTGGCCGTTCGAGACGGTGGATTAGCGGCGGCAGATCAACAGTGGTGTATCGGCGCCGGGGATCAGCGCCAGGGGATCAGCGCGGTCCGGTTGCACGCGGGGGATCAGGACTTCATCCCGAGGGCGTCGAGGGCGGCCTGAAGCGAGCGGGCGTACCCGCGCGAGGTGTACGTCGCGCCGGAGACGACGTTCACGTCAGCGCTCTGCGCAGCAAGTACCTCGGTGCGCAGTTTGGCCGCGGCCTCGGTCGAGTCGTCCCACGAGTGCGGATTGTCGTGCGGCAGCTGAAGTGCCGTCACATCGATGATCCGGCCGTCCGTGACGGTCACCTTGACCTGGACGATGCCGTGCGCCAGGACGATCTGAGGTCCGGTCGCGACGTGGACCGGGCCCTGGGACACGATGGTGACCGACATCGCGGCGTTCTGCGCACGGCTGCCGGCCTTGGCCGCGAACAGCGCGAGCATGGCCAGCATCGTGGCGATGACCACAGCGGCCGTGCGGCGCAGACTCATCGCAGCGTTCCTCCTTCCGGCTCCTGCCGGGGCAGATGATGCCCGGTCACCGGCCGCCGGGGCAAGTCCCGGCGGCTCCGGCAGGGTCGCGGCCCCTGGTGTACCCGGCGTGGCGTGCGATTTCTTGGCCGGGTCTTTGCCGAACGCGCGATCTTGTCAAGTCTCTTGACGAGTCTAGCGGCCGGTAGCCCGAGTGGCCCGCAGCGGCGGTTCCCGATGCAAGTTCCTCTCCGGCGGGCGGAAACGTCCTGGATCAGAGCACTGGGACGTGAAAGCGCCTTCGTGCACTGATAAATTTGCCGCCGTCTCGTCACCGTTGTCACTGTGTACTGCGTCGCCCACGTTTGCCGTTGCATATGTCGCCCCGCTCCAACCGAGGTGACGACGGGTTCTGCCGGTACGAGCGGGCGGGAAGGAAGAACCGTGATTCTCGTCAAGCGGGCCGCCGCCCGGGTGGCCGCAGGCGTGCTGGCCGCGGCCGCTCTCGCCATCGCCGGACCGGCCACCGCTCAGGCGGCCACCGACGCCGGCGGCGCAGCCCCGGTTACCGGCACCCTCACCATCACCCCGAGCACGACGGTCGTGGGCGGTCAGGTGGTGGTCGTGGCGACGGCCACCAACAACACCTCCTCGACCGTGGCCGCGTCGCTGGGGATCGAGAACCCCCAGTACGCCGCGGAGCAGATCACCGCGGTGAGCGGGCACGCCTGTACGCCGCGCAACCTGCGCAGGCTCATCTACTGCGGCAACAACCTGCTGGCTCCGGGGGCCAGCATGACCATCACCGTGAAGCTGACCGCCATCGCCGGCGGAACCGACAACTTCACCGTTTACGCGCGAGTCACGTACACCACCGACGACACGTTCGCCTACGGAACGCTGACCGTCTCCTGAGGAGCGGCCACTCGGCGGCCGGGGCGCATGCTAGGCGTCGTTTCCAGCGGACTCGGAAGCCGCCGCATGCGCCCCGGCCGTCGTGCGCGGGTCAGACGAGTTCGGCCTCAAGGCTGATCGGCACGGCCTTGAGCGCCTGGGAGACCGGGCAGCCTTCCTTCGCCTTTGCGGCGAAGTCGGCGAACTGCTCGGCGGTGATGCCCGGGACCGAGGCGCGCACGCTCAGACGGATCGCGGTGATGCCGGTGCCAGGCTGGAAGTCCACCTCGGCGGCCGTGTCCACGGTGGCCGGCGGGTTACCCGCCTGGGCCAGCGCGTGCGAGAGAGCCATCGAGAAACAGGTGGAGTGGGCCGCCGCGATCAGTTCCTCCGGCGAGGTGACGCCGTTGGGCTCCGCCGAGCGCGCCGCCCAGGTCACGGGGTAGGTGCCGAGGCTGGACGAGTTCAACGTGACCTCGCCCTTCCCCTCCATCAAGCTGCCTTCCCAGTGCGCCGCGGCCTTGCGAGTCGTTGCCACAGTTCCCACTCCGATCCGTTCGAACGATCTGGGTGACCGTCAGATGACTTTGGATGACTGCGAGACATCCTAGACGAGGTGTTCCGATCGCCGGTCAGTGATCAGTGGCCGTAAGTGATCAGTGACCGGGTGATCGGCCGGCCGGTCTTGTTGTCGTGCCGGGTCGCGGCGGCCATCGCCGGGACGCGCTGCGCGACGCGGATCGCGACGCCCTCGATGCTCTGACCGCCGTGCCGGTTTCAGCGCGCCCGGCGAGGATCAAGGATGGAGCGAGCGCCACGGGCGCATGCGTCGACACAAGCGGACTTCGCCGCGTTGAGCGCCATTACTGGCCAGCGGCAGGCTCTGTCTGGGACATGTGCGCAGTGCGCGGTCGTACCACGAGGCGGTCCGTGGCCACCGGTTCCGTTCGGGTGCTGATGCCCAGCCACCACAAGGATGCCAGACAAGCGAGCACGGACGCCGCCAACAGCAGCCCAACCGACACGCTGGTGTGGGCGGTCATGCCGGGAGTCTTCACCGCGGCGTTCGGCGTGAATCGGATGAACGTCCACAGCGTCAGCGCCGAGGAGGCCGCGACCACGGCGACGGCGGCTTTTGGCGAAACCGACCACCATCCCAGAACACCGAGAGCGAAGCATACGGGCTCGACGATATAAGTACCCTGGTGTGCCACCGTCGCTCCCGGGCCAAAGAGGACCATTGCCCACCCGAATACCGTGAGAGCGAGTACCAGCAGCCAGAGCAGTTCCCAGGAAGCACCATCGGGCTGCGGTCGACGCCGGATACCGGTCACGATGCCGCGCAGTAGGAGCAGCACGATCCCCCAGCCCACGATCCCGAGGATTGGACCGATGAAGAAGAACTGTATGTTGATGAGCCGGCTCGCCGCCGCCGCCGCGGCAGTGTTCTGCCCGAGAAGCGAGTGAAAAGCCACACTCCCCGTCTGCGTCAGACTATCGAACGTATGGCTGAACGGCGTGGTCAGGTTCGAGATCTTATACGATACCAGCTGATGCGCACTGAGCTTTTCGTAAGCGCTCGCGATGACGTGCATTGTGGACTTGCCGCGCACCGGGTTGCTCTGGTTGGCCAGTTGCAACTCCAGCAAGGCATTCGCGGGCGGCTGGTACAGCCTTTGATACAGCATCCACGGAATGTACGCGATAAATATCGCGGCAGTTGCGCTCAGAAGCACCGGCCACGTGGGCAGCGCCCAATCTCGCGGCCGAACAGCAGCGAAGACCCAGAGGATGAAAAGCACGAGCGCGATCGCCGGAACGGCGAATACTCCGCTGGGATGGCCGAGCAGACTGACGCCGAGCGACCCACCCGCTAAGGCGCCGGCGAGCTTGCTGCGGTTCAGACCGCGCATCTCCGGGGACAGCACCACGGCACAGCACAACAACGCACCTGTTGCGGAGACGAACTTCGGCCACGTGAAGAAGGTGTTGATGATGGTGAAGCTGGAGAACAGGCCGGCCGCGAGACTCAGGGGGATCGTCCATCGAGGCCGTCGCGCTGCATACAGCAGCGCCCAGAGTCCGAATACCCATGTGCTCTCGACCAGAGTCGAGAACACCTGGTAGACGTCGAATCCGCTGTTGCGAACGACCGCCTGCTCCAGCAGGTAATATCCGGTCTGAAGTGGCGGGCGGTCACTGGATTGATACCCCCACGCCAGAAAGTGTGGAAGCGGACGAACATGGCTCTCCAACTGCCGCGCGAACAGAAAGGGCAACGCGTTGTCACCTGGCAGTCCTGCCAGGTAACGGTTGGGAGCGATATCCGCTTTCGCGGACAGGCCGCCGTGCAGGTAACCCAGCGCGAGATTGAACAAGCCAGAAGTCGCGAACACAGCCGTCACCGGTGCGAGGGACCGCAGTTGCCGCCATAGGGCAAAGCGGCGCCGACAGGCATTTCCCATGACGACCGCGGCTCCGAGGTCCACGGCAAGCGCGGCCCCATGCCCGACTCTGGCGGCGAACAGATAAAGCCAGAAGACCGCGAAACCCAACAGCCCGCTACCCACGAAGCCACAGGCCAACAGCAGAACGGGATTACGCACGCCGTAACGGCGTGCAATGAGCACACATGCGGCCGCCGGAAGTAGCAGCATCACGAGAGCGACTACGTACTCGTAACCGAGCCTGACTGCGTCCACTACGACCCCTTACAGCACCTAACCCATTCCTCTAGCTCGTGGGTGCCAGAGCTAGAGGATTGTCGCACACCCGCCGGTACCGTCACCCGGCGCGCTGACGACCCGACTGCCCTTCTTACGAGCAGCCTCGCGGCGCGATCGGTTTCAGCCGCCCAGCAGCAGATCTCGCCGGTCACTGGCCAACCCGGGTGGCGGCCAGCGCGCCGTGAAGCTGACGCCCCCGCAGAGAGGCTGGCCCTTCAACGTGGATGCCGCTGAACGCGGCGGTTCGGAGGAGTGGCAGCTGGCTTTCCGGCCGGTTCCCGAACCTTCTCGGCCGCCCGCGCCCGGTCATCAGTACTGGGTTTCCGGCGCCGGGCCGACGGCGACGCGACGGATTCAGAGCCAGCCGCGTTTCGCGGCCTTGAGCCCGGCCTCGAAACGGCTGGTCGCAGCAAGCCGTTCCATGATGGAGGCCATCATGCGGCGTATGGTCCGCAGAGACAGTCCGAGACGGTGGCCGGCGGCCTCGTCTGTCATGCCGGAACTGAGCAGGCTGAGCAGTTCGCGTTCCGTGTCGCTCAGGCCGGTGTCTGGGTCGCGGGTGCGGGTCGCGCCGAGGGGGACCGCGGTGGCCCATGCCTGTTCGAAGAGGTCTACCAGTGCCGCGACGATGCCGGGTTCGGTCACGTACAAGGCACCCTTTCGAGTGTCAGCTGGGTCCAGGGGTACCAGCGCGTGGGTGCGGTCAACGATGACCAGCCGTTGCGGCACGATTGGAGCTGTGCGCACCTCACCCCCGCGGTCCATGAGCCAATGCGCGTGGTTGATGGTGGCGGGGTCGTTGCGCACGCTGTCCTGGTACAGAGTCCGAAACGCCACTCCGCGGCTCAGGGCCTCGGCGTCCAGCAAGCGGCCCTCCGCTAGGTCCTCCGCGCGTTGCGCTGCGCCAGGGTGTACACCTACGCACTCTTTGGTCGCGGCGTGGCCCAAGCTCTCCAAACGGTGCTGGATCGCGTCAAGGCCGACCAGTCGCTCGCCGTTCGCGGACCCGGGGTTGAAGGCGTCGGCCCGTTCGGCGACCAGCCGGGTGACAGCCGCCCGAGCTGCGGCGACCTTAGCCTGACGGGCGGCGAGGTCAGCCTCGTGGCGACGCATCAGGTCCGCGAGACCCACTTCGGGGCTCACTGCCCGCAGCCGGTTTGGGTCCTCGCGCGAGACCCGCACCAGCATCAGGTCTGCGAGATCGTCGAGGGCAGCGCGCACGCTGGCCTCCGTGAACCCTGTCGCGTCAGCTAACTGTGCGACTCCGAACTCAGGTCGCTCGAGCATCAGGTGATAGACGGACTGCGCCATCGCGGTGAGACCTAACGGTTCCAACACCCCGTCACCCCTCGACTGAGTCGGCATCGCACAGTTGAGCGATGGCAGCAAGCTCATAATCTCAGCTCGCGTAGCCGTGTTCAAGACAGGGTCCTGGCATCCGAGCGGCAACCGCGGATGCACTCGGTCTGGCGCCTTGGTGCCAGGCCGATTGGTGACTGGTGGAACCGCTTCCGCAACCACTGCCTTTCCCGGAAAGTAGTCATTGGAAGCGGTCGCCCGAGAAACAGGGTGATGCAACGACCAAGACCCGGTTCCGGGAATTTATCGCTAATCAAACCATGCACGGGAAAGGGTACCCCCATGTCTTCCTCGATCCGCACGATCACTGCTTCGATTCTATTTGTAATCGGTTTCGCAGGTGTTTCCAACGCCATATCGACGGTCGAATCCGGATCTGCGGCGAGCGTTTCCTCGGCCGTGGTGCGGCCCGCCGACCTGACATGGGGATGACCCGTGCACGCCATCCACGTCGTTCTGACCACGAAGGGCCCTGCAGCTAGCAGCCCTGGTGACGCGGCGGAACTCCTCGACATCCTCTGGGCGCACACCGTTGAAGAAGACGGCTTAGAACATATCCGAGCCCGCGCCGGTCCAGGTCGTATTGACCTCATCATGTTCTTCGGGGAACGCTCAGAAATTGACTCGTGGGAACGTGCTACCCGCCTTCTCGAGAGGGCATACCAGGCCTCGTCCTCGATTTCCGTGAATTACTCTGAGCCATTCGTCGCTCGGCTAAGGATGAAGAGATGAAAACGACCTTTCGGCTGCCGGTAAAAGCAAAATATTCGATAGTAGCGCTTGTGGTGGCCGTTCCCGTCGTCACCGCGGCCGTAGCCACCACCGCGCTGGCCATTACGGCCCACACCACCGCCTCGGCCGGAGCGCCGCACGCACTTAGGACAACTGTCGGCGTCACCGCAAGCCCCGCGGGCCTGACCCCTTCCGTTAACCCGCCCATCACGACGAACACTCCGACCGGGACGCCGACGACCACGGGCCCAGCCAGCGGATCTGTCAAGTTGTCTGCCGGCATACCAACGAGTGCCCCGTCAATGAGTCCTGCGACCCACACCACATCGACCCTGCCCGCAGGAGCGATCAGCGCCCAACTCACCGGCATTCCCGCCACGATTACCGCTGGCGGCCCTGCGGTCGAATTCACCGCCACCTTCACCAATCACAGCACCATTGACGCATCCGACGTAGCGCCGCTTTTCCAGATCGTTGGCGGACCCTGCAACTGCGCCCAGGGAACCCTCCAGCGCTTCAACACCGCAACCGGCGCCTGGCAGAACGCTCCGATGCCCGAAGGCGACGGCAACCCTGGCTTCCTGGCCACTGCCATTGGCGGTATCGACCTTCAACCCGGCGCGAGCACCACGATCCGCTATCGGCTGGCCCTCTCCGCGAGTAACCCGGCCAAATCCCTCGCCGCCACGCTTTACGCCGTCGAACTGCCTGGCGGCACGCAACTCGCCCGCACCAGCCTCCCCAGCCGGCTCACTGCCGGCTAATCCGCCGCGCCCTGCGCGTAACCCATATTCACCTACTGACACATTACGGAGTGCTCATGTCTCGCGCCGTCCGCCGTACAGCGGTCACTACCCTGGCCGCCTTGATCCTCGCGCCCGCTGCTGCGTACATCACCGCAGCCCCCGCCTCGGCGACCACCACGAATGACATAGCCAGCCTAGCTTTGGCCAACATCGGCAAGGGAGCCGGCTGGTGCTCCACTGTCAACAGTTCCAACAACAGCCTTGGTGGTAACGCGTTCGGAGGCAGCTGCACTTACACGACCGTCAACGGGTCCGGATACGGCGAGTACTGGTGCTCCGACTTCGCGAAGTGGGTTTGGCAGAACGCGTCCGGCGGCACCATCAACATCAGCGGTCTGACCGCAGGTTCGGGCAGCTTCTACACCTACGGCTCCAACAACGGCACTCTGCACACGTCAACCTCGTATGTACCGCGGGTCGGCGACGCCATCGTCTTCAACTACACGGGTGGAGGAGTTGCCGACCACGTCGGACTGGTTGCCGCCGTCAATCCCGATGGGTCCATCCAGACCGCAAACGGCGACTTTGGTGGCGCTAGCGGCGGCTCCGAGGCCTACTGGGCTGACACGTCGCGGGTAGAGGCCGTGAACATCTCCGCCTCTGAGCGAACCGTCGGATCTACGCCGACGTACATCGGCATGACCATCAGCGCTTATGTGACGCCAGTCGGGCTGACGTCGAGTTCGGGCTTCGAATCGGCCTTCCAAGCTAACAACACCGATCTGTTCACCTACTCATCGTCATCCGGGCCGGCCGACACTGGCGAGGGCATGATGAAGGGCACGAGCCCGAGTATCGCCGCGCTGGCCGGTGGTGGGCATGAGATTGCCTTCCAGGCCAACAATGGGGACTTGTATGTGACCGGACCCAGCGGCTTGATCAACACGCAGGAAGGCATGATGGCCGGCACCAGCCCGGCAATCGCGGCATCCCCCAATGGCGGGTATGAGGTCGCTTTCCAGGCCAACACCGGCAACCTGTTCACCTGGACGCCGTCGAGCGTGGTCAACACCAGCGAGGGCATGATGAAGGGCAGCAGCCCGGGTATCGCCGCGCTGGCCGGTGGCGGGTATGAGGTGGCCTTCCAGGCTAACACCGGTAACCTGTTCACTTGGTCGCCGTCGAGTCTGGTGAATACTCAGGACGCGATGATGATCGGGACCAGTCCGAGCATCGCCGCTTCCTCCAGCGGGGGGTATCAGGTCGCGTTCCAGACCAACGCCGGTGATCTGTACACGTGGTCTCCGTCGACCAACACCGTGACCACTACGCAGGGTATGAAGGCCGGCACCAGCCCCGCCATCGCCGCGTTGACTTCGGGAGGTTACGAAGAGGCGTTCCAAGCAAACTCAGGGAATCTGATTCTCTGGGGTTCCAGCGGCAACGCCGATACTGGGCAGGGCATGATGGCCGGCACGAGTCCCGCCATCACCGCGCAGCCCAACGGCGGATCCGAAGAGGCGTTCGAGGCCAATACCGGAAGCCTCATCGTCTGGGGTTCCAGCGGCAACGCAAACACCACGCAAGGCATGCTCAGCGGCACCAGCCCGAGTATCGCATAACGCTAATAGCCCCTGATCTGGATTGAACCAGCGCCCGTCACACCAGTTCGCCTCGCCCCGGCTCAGTCAGGGGGCGAGGCGAACTTGACCTTGCCCGCTTGACTTCCGCCTCGTAGGGCGCAGTTCGCCCTTGAGCAACAGTCGTCGCAGGGCCTTGAATCCGACCGATCGGGGGCGACCGATCACGCACGTCCCTAACTGCCGGGTGTGCGCGACCAGATGATTAGGCTAGACGAGGTATTCCGATCGCCTGCGGGAACGGGGTGAGGGTGTCCATGCACTGTTTGTGACGACAGACCTGGACACCCTCATCACCGCACTGTACGTGAAAATCGACGACGACCTCGCCGGGATCCGGCGGGCGGGCGGCCGCCGCAGCTGACTGACAGCGAGCTGGTGTGTGGCCGCGGCCCAGGCGCTGCTCGGTTACGCCTCAGAATCGAGTTGCCGCGCCCCGCACGCAAGCGGGAACGTCAACGTCATGGAGAGCCGATGCTCAAGAAGGTCCGCCGGCTGATCGAATCGGCCAACGACACCGTCAAGGGCCGACTCGACCCGGAAGAGCACGGGGGTCAGAGCATCGAGGGCGTCGCGATCCGCGTCGCGCAGCGCGTCCCGGCGATGGCCGCCGCGATCTGGCACGACAACAAGACCGGCCAGCGTCACCCGGTCACTGATCACCTACGACCACTAATCACCTACGACCACTGATGACCCACGACCACTGATCGCTGACTACTGACCGGCGATCGGAACACCCCGTCTAGGCGCAGGGCTGTGGCAGGGCGCGGTAGGCAACGCCGCGCCTCGCTGTCAGGAGGTGTTGCGCAGCACGTAGATGCCGAAACCGTCCTGGTAGACGACCTTGTACTTCGAGCCGGGGTGCCGCTGCTGCTCGAAGCCGGGCACGTCGCTGATCGGCGGGCTGAACCCGGAGACCACCTGGTCGAAGACGACGTACTGCGGCGCGACCGACGCGGGCGTGTTGCCGACCCAGAAGGTGTCGTCGCGCGCGGAGAGCGGCGCGAGCATGTTGATCGTGGTCTCGACCGTCACCCCGTCTGGAACCAGCGAGATGGCGTGGCTGAGCGCCTCGGTGCGCGCGTCGAAGGTGAAGGTGTTCGGGTCGAACAGCTGGTTGTAGGAGAACTGCGGGACCAGCGCGAACGAGACGGCCAGCATCGCGACCGGGCCGTGGGCGGCCATGGCCCTGCTCACCCCTCTCGCCCAGCGGCGTGGCGGCCTGGAGATGTCCGGCAGCGGCTCGGCGGCGCGGGCCCGCGCGATCCCGTGCGCGGCGGCGACGAACAGGATCGGCATCAGCACCGCGTTGTAGTGCCAGGCGGTTCCCCAGAACGTCGCATTGGTCGTGATGAACCGCGAGCCGAGGTTCGGCAGCGCCAGCAGCGCCAGCGGCGAGCGCAGCGCGACGAACGCGGTGATCGCCAGCAGCAGGAACACCAGCTCCAGCTTGCCGCCCGGGTTCTGCAGGCCCTGACCGACCAGGCAGGTGATCGGTTTCGCGCCGCCGGGCTGGGTCGGGTCCGCGCAGCCCCCCTTGTTCCAGTACTCGTACTGGTGCGTGGGGTTGAGGGTGGGGATGATCCAGTAGATCGTGAGTAGAGAGCCCGCCGTGCCGGCCGCGGAGAGCAGGGAGCCGAGCAGAGTGCGGCCGTAGAGGATCAGCGCGATGCCGATCGGCAGTACGACCGTGATCCCCAGGTCCTCCTTGCACAACAGCAGCGGCAGCGCCCACAGCGCCGCGTGCGTGTACTTCCCGCGCACGATGGCGCACAGCGAGAAGGCGATCAGCGGGACGGCGAACGCGACCTCGTGGAAGTCCGCGTCGACGGCCTCGGCCAGGCCGAAGGAGAGCCCGTAGGCCGCGCCGAGCGCGTACCCGGCGCCGGTCCCGATCCGGTCGGCGCCGAGACGCACCAGCGGCACCGCGCCCAGCGCGAACAGGAACGCCTGTGCGACCAGCAGCGTCACCGCGGTGGGGAAGAGCAGGAAGACCGGGCCGAGCAGCGCGGTGATCGGGCTGAAGTGCTCGCCGAGGATCTCGTAGCCGGGCGAGCGCGCGTCGTCGATCGGCGCGTGGAAGTGCGCGTACTGCTTCACCTCCTCCGTGAACAGCCCGAGGTCCCAGCTGGTCGGGGCGAAACGGTAGTAACGCGCGAGCGAGATGAGCAGGTAGACCGTCATGAGGCCGGCCACCAGCAGCCAGGGGCCGTAGGTCCGCGGCGACCAGCGCGGCAGCACACGGAAGCGGGAGGCCGCGGACCCGTCCGGCACGTCGCAGGTCGCCGCTGCGTCCGGCCGCGCCTCGGTCAGCGTCGAAGAACTCGTCCCCGCCGCGGCGGCCAATGCGGCGGTTTCCGGATTCTCGGGCACTTCATCCGCATTGGTATAGGCCATGGGGCGTAGGGTATCGACCGATTCGTGCCCCGGCCAAGAGCCGGCACGCGGCGCGGCCGCCGAGGATCGAGAATGAGCCGTATGGAGATCGCGGACTTCGAGGCTCTTTTCGACCCGCCCGGGCAGGCGCTGCTGGCCGAACTCGGCGGCGGCCATTACACGCAGGCGGCCGCGCTGCCGCTCGCCTCCAAACTGCGCGAACGCTACCCGGCGTCGCTGGTGGCGACCGCGTTGACGCAGGCGCGCCTGCGCGAGCGGGCCCGGGCGAAGTTCGGCGATGCCGCCGCGACCATGTACTTCACCCCGGTCGGCCTGGAGCAGGCGACGCGGCGGTCCGTCGCCGAGCTTCGGGCGCGGCGGTACCGGGCGGCCGGGGTGCGGCGCGTCGCGGACCTGGGCTGCGGCATCGGCGGCGACGCCCTGGCCTTCGCGGCGGCCGGGATCGAGGTGCTGGCGGTGGATCGTGACCCGGTCACCAGCGCGGTGGCCGCCGCCAACGCGCGGGCCGCCGCGCTGGCCGACCGGATCGAGGTGCGGTGCGCGGACGCCACGAAAGTTGCACTCGAAGGCTTCGACGCGGTCTTCCTCGATCCGGCGCGGCGCGCCGAGCACCGCAGGGTGTTCGACCCGGCCGCCTACACGCCGCCGTGGAGCTTCGCGCTGGAGTTGGCGCGGCGGGTGGGGGCGGCCGGTTTCAAGGTCGCCCCGGGGCTGCCGCGGGAGCTGATTCCGGCCGGGGCCGAGGCCGAATGGGTCTCCGAGGCGGGCGAGGTGAAGGAGGCCGGGATCTACTTCGGACCGCTGGCCGGCGCCCATCGGCGCGCGACGGTGCTGCCGGGCCCGCACAGCCTCGTGTCCGCCGGCGTGGTGGACCCTGAGCCGGCGCAGGTGGGACGGTACCTGTACGAACCGGACGGGGCGGTGATCTGCGCGCACGTGATCGGCGAGCTGGCCGGGCAGCTGGACGCGACGACGATCGACGCGACGATCGCGTACCTGACCTCTGATCGACTCGTCCTGACACCGTTCGCGACCGCGTATCGGATCACTGACGTGCTGCCGTTCCACGTGAAGCGGTTGCGCGCCGAGGTGGCGCGGCGCGGAATCGGGGTGCTGACGGTCAAGAAGCGCGGCGCGGACGTGGACCCGGCGGTGCTGCGCAGACAGCTGAAACCGTCCGGCCCGAACTCGGCGGTGCTGATCGTCACGCGCGTGCTCGGCGCGCATACCGCCTTGTTCGCCCAGCCGGCGACCCCGGGGCAGTGACCGCGTTCGAGGACGGGGCGAGGAAGGAGAAGTGCACCTGCGCACCGCCCAGCGGCGAGCGGTCGATGGTCAGCGAGCCGCCGGTGCGCTCGGCCAGCTTGCGCACGATGTCCAGGCCGAGTCCGGTGGAACCCGTCCGGCCCGAGCCCTCGCCGCGGCGCACCGCGCGCGCCGCGTCGGCCAGTCCCGGTCCCGCGTCGTCCACCAGGACCGCCACCGAGCCGTTGCCGCGGTGCACCGTGACCTGAAACGCGGTGCCCTCGGGGGTGTGCCGGAACACGTTGCCCAGCACCGCGTCCAGGGCCGCGGCCAACTCGGCGGCGGTCACCGGCACGTGGGCCGGTCCGGCGGCGCCGACCAGCTGCCAGGGCCGCTCCTGGTCCTCGGCCAGCGCCGACCAGAACGCCATCCGCTCGGCCACCACCGCGGCCACGTCGCAGGATCCTGACGCCGCGGTCCCGCCGCGGGCGGCGCGGATGATCTGGTCCACCTCCTGCTCCAGCTTCGCCACCGCCTCGCGGGTGGAAGCCGCGCTCGGTCCGTCACCGAGCGCCTGGGCGTTGAGCCGCAGCGCGGTCAGCGGCGTGCGCAGCCGGTGGGAGAGGTCCGCGACCAGTTCCCGTTCCGCCGCGAGCAGCTGAACCACCCGGTCGGCCATCGCATTGAACGCGTCGCCGGCCTCCCGCAGCTCGTTCGGGCCGCCGGTGGTAACGCGCACCGCGGTGTCGCCGTCGCCGAGTTTGCGCGACGCCTCGGCGAGATGGCGCGCCGCGCCCACGACCCGGGTGGCCAGCCGGTCCGCGACCAGAGTGGAACCCGCGACGAGCACCAGCGCGACGGCGCTGAGGATCAGCCAGCCGCGCGCCACGCCCTGACGCGTGCGGCCGGCGTCGATGAAGACCTCGATCAGCGTCAGCCGCCCGCCGTCGACCAGCTCCGGTTGCACCAGCACCGAACCGCCCGGGACCGCGAGGGTCTGCGCGCGGCCCTGCGCCGCGACCGCGGCCAGTTGTGCGGCGCTGGCGTGGCTGGTGCCGAGCGCGGCTTCGCCGGGCAGCTGGAGCGCGATGTCCTGCGCGCCGGACATCGTCGCCAACGCGCCTTCCAGCTGTGTGCGGTCCGTGGTCACGGCGAGAACCGGTTCGATCGCCGCGATCCGCGCCTGCGCGTCGGCGAGGGCGCGCTGCGCGGCGATGTGGTCGATCGCGAAACCCAGCGGGATCAGGAAGGCCAGCGCGACCATGCTCGTGACGGCGAGGGCCACCCGCGCCAGGGCCCATCTCATCGGCCGCTCCTCGGGCCGCTCCTCGGGCCGCACCTCGGGCCGCACGTCAGAGCGCGCCTCATCGGTCCGGCGGTTCGGTCAGCCGGACGCCCACGCCGCGCACCGTGTGCAGGTACCGTGGCGCGCTGGCCCGCTCGCCGAGCTTGCGCCGCAGCCAGGAAAGGTGAACGTCAATGGTCTGATCGTCGCCGTAGGGCAGCTGCCAGACCTCGGTGAGCAGTTCGCGGCGGGTCACCACCTCGCCGGGCCGGGCCGCGAGATAGGCGAGCAGGTCGAACTCGCGGCGGGCGAGGTCCAGCGCGCGGCCGTCGAGCCGGGCCTCGCGCCGGCGCGGGTCGACCTCGAGCCCGCCGACCCGCAGCGCGGCCGGGGCCTGCCCGGCACCGGAGCGGCGCAGCAGAGCGGCGATGCGGGCGGCGAGGTGGCCGCCGGAGAACGGTTTTACCAGATAGTCGTCCGCGCCGGCGTTCAGCAGCCTGATGATCTCGGCCTCGTCGTCGCGGGCGGTGGCGATGATCACCGGAACCCGGGTGACGGCGCGTAGCATCTTCAGCGTCTCGGAGCCGTCCAGGTCCGGCAGCCCGAGATCGAGCACGATGATGTCGCCCGGGTCTCGGCTGGCCTCGCGCAGCGCGGCGAGCGCGGTCCCGGCGCTGCGCACCGCGTGCCCGAACGCGGTGAGCTGGCGGATGACCGCGGACCGGACGTCTGGATCGTCTTCGACCAGGAGCACGTTCGCCATAGCGTGGCACCGTATTCCATGGCCGGGTGAGAGGGAACCAGTGGGCGTGAACAGGGCGGCCGCCGCGCGGCGGGCACCGCTCGCGGTGGCGGCCTGGGCCGGGGCGACCGCGATCGCGTCCGCGGTGGCCTGGCTCGGCGTGGACTCGGTGCTGCTACCCGCGGCAGAGACCCCGCCGGCGGTGCTCGCGGCCGGAGCGCAGGGCCGCACCGGCCCGTCGCCGCTGCCGTCCCCGGACGCCGGGCCCGCCACGGGTTCGGCGCGGGCGGCGGTGGGCGCCGCGCCTTCGCGCGCGCACGGGAGCGCGCCGGCCCTCTCGCCCACGGCGTCCTCGCCGACGCCGTCGCCGAGCAGTTCGCTGTCCCGGTACGAGACGGCCGGGGGCGCCGTGGTGCTCGCGATCTCGGCCCACCACGTCACGCTGGTCTCGGCGACCCCGGCCGCCGGATACTCGGTGCAGAACTGGTCGGCGGCCGGCTGGCTGCGCGTCGACTTCAGCCAGGGTTCGACGACGTATTCGGTCTTCGCCACGTGGAACGGATACACCCCCCAGGTCCAGATCGTCGGCCCGAGCCCGAGTCCGAGCTGAGCCGCGTTCGAGAAGCCGGATGACGCCGCGGCAATGCCGCAGTGGTGCGTCGGCGGCTGCGCGGCCTTCGCGCCGCGGCCCATCTCACCACCGCACGCCGCTCGTCCGTACCCTTCCGCGGATGCGCGCCGCCGCCCTGAATCCGTCTTAGGGCGAGGTTAATGATCGAGGGCTGTCAGCCGGTGCCCACCGGGGGTGGCGGCCTACGCCGGTGCGACCCGCTCCTCGGTGGTTCGGGCGGCCGGCGCGTTCGGATGGGCCATGCGCGCCTTTTGAGGCCGGGCGCCGCGCATTCCGGCAACGGTGGCTCTTTCGTCAGTCGGGACTACGCCGGATCGCGGGCCGCGCCGCGGTGTCATAAATACTGCACAGCCGCCGGGCCCGCTCGCTGAGCGCCTCGCGGCGCAGCGCTTGCAGGTAGTCGGGTTCGACCGACAGCAATTGTTCGCAGGCGACAACGATGTCTCCGGGCGGAATGCGTTGACCGCGTTCGTAGTCACCCAGATTGCTGTGCGCTGACAGGCCGATCAAGCGGGCCAGTTGCCGCTGGGAAAGGCCCATCTCCAGCCTGCGCAGGCGCAGCGCCGCCCCGAGCCGATGCGCCGCGGCCCCCTCCCGGCTGCCCGAGTCGTCGGCTGACGAACTCACTGCCGGCACCTCCTCACGACGAAGACAGTCCGTACTGGCGTCACGAGTCACGCCTTCGAATGTAAAAGAACTCTGATTGTTAGTTGAAGAGCGCGGTCGGTGCGCATTGCGAACTTCGATCACTGAGCGTCACGCCGATGCGCTGCGTAATGCGCCGTTAATCTGCGCCGAAGCAGCCGACGCGCGGTAGTGCGATCGGG
Organism: Actinocrinis puniceicyclus; assembly: GCF_018283645.1. Lineage (GTDB taxonomy): Bacteria > Actinomycetota > Actinomycetes > Streptomycetales > Catenulisporaceae > Actinocrinis > Actinocrinis puniceicyclus. The sequence goes on along the minus strand of NZ_JAGSXH010000042.1, from coordinate 23,669 downwards.
TGACACCGGCGCTGCAAATTCACTCGTATGGGTGGCCCGGTCGTGTTGAGTTTCTTTATGTGGCGCCGCCGGGGCGGCCGCGGGGCGCCGTTGGTCGGCGTCCGGTCGGAGGTTGGACGGCGTTTGGTCGGGAGCGCGGCGATCGCGAGAGCGGCGTGCTGGACTGAAGCCTGTGCGGGCCGCTCGGCGCGCATCGGGTCGGGGACGAGGACCCGGGTGGGGACGAGGACCGTGGAGGTTCGCCTCGCAATGGACGTACGCTACGAGCCGTTCTGTTTCGCGGATCCGGTGTTCTACGACACACCGGAACGCTGGCAGCGCGCGGTCGCCGACTTCCCGGCCACCGCCGCCGCGGTGCCGGCCGGCTGGACCCGGGCGTGGCACGGGCTGTGGTGCGTCTGTCAGCCCGACGGTGCCCGCCTGCCGGTGCAGGGCTGGAAGATCCATGTCTCCGCCACGCCGGACAACGCCGAGCGGATCGTGGACACGGTATACGAGTACTGCATCGGTCGGCGGGTGGCGTTCAAATTCCTGCGCGGCCCCGCGGCGCTGCTGATGCAGAACAGCAAGTACGCGCCGCGTGGCGCCAGCGGGAAACTGCTGACGCTCTACCCGGTGGACGAGACCGAACTCGAGCGCACGCTGAGCGAACTCGACGCGCTGGTCGGCGGCGAACCCGGTCCCTATGTCCTGAGCGATCTGCGCTGGAACGCCGGCCCGCTCTACACGCGTTACGGCGCGTTCGCAGAGTTCTACCATGTCGGCGAGGGCGGGGCGCGGGAACTGGCGCTGCGGCGCCCGGACGGCGGCCTGGTGACCGATCGGCGCGGACCGGTCTTCTCGCTGCCGGAATGGGTGAAACTGCCCGCATTCCTGGAACCGCAGCTGGCCGCGCGCGACGCGCAGCGTTTCGAGCTGCCGTACCAGATCGAGCGGGTGCTGCACTTCTCCAACGGCGGCGGGATCTACCTGGCCCGGCCGAACGACGCGGCGGTGGCCGGCGGCGGGAAGGTCGTGCTCAAGGAGGGACGCCCGTATTCGGGTCTTGATCAGGGTGGCGTGGACGCGATCGCGAGGCTGGGCCACGAGCGCGAGATCCTCGACCGGCTGCGCGGGCTCGGCTGTGTGCCGCGGGTGGTGGAATACGCGACCGCGTGGGAGCACCATTTCCTCGTCGAGACCTTCGTCGAGGGCGAGACGCTCAACTCGGCCTTCGTGCGCGACTTCCCGCTCGTACATCCTGGGCAGAGCCCTGAAAAGCTGGCCGATTACGCGGCCTGGGCGGTGCGCACCGCGGACCGGGTCGCGCGGGCGCTGGCAGAGGTCCACGAGCGCGGCGTCGTGTTCGGCGACCTGCATCCGAACAATGTGATGCTCCGTCCCGACGGCGGCGTGGTCTTCCTCGACTTCGAACTGGCCTCCCCGGTCGACGACTACACGCCGCCCCGCCTGGGCGCCGGCGGGTTCGCGGCGCCGCGCAGCCTGCGCGGGTTCGACGTGGACCGCTACGCGCTGGCCAGCCTGCGCCTGTGGATGCTGCTGCCCGTGGTCGCGATGCTGCACCTGGACCGGCAGAAGGCCGGGCAGCTCATGGCCTCGATCCAACGCTACTTCCCGCTGCCCGACGGCTATTTCGACACCGGCTACCTGCACGCGGCGGTGCCGGAGGCCGGGCCGGACCGGTCGGGCCCGCCGACCGTGACGGCCGATCCTCACGTCGCGACGCTGCTCGACCCGGACGGGCCGCACGACTGGCCGTCGCTGCGTTCCTCGCTCAGCGCGGCGATCGCGGCCGCCGCCACGCCAGAGCGGACCGATCGGCTCTTCCCCGGCGACATCGAGCAGTTCGCCCGCGGCGGACACGGCCATGGCCTTGCCTACGGCGCGGCCGGCGTGCTCTACGCGCTGCACGCCGGCGGCGCTCAGGTGGATCCCGCGCACGTGGACTGGCTTGTCGAGGCGAGCCGGCGCGACCCGGTCACCCCCGGTGCGCTGACCGGAACGCACGGCACCGCCTACGCGTTGGACGTGCTCGGCCGGCGCGACGCGGCGCTGAACCTGCTGGACCGGCTCGCCGAGGCCAAGATGACCGCGTCCGGGATCGGCGACGCGGTGGCGGACCTGACCGAGGGGCTGGCCGGGATCGGCCTGGTCGACCTGCACTTCGCGAGGGTGACCGGGCACAGCGCCTGGCGGGACTCGGCGCTGCTCGCCGCGGACCGGTTGGCCGCGCATCTCGCGGCGGCCGGGGAGAGGCGCGCCGAGCGCCTGGGCGAGGCGCGCGAGGGACTGGTCCACGGCGCGTCCGGCGCGGCGTTGCTCGCGGTGCGGCTGTACGAGGAGACCGGCGACACCGGGCTGCTCGACCTGGCGGAAGACGCGCTGCGCCGAGACCTGGACGCCTGCCGGAACATGGCGGACGGCACCGTCCAGCTGGCCGATGGAACCAGAGTCCTGCCGTACGTGGCGGTCGGCAGCGCCGGCATCGGCCTGGTGCTGCGCGAATACCTGGCCCACCGCCCGGATTCGCCGCTCGCCGCGTTCGAACCCGGTATCGCAAGGGCCTGCGACGTGGAGTTCGTGATCCAGTCCGGCCTGTTCAACGGCCGCGCGGGCATGATCACGTATCTGACCCGGCTGCGCGACGCCGCGGCGGACGCGGGCGGGCTCGATCTCGACGCGGTGATCGAGCGGCACATCCGGCGTCTGACATGGCACGCGATGTCCTACCGGGGACACCTGGCGTTCCCCGGCGACCAACTGCTGCGCCTCTCGATGGATCTGGCATCCGGAGGCGCCGGAATCCTGCTCGCCCTCAACGCCGCGCTCGCGGCCGGCGACGCCCTGCCGTTCTTCGGGCGCGGCGGCTCGACGGCGACAACACCCACGGGGAAGGCACCGCAGACCGCGGCGGCGCGTTGAGCGCCCCGGGCTGCGGTGCCCACGAAGACTCGCGGCCGGCAGGCCGTGGGACGCAAGCACAACCCAACCAGAAAGGCGGAAGATCATGGCGATCCTCGACCTGCAGGGCATGGAGGCTCCGGTGACCGAGAACCACGGCGGTGCGTCCACGGTGAGCCTGCTCAGCTGCATCAGCACCACCAGCGTGATCCTCTGCGTCTGACGGTCCGCGAGCTAGCGGGCTCGGCCCGGCCCGGCTCGAAGCGTAGCCACCGGGCATAGCAGAGAGAACTCCGGCGTTCCCCGCGCCACGAGCGCGGGGAACGCCGGGACGCATTCCCGAGCGGCGGACGGCCCGGCCCGGGCGAAGGACGAAAGCAGCCGAAGGACGAAAGCAGCCGAGGGGCGGATATGGAGGCGAACGCGGCTACCGCGGCGGATCGGCGGCGTGCCGACCGGTTGTTGCTGGAGGTCGCGCGAAGCCACCGTGTCTGGACCCTGATCACCGCGGCCGGCACGCTGGCCGGATCGGTCCTGGTGGTGTTGCTACCCACCGCTCTTGCGCGCGCGATCGACGCCGTCACGACGGCCGCCGGCCCGGTGGCCGGGTCCTCGGCCGGCGCCACGGGTCCGATCGCGCGCTTCGCCGTCCTGCTCGCGGCGCTGCTGGCGGCGGACCTGCTCGCCGAGTTCGGCCGGCCGTACTGCGCCGCGGCGGCGACGGCCTCGCTGCGCCACCGCCTGCTGGACCGGATCCTGGCGGCCGGGCCCGCGGCCACCCGCCGCTTCGCCCCCGGCGACCTGGTCGGCCGACTGGTCGGTTCCGCCCCGGACGCCGCCAACGCGCCGACCGCCCTGGTGACCGCCGCCGCCGACCTGGTGATGTCGGCCGGCGGCATCGTCGCGCTCGGCCTGATCGACTGGCGGCTCGTGCCGGCCTTCGCCGTGACCGTTCCCGTCGGGGTCCTGATTCTGCGGGCCTTCGTACGGCAGACCGCTGATCTGGCCGCGGCGTATCAGCACACGCAGAGCGAGATCGCGGCCCGCCTGCTCGACGCCCTGTCCGGGATCCGCACCATCCGGGCATCGGGCACCCGCGAGATCGAAGCGGCGCGGGTGCTCGCGCCGGTCCCGCGGCTGTCCGAGGTCGGCCACCGCCTCTGGCGCAGCCAGCGGGTCGCGGGCTGGCGCAGCATGCTGCTTTTCGCGATAACGCAGAGCTCGGTGCTGGCCGTCGCCGGGTTGGGCCTGGTGCAGGGGCGGCTCGCCGCGGGACAGGTGCTCGCGGCGGCGAGTTACGCGGCGCTCGGTCTCGGCTTCTTCTCCTCGACGCAGGCGGCGCTGGCCCTCTCGCGAGCCCGGGGCGCGGCGCTGCGCCTGGCCGAGGCGGACGAGCTGCCGCGGCCGGGCTACGGCAGCCGTGACCTGCCGCCGCAAGGGCCGGGGGAGCTGGTGTTCCGGCAGGTGGCCGTGCACGGCGAACACGGACCGGTGATTGAGGGGCTTGATCTGGTCGTGCGCGGCGGGACCGAGTTGGCGGTGGTCGGCGCGGCCGGGTCGGGAAAGAGCGTGCTGGCCGCGCTCGCCGGCCGGCTGCTCGACCCGGACGCGGGCACCGTGCTGCTCGACGGCGTGCCGCTGCCGCAGTTCTCCCGCGCGGCGCTGCGCGGCGCGGTCACGTACGCCTTCGAGCGGCCGGCGCCGGTCGGCGAGAGCGTGCGCGACAGCATCGCCCTCGGCGGGCATCCGCAGCGGGTTGAAGCCGCGGCGCGGGCGGCGTGCGCGGACGGGTTCATCAGGAAACTGCCGGAGGGGTACGAGACGCCGCTGGAACAGGCGCCGTTCTCGGGCGGGGAGATCCAGCGGCTGGGTCTGGCGCGGGCGCTGGCGAGCACGGGCGAGACGCTGCGTGTGATCGTGCTCGATGATGCGACCGCGGCGCTGGACACCGTCACCGAGTCGCGGGTCAGCGCGGCCATGGGCTGCGCGACGGCGGGCCGCACGCGGATCGTGGTCGCGCATCGGGCCGCCGCCGCGGCCCGCGCCGACCTGGTGGCCTGGATGGAGGGCGGCAGGCTGCGGGCGCTCGGCCCGCACCGGGAGCTCTGGTCAGAGCCCGAATACCGCGCGCTGCTCGGCGCGGACGAGGACGCGCAGACGCAGGTCCGCGCGTGAAGCGCGATCCCGCGCCGAGCGCACCGGCGGGGCCGGGCGCGACCCGCGGCGCCCGGTTCGTCGCGGCCGAGGTCCTGCGCAGACGCCGGGCGCTGGCGGCGCTGCTGGCCTGGTCGGTGCTGGAGTCGGCGCCCGCACTGGTGTCCGGCCGCTTCGTCGCCGCCGCGCTGGACGAGGGGTTCCTGCGCGGACGCTCGGCGGTGGGCCTGCTCTGGCTGCTGGCGCTCGGCGGCGCGACCGCCCTGGGCGCGTTGGGCACGCGGGCGGTGTATCCGCGGCTCGGCGACGTGGTCGAGCCGCTGCGCGACGCGCTGGTGACCGCGCTGGTGCGCGCGGCTTTAACGCGTGCCTGCGACGGGACTGCGGACAGCGGCCCGCGCGGCGCGGCGCCGGTGGCCCGGTTGACCCGGCAGGTGGAGACCGTTCGGGACGTGGTCGCCGGCCAACTGCTGGTGGTGCGGCAGTTCGCGGCGACCGCGGTCGCGGTGTGCCTGGGCGTGGCCTCGCTCGCACCGGCGCTCGCCGCTGTGGTCCTGGGGCCGCTGCTGTTGGCGCTGCTGGGGTTCGCCGTGCTGCTCAAGCCGATGATCGGGCGTCAGCGTGCTGCGTTCCTGGCCGAGGAGCGGGCCGCGCAGCTGACCGGAGCCTGCGTCGAGGCGCTGCGGGATATCACGGCGGCGGGCGCCGAGCCGCGCGTCGCGGCGAGCGTTGGTGCGGCCGTGGACGAGCAGTACCGGCTCAGCCGCGCCCTGGCCGGGTTCGGCGCCGCGCGGCGTGCGATCGTCGTGTTCGGCGGAAACGTGCCGCTGCTGCTGATCCTGCTGGCCGCGCAGTCGTTGCTGCGGCGCGGTCTGACCGTTGGGGCGCTGGTCGGGGCGCTGACATACGTGACGGTGAACCTGGAGCCCGCGCTGCGCACTCTGGTCCAGGGTGTCGGTGCTTCCGCGCTGCGCTTGTCCGTAGCGGTCCGCCGGCTCGCGGAGGGCGGACTCGCGCAGGACGGCCCGGTGCAGCCGGACGTGGACGCCGGGGACGGTAACGGCACCACCGCACCGCGCATCGCGACGTCGCGGCGGCCCGTGCTCGCTGCATCAGGGCTCTGGTTCCGCTACGGACCGCAGGCCGATCCGGTTGTCGCCGAGCTGGACCTGAGCATCGCCGCCGGGGAACGCCTCGCCATCGTCGGGCCGAGCGGCGCCGGCAAGTCGACGCTGGTCAACCTGCTGGCCGGGTTGCTCAGTCCGGACGCCGGCCACGTCACCGTGCTCGGTGAACCGCTGGCCGCGATCCCCGCACCGCGGCTGCCAAGCCTTCGAACCCTGCTTCCGCAGGAGGCATACGTCTTCGCGGGCACGGTGCGCGAGAACCTCGTCTATCTGCGTCCTGATGCGACTGACGCTCAGATCGGCGCCGCGGCCGAGCGGATCGGCGCGGCGCCGCTGCTCGACTCGCTCGGCGGCCTGGACGCGCACCTCGTACCCGCGCGGCTGTCCCCCGGGGGGCGGCAACTGATCGCGCTCGTGCGCGGATACCTCTCCCGCGCGCCGCTCCTCCTGCTCGACGAGGCCACCTGCCACCTGGACCAAGGCGCGGAACTCCGCGCTGAGGCCGCGTTCCGCGAGCGTCCGGGCGCGCTGGTCCTGGTCGTGCATCGCATCGGCTCGGCGCGGCGCGCGGACCGGGTACTGCTGCTCGACGGCGAGCGCACCGATCTCGGCACGCACGAGGACCTGGCCGCACGCTCGGCGCAATACGCCGAGATGGTCGGGCTCTGGCACGGTGCCGGGGTCCGCGCGCCGACCCCGGCCGTCGTCGCCTCGGCCCCGGCTCAGTGATGGAAGGCGCTGCGGTTCTCCACACCGTGCTCGCCCATCGGACCGGGCTGCCGGCGCAACTCGACCAGCAACCGGTCCAGGTCGTTGAGTAACAGGTCTGCCAGATCCATCGAGAATCCGTTGCGGCAGACCACCCGCAGCACCGCCAGGTCCTCGCGGTTCGCCGGGAACGTGTACGCGGGCAGCTGCCAGCCGCGTTCACGCAGCCGGCGCGAGACGTCGAAGACGTCGAAGTTCTTCACCTCGTCGCGGGTCGTGAACGCGAACACCGGCAGTTCGTCGCCGCGGGTCAGCAACCGGAACGAGCCGGTCGCCTCGATCCGGTCGGCCAGGTGCCCGGCCACGTGGCGGGCCGCCTGCTGCACCGCGCGGTAGCCGTCGTGGCCCAGCCGCAGAAAGTTGTAGTACTGCGCCACGACCTCGGCGCCGGGGCGGGAGAAGTTCAGCGCGAAGGTCGGCATCTGCCCGCCGAGGTAGTTCACCTTGAACACCAGCTCCTCGGGCAGCGCGTCCTTGTCCCGCCACAGCGCCCAGCCGACGCCGGGGTATACGAGGCCGTACTTGTGCCCGGAGGTGTTGATCGAGGCGACCCGCGGCTGCCGGAAGTCCCAGCGCAGATCCGGATCGAGGAAGGGTGCGACCATCGCGCCGGAGGCGCCGTCCACGTGCACCGGGATGTCAAGGCCGGTACGTTCCTGCAGCGCGTCGAGCGCCGCGCAGATCTCCGGTACCGGCTCGTAGCTGCCGTCCATGGTCGAGCCGAGGATCGCGACCACGCCGATGGTGTTCTCGTCGCACAGCGCGGCCGCGCGCTCGCCGTCGAGGTGGTAGCGCTCGCCCTCCATCGGCACCATGCGCGGCTCGATCTCCCAGAAGTTGCAGAACTTCTCCCAGCAGACCTGCACGTTGATGCCCATGACCAGGTTCGGCCGCGCCCCGGCGGCGTACCGGCCGGCGTTGCGGGGCTCGCGCATCCAGCGCCGCTTGAGCGCGAGCCCGCCGAGCATGCACGCCTCGCTCGACCCCGTGGTCGAGCAGCCGACCGCGGTCCGCGGGTCGGGGGCGTTCCACAGGTCCGCCAGGATGGCGACGCAGCGGCGCTCCAGTTCCGCGGTCTGTGGATACTCGTCCTTGTCGATCATGTTCTTCTCGGCGCACTCGGCCATCAGCGCAGTGGCCTGCGGCTCCATCCAGGTCGTCACGAAGGTGGCCAGGTTGAGCCGGGCGTTTCCGTCGAGCAACAGCTCATCGTGCACCAACCGGTATGCCATCGGCGGCGGCATCGGGCCGTCGGGCAGTCGGTGCACGGGCGGCGCGGTCTCGAGCGCGCCGAGCGGATCGGCGTCGGTCAGCAGTGGATTGACGGCCAGGCGGCGGTCGCTTCGGTGTCCCTCATGCAATCCCACCGCTCCACCATCCCACCGGCTCGGTGTTGCCGCGAGCCGCGCCACGCCACGCCACCCACGCCAGTGCGGCCGCTACGCGCCCGCGGGCAGGCACATCCCTTGACACGGCTGTAACGCAAGTGTTCACTGTCGCGATGGAGAGCGCTCTCCGGCGGCCCCCGCCGCCCGGCGCCATCTCCGGGACTTCGGGGGGTCCAAGCACACATCTGACCGCGGTACCGTCCGTACGCTCGTCACCGGAATCGTTTACGGAGCTGTTGAATGATCAGACCTCGAAGGCAGGCGGGCCCGGTGCGGCCGGGCCGGCCCGCCCGCGCGCTGGCCGTGGCCGTGGCCGCGCTGGGCCTCGCCGCGAGCGGCGCGACCAGCGCCAGCGCCGCGGCCCCGGCCACCGGCACGCTGTCCATATCCACGCAGTCCCTATCCACGCAGTCCCTATCCGCGCAGCAGGCGGCGCCGCGGCCAGCCGGGTTCCCCGGTCTGCCGAAGACCGGCGGCAGCCTCGGTCCGAACGTGGTCGTGTTCACCCCCGACATGCCGCAGAGCCGGATCCAGACCACCCTGGACGGCCTGGCCAACCAGCAGGTGCCCAATCAGTTCGGCAGCGAGCGCTACGCGGTCCTGTTCGCTCCCGGCAGTTACGGCTCGGCGGCCGATCCGCTGGTCTTCCAGGTCGGCTTCTACACCGCCGTCGCGGGGCTCGGCCTGAACCCGGGCGACACCGTGATCAACGGCTCGGTCGACGTCTACAACCAGTGTTTCGCGCCGAACAACTGCGTCGCCCTGGACAACTTCTGGCGCTCGGTCTCGAACCTGACCATCAACGTGGCCGGACAGTCCGGCTGCAAGGGCAACACCGAGTTCTGGGCGGTCTCCCAGGCCGCGCCGCTGCGCCGGGTGCGCGTCAACGGCAACGTGAGCCTGATGGACTACTGCGACGGCTCGCCGGACTACGCCAGCGGCGGCTTCATCGCGGACTCGCAGTTCACCGGCGGCACCGTGATCAACGGATCGCAGCAGCAGTACATCGCCCGCGACACCGCGCTGGACGGCTGGACCAACGGGGTGTGGAACCAGGTGTTCTGCGGCGATCCCGGCGCGCCCGCGCAGAGCTTCGCGTCGAACTCCGGCCTGTCCGGCGGCCCCGCGCCCTACACGACGCTGGCCACCTGTCCGGTCACCCAGGAGGCGCCATATCTGTACCTTGACTCATCTGGTCGTTATCGCGTGTTCGTGCCCGCGCCGCAGCAGAATTCCAGCGGCCCGACGTGGTCCGCCGCGTCCCAGACCGCCGGCACTTCGCTGCCGCTGAACTCCTTCTACGTCGTCGACGGGAAGAGCACGGTCGCGCAGATCAACACCGCGCTCGCGCTCGGCGACAACCTGCTGTTCACCCCGGGCGTTTATCAGTTCCCGCGGACCATCCACGTGCTGCGGCCGAACACGAAGATCATCGGGCTCGGATTCCCGACCCTGGTGCCGACCCGCGGCCAGGTCGCGATGGACGTGGCCGACGTCGGGGGAGTCAACCTCTCCGGTCTCCTGTTCGACGCCGGACCGGTCAAGTCCCGCGCGCTGCTGACGATCGGCTGGAAGGGCTTCCCGCTCGGACACGCGGCGAACCCGGTGACCGTGGACGACGTCTTCTTCCGGGTCGGCGGCGCCACCGCCGGATCGGTGACCGACGCGTTCATCGACAACAGCAACGACTCGATCATCGACGACGTGTGGATCTGGCGCGCGGACCACGGCGCGGGCGCCGGTACGTGGACCGGTGACCGGGGCGACACGGGGCTGGTCGTCAACGGCGACGGCGTGACGGCGTACGGCCTGGCGGTCGAGCACTTCCAGAAGGACGAGACGGTGTGGAACGGCCAGCGCGGCACCGTGATCTTCTTCCAGAACGAGAACCCGTACGAGGTGCCGGATCAGGCGTCCTGGATGGCGAGCGCGACGCAGAAGGGCTACCCCGCCTTCCACGTCGCGAACCGGGTCACCGGCTTCCAGGGCTACGGGATGGGCAGCTACTCGTACTTCGACCAGGGCGTCGACATCGAGAACGCGATGGCGTTCCAGGCGCCTGATACGCCCGGGGTGCAGTTCCACGACATCCTGACCGTGTTCCTCAGCGGCTCGGGCGGCATCCAGTCGGTGATCAACGGTACCGGCGCCGCGGTCGACTCCTCCTTCGGCGGCCCGAGCGACGTGGTCGGTTACCCGTGACCGTGACCGTGAGTCGTTGACCGACAGGACAGCGCCCCCGGCCCGCCGCATCGCGCGGTGAGCCGGGGGCGCGCCGGTCGGGGGACCCGGCGGTGGTTCGGGGCCGGGTCGCCGGGTGCGGCGGGTTCGGTCAGGTGGCCGGTGTGGCGCCGCCGGGGCAGAACATCACCGGACTTCCGGCGGCGACGGCGACCCTCAGATGCCAGCGCAGGTGCAGTCCGGTGTCCGGGAGCCGGATGAGCAGGCCGTGGCCCGCGGAGGCGTTCCATTGTTGAAGAGCGCCGTCCGGAGCGTCGCCGACGTACCAGGTGCCGAGCGTGAGACGGCTGGACGCATGCGGTCCGATCGGCCGGACCGCGGCGTCCGAGCCGCCGAGCGCGCTCACGTCAAGGGAACCGCCGGACGCGATCGTGGTCGTGCAGCCGGGCACGGCGGCCCGGCCGGCAGCCGCCGGCGGATTCGCGAACTGCGTCACCGTCACCGTCAGCGGCATCAGCAGCCGCATTTCGCTGTTGACCACGTTCTGCGGCAGGCTGCCGAGCTTGGATACGGTCAGTTCCGGCAGCGGGCTGCCGTACAGGGCGCGCGTCTGGTAGTAGAGCGCCGGGGTGACCACCGGCAGCAGACCGCGGTCCAGCACCACGTTCGGGCTCAGGCCGGGAGCCGCGCGGAACAGCCAGGTGATCTCCAGTTCGTACTTCTGCTTCGAGAGCATCTTGGCGCGGATGCGCTCCTGGTGCACCAGCACCGACGCCCCGGCGAGCACGACCGCTGCCGCCGTGATCGGCGCGACCGTGCGCCACAGGCCGCGCCAGAGCGCGTCGCGCAGCGCCTCGGTGAGAATGAGCAGCACGAACACCGCGCCTATGTAGACATACCGCGACGCCGTCGCCTGCGAGTCGCCGTACTGGGCGCGCACCAGGCCGGTCAGGGTGAACTGAAGCACTATGCCGGCGGCGGCGGGAATGGCCAGCCCGCAGTTCAGCCGTTTGCGATACACCAGCAGTGCGGTGGTCGCGGTCAGCGCGGCGAACGCGATCGGCGCCCACAGCGGGGAGAGCGCGAAGACCCCGGCCGCCGCCGAACCGATGCCGGCCGGGGTGTAGCCGAGCAGCCCCTCCAGCGTCTTGAAGGTGAAGATCGAGTGATCCCCGGCGGTGCCCTGCCGGCCGAAGGCGAGGTACCACCAGACGTACGCCACCGACGGGGTGATCAAAGTCCACAGCAGCCTGCGGCGGTTGCGGTCCAGCAGCAGGTCGAGCGCCGCCGCCGCGAGGAAGAACAGGCCGATCCCGGAGGACATCAGGGCCAGCAGCAGCGCGGTGGAACCGGCCGCCGCGCGCCGCCGGCCCGCGACCGGGCGAGCACCGAGGAGGTTCAGCGCCAGCAGTCCGAACACTATGGAGCCGAGGAAGCCGATCTGGAACGCCCAGATGATGTCGTCGTAGCCGCGGCCCAGGCACAGCAGGACCGTCCCGGCCATCAGCCCGAGCAGGTCGCCGCAGCGCCGGCGCACGAGGGCGAAGAGCAGAAAGGCGGCGGACGCGTGGAACAGCAGCAGCGCCCCCATGAACGGCACATAGCTGTGCGCGCCGTTGACGAGTAGCAGGACCTTGTAGACGAGCATCGGCACCGTGGACCAGTGCTCGTTGTGCGGCACGAAGTACGAGCGCAGGGTCCAACGGTTCGCGGCATCGAGGAACGACCACTCGTCGTAGTAGAAGTCCAGTCGCCTCGTCCCATACAGGAGGGCGCCGAAGACGGCTACGCACAGCGCGAGCATGATCTTCGCGGCGTGCGGTATGCGCACGTCGAGCCACAGCGGACGAGAGGTGCTCGTCGCCGCATCCGGGTCCGCAGCAGGCCTGTACGCGGGCTGCGCCTGGCCCTCGCCCCGGTCGTGTTCCCGGTCCTCGCCGCGGTCCTGACCGTCGTCCTGCTCGTGGTCCGGTCCGGCGGTCTGCTCACCGCGTCGCGGCCCGTCGCCCGTCTCTTCCAGGACCCCCGCACGCCGTGACGTCATGCGTGGAATGAGCATGCAGGGTCCTCCCGAACAAGGGCCGGTCGCGATGGCTTAAGCAGACGGTCAACGGCCGTCGCTGATGATACGCGGGCAGCGGGTCAGCCGGTTGCGCGCTATGGCGGTTTTCCCCTTCTCGTGTTATGGGCGAGGCGGCGTGAATGCGGTGGTTGCGTCCCGATCTACAGCGTGACACCGCCGCGGTCGCGGCGGTGTCACGGGTGTCGGGCGCTCGACCGGGTTCGAGCCTTTGCCCGGTCCTCGGCCGTTCGGCGACTCTTGCGGATCTTGCGGATCTTGCGCATCGGGGAATCGGCGAGGTCGGGGGGTCGTGCCGTTCTTCAGCGCGGGCGGGTGCATCAGTCCAGGCTGGGCAGCGCGACGGCTTCGGTACGGCGCACCCTGCGGCGCACCACGCCGGGCGCCGTGGTCAGGACGATCAGGACGGCGACCGTTAGGAAGGCCACCGAGCCGGTCAGAGCGGCCGAGATCGCGTGCGCCAGGTTCTGCCTGGCGGCCAGCGCGGCCGGGACGCCGGCGGCCGGGTGCCGTGCCGCGTCGCGCGCGGCGGTGCCGAAGACCGTGACCAGCACGGCGAGCCCGAGCGAGCCGCCGACCTGGTGGAAGGCGTTGACCAGTCCGGAGGCCGCGCCGCTGTCCTTCTGGTCCACCCCGGCGATGCCTGAGGAGGTCAGCGGGATGAACGCGATGCCCATGCCGAGGCCGAGCAGCACCATCGGCAGCGCGATCCGCGGGAAGTACTGCGTGTCCGCGGACAGCCGGCAGGTCCACGCCATGGCGGCCAGCGCGATCAGCAGTCCGGTGACCAGCAGCCTGCCGTTGCCGACGTTCCCGGCGAAGCGGGGCACGAGCCGTGAGGTGGCGAACAGCACCGCGGTCATCGGCAGGAAGGCGAACCCGGCCTTCAGCGCGCTGAAACCGAGCACTTCCTGCAGGAACTGGGTCTGGAAGAAGAAGTAGGCGAACATCCCGCCGACGGTGAACAGCCGGGCGACATACGCCCCGGAGCGCTCGCGGCTGGCGAACAGCCGCAGCGGCATGATCGGCTGCTCGGCCCGCGCCTCGGACAGGACGAACCCGGCCAGCAGCGTCACCGCCGCGGCGAAGGAGGCCACGGTGGCGCGGTCGGACCAGCCGTCGGAGCCGGCCCGCACGAAGCCGTAGACCAGCGCGGTCATTCCGAGCGTGGAGCTCAGGGCGCCGACCAGGTCGAAGCGGCCCGGGTTGCGGTCGGTCTCCGGCAGGTAGCGCGGCGCCAGCAGCACCAGCGCGATCCCGATCGGGACGTTGATGAACAGGCCCCAGCGCCATGAGGCCAGGTCGGTGAGCAGGCCGCCGAGCACGAGGCCGACGCTGGCGCCTCCGCTTGATGCGGCGGCGTAGAGGGAGATCGCGCGCAGCCGTTCGCGCGGCTCGCGGAAGCTCATCATCAGCAGCGCGAGGGTGGAGGGCGCGGCGATCGCCGCCGCCATGCCCTGGACCGCGCGCGTGGTCAGCAGCCAGGCGCCGTTCGGAGCCAGGCCGCCGAGCAGCGAGGCGAGGGTGAACAGGGCGATGCCGGCGAGGTAGACACGCCGCCGTCCGAGGATGTCGCCCACGCGGGCGCCGAACAGCAGCAATCCGCCGAAGGCGAGCGTGTAGGCGTTCTGCACCCACGACAGACCGGTCGGGGAGAACCCGAAGGCGTCGTGGATCTTGGGAAGCGAGGTGATGATGACCGACGCGTCCAGCACGATCATCAGCTGGCTGGTCAGGATGATCGCCATGACCAGCGGGGACGGCGTCGTCCGCGTGGTCTGGCGGCTTGACGCCTGGGCCGCGGAATGCCGGGCCGGCGCACGGGTTAACAGGGAGGATGGCATGATGCGGCGAGCCTTTCGACGGGAGCTCGACGAGTGATAAAGTGGAGGCGCCCTCCAGAACTATATGGAGGATGCCTCCACTTAGCAAGCCGGAAAGGGGAAAGGGTTCATGACGAGCGCGGATGCCGTGACTGTGACGAGCGTGGCCGGGCGCCGGCCGCAGCGCGCGGATGCGCGGCGCAATTACGAGAAGCTGCTCGCGATCGCGGGGGAGGCATTCGCCGAGGACTCCGCGGTGACCCTGGAGGCGATCGCCCGGCGCGCGGACGTGGGCATCGGCACGCTCTACCGGCACTTCCCGAGCAGGCCGGCGCTGCTTGAGGCCATCTACGTCGGGCAGGTCGAGGAGCTGTGCCGCAGCGCGCGCGAGCTGTCCGCGACGCTGTCACCGTGGGACGCTCTTGTGCAATGGCTGCACCGGTACGTCGGTTACGTCGGTACGAAGCACGCGCTCGCCGAGCAGTTGACCGCGTCCATCGGTCAGCCGACCGCGGTGTTCGGCAACTGCCGCCAGGCGCTGTTCGCGGAGGGCGAGCCGCTGCTGGCCCGCGCGCAGGAGGCCGGCGCCGTGCGCCCCGACGTCGGGTTTGAGGACGTGCTGCGCTTGGTCAGCGGGATCACCATGGTCAAGTTCTCGGACGAGCGCCAGATGGACCGCGTTCTCGGCGTCGCGTTGGACGGTCTGCGCGCGCGTTAGCCGGGAGCCCCGTGTTCCCATCAGTGGCCTGAAGCAGGTCTATTCGTGTGCGTATATGGCGCGCGTCCGGGTTACGCAACGGGCGGCCGGCTCGCGCCACAGTGGGGCGCCACTGGCTTGACCTTGACGTAGGGTCAACCTTCCACGATGGGGGCATGGCACATCAGAGCGCACGACAACCGGCGCGCGAGAGCGCGTCCCCGCAGGCCGGGATCGTCGAGCCGGGGCCGGCCCCCGCGCTGGTGACCCGGGCACTGCGCAAGTCCTTCGGCGAGAAGCCGGTCCTCGACGGGATCGACCTGTCCGTCGCCGCGGGGACCGTCTTCGCGCTGCTCGGCCCGAACGGCGCCGGCAAGACCACGACCGTGCACATCCTCTCCACGCTGATCGCGGCGGACGCCGGGCGAGCGCAGGTCGCCGGCCACGACGTGGCCGCCGAGCCGGACGCGGTGCGCGCGGCGATCGGGGTGACCGGCCAGTTCTCCGCGGTGGACAACCTGCTGACCGGGCGGGAGAACCTGATCCTGATGGCGGACCTGCACCGGCTCGGCAAGGTCGAGGGCCGGCGCCGGGCCGAGCAACTGCTGCGCCGCTTCGAGCTGGCCGACGCGGCCGATCAGCGGGTCATGGCCTACTCGGGCGGGATGCGCCGGCGGCTGGATCTGGCGATGACGCTGGTCGGCGAGCCGCGGGTGATCTTCCTCGACGAGCCGACGACCGGGCTGGACCCGCGCAGCCGCCGCGAGCTGTGGGCGCTGATCCGCCGGCTGGTGGCGGGCGGCGTGACCGTCTTTCTGACCACGCAGTACCTGGAGGAGGCGGACCGGCTCGCCGACCACGTCGCGGTGCTCGACCGGGGCCGCATCGTCGCGCAGGGCAGCCCGGCCGAGCTCAAGCGGCTGGTGCCCGGCGGACATATCAGGCTTCGTTTCGCGGACGCGCGGTCGCTCGATCTCGCGGCCGGCTTCCTGGAGTTCTCGGCCCGGGACGACGAGTCGTTCACGGCTCAGGTCCCCAGCGACGGCGCCGTAAGCGCCCTGCGGAAGGTGCTGGACCGCCTGGACGCCGCCGGCGTGGAGGCCGAAGAACTCTCCGTGCACCTGCCGGACCTCGACGACGTGTTCCTCGCGCTGACCGGGCGCGGGCACGAGGCATCGGCCCCGGACGAACAGAACCGCACCGCGCAGCCGGAGAGGAAGACCACATCATGAGCAGCTTGACATACGCCGTGGCCGACTCGGCGACGATGCTGCGGCGCACGCTGCGGCATGTCCTGCGCTATCCCGCGATGCTCGCGGCTTCGCTCGGTGTGCCGGTCATCCTCCTGCTGCTGTTCGTCGGAATCCTCGGCCGCACGCTCGGTGCGGGGTTGAACGACGGGCACGCCGCGGGCGCGACGCACACCGGCGGCTATATCGACTACGTCGCACCGGGAATCATCCTGATGGCGGTCTCCTCCGGCTGCATGGCGACCTCGGTGGCCGTGTGCGTGGACCTGACCGAGGGCATCATCAATCGGTTCCGCACCATGGCGATCTCCCGCGCCGCGCTGCTCACCGGGCATGTCCTCGCCAGCGTGATCCAGACGAGCGTCGCCACGGCGCTTGTGATCGGCGTCGCGGTGGCGATGGGCTGGCGGCCGACCGGCGGCCCGCTCGCCTGGCTGGCCGCGATCGGCCTGCTGGAACTCCTCAGCTTCGCGCTCACCTGGCTGGCGGTGGCGATCGGGCTGGTGTCCAAGACCCCGGAGTCCTCCAGCAACACCCCGATGCTGATCCAGTTCCTGCCGTTCCTCGGCAGCGCGTTCGTGCCCGCCGCGTCGATGCCGGCCGGGGTGCGCTGGTTCGCCGAGTACCAGCCGTTCACTCCGGTCAACGAGACGTTGCGCGGCCTGTTGACCGGCACGGCGATCGGTGACAACGCGTGGATCGCGCTCGCGTGGTGCCTGGGGATCCTCGCGCTCGGATACTGGTGGGCGCGCACGGTGTTCCGACGCGGCCGCCTACGCTGACCGAACCGGAACCTGAACCGGACCGGAACAGAAACCGAGACCGAAGACGAGACGGCCCTACGCAAGCCGGGGGATGACGATGACCTCAACGCTCACCATCAGCCAGCTCGCCGGCTACGTCGGGGTGACGGTGCGCGCGGTGCGCCACTATCACCGGTGCGGGCTGCTGCCCGAGCCCGAACGCGACGCCTCCGGCTACCGCAGTTACGACGCGCAAGCTGTCATCGACTTGTTCCGCATCAAGACCTTGGCTGATGCCGGCGTGCCGCTGGCGCGGGTGCAGGAGCTGCTGGACGCCGAAGCGGAGCAGTTCGCCGAGGCCGTGACACAGATCGACGCGGCCTTGGCGGAACGCGTCCGCGAGCTCAAGCGGCACCGGCGGCGCATCGCCGAACTGGCCGGCGGTGAACGGCTGTTCCTACCTGGAGGCGTCGTGGCGTTCCTGGACGAGCTGCGCGCGATGGGCGTCAGCGAGCGGACCGTGCGCACGGAGCGGGACGGCTGGATCATGCTCACCGCGCGCATGCCCGAACTGGTGCCGCTGCTCATCGAGCACAAACGCGGATATGTCGAGGACCCGCAGTTCCGCCGGCTGTGTCTCGCCTACGACGAGGCCTTCGACTGGGAGCCGGACGATCCGCGGCTGGAGCAACTGGCCGACGAGCTGCTGGACTACATGGAGCGCGAGCGCGGCGCCGAGCTGGAGTTGGAGGGCCTGGACGCCACCGTGGCGCAGTCGTTCAACGATCCCGCGGCGCTCGAAGGGAACCTCATGATGCAGATGACCGACGCTTCGCCGGCCTGGCGACGGCTCAACCGGCTCGGGGCGGAAAGGCTGCGTGCGAGGATCACCGAAACGCCGTCGCACTCCTGGCCTTTCACCGCTTAGCGTTCCGGCAACCGCCTGCGCGCGACTGCCTTCGGGTCGGTCAGGAGGCGTCGTCGTGTGGCGCGCCGGGCGTGCCGACCAGGTCGCCGACCCATCCGGCGACGATGTCCACGATCGTGGCGAGCACCGGCGGCTCGCTCCTGCGCACGGCGAACTCGTGGTTGCCCGCGGGCAGCCCGACCAGCCGATGGGTCGCGGGCAGCGCCGGGAACTGCGCGGGTGCGCCGAAGGGATCGCGCCCGCCCTGCACGATCAGGGTCGGCAGCCCGGTGGCCGACAGTTCGCCGGCCCGTGACTTCTCCGGCTTTCCGGGCGGGTGCAGCGGGAAGGCGAGCGCGATCACCCCGCACGCCCCGGTGTCCGACCCGGTTCGGCAGGCGACACGTGCGCCCGCGCTGCGGCCGCCGACGATGAGCGGGACCCTGGGGTCGTCGTCGTCATTCACGTGTTCGAGCACCGCACGCCACGCGATGTCGAGCGTCTTGGGCGCGGGTGCGATCCGCTTGCCCGCTACTCGCCACGGCTGCTCTACCAGCAGAACCTCGACGCCCCGCGCGGGAAGCGCGCCGGCCAGCGCCTGTAGATCGGCGGCTTCGACACCGCCGCCGGCGCCGTGCCCGAGGATGACCAGCGCGCGGCGGCGGCCCGCCGCGGGAAACCGGGTCACGCGCGCCTCGCCGACCGGCGTGGAGACCAGTACTTTCATGATCCCGAGCGTAATGTACGCCGCGGCTTCGGCCGCTCAACCGGGCGTCGACAAGGCTGGCTCGGTCTCAACAATTCTCCGCGGATCTCGTGGCCCGCGTCACGCGGTGACTTCGTGCCGAAACGGTTGAGCCGCCTCAGGCGATCTTGCTTGTGTGGAGCAGTTCAGCCATCAGCAGAGGTTCTTGATCGGGTGGTGGGACCGTGTGCGTTCTGGATTGCAAGACGCGGCGGGACGCTCGGTACGCTGACAGCATGCACTCGCGATCGTGGCAGGAGGTCGGGCGACAGTGCCCCATGACTATGATCAAGGTCTGGCTGCGCTCGACGACCTGATCGAATGGGCTGAGGCCAATGCTTCCGAGCAATCGCGTAACGAGGCGACCACTAGGCTGCACTTGATTGACGCGCTCCTGACGCGGGTGCTCAGATGGCCCAGGGCAGCCATTACCGCCGAGGAACCCGCCGGAAGCGGGCGCATTGATTATGCGATTGGCACTCCGGCGATTCAGTTCATCGTTGAGGCCAAGCGTGAAGGCGTCTATTTCGACCTCCCCGCCGGGACAAAGCTGGGTGTACATTCCATTGAGAGTTTGACCAGCGGATCCGCTGGAAAGCCCCTACGGGAGGCGATGGAGCAAGTAGCCGAATATGCCTTTCGTCGGGGCGTTGCGCCGGTCGGCGTGACAAATGGCAATCAGTTTGTGCTGTTCATCGGGGCTCGGAATGATCAAGTACCTCCGATGAAGGGGAAGGCGCTGGTATTTCCCAGCCTCACGGATATGCGGTCAGATTATCGACTGCTTTGGGATAATGCTTCTCCGGTCGGAATCGATGAGCGCACAATATACCGAACCCTACGCCTGACCGAGGCGCCTCCGCCCGAGCCGCTAGCACGGCACCTCACCAACTATCCCGGCGTAAAACGCAGGAATGACCTGCAGGCGGGTTTGGATATCCTCGGCGAGCTTTTCCTGGAGGATGTCGCCAGGTTGGAGGAACTTCGCGACGATTTTTTGCGCGATTGCTATGCTTCAAGTGGAGCACTGTCGCAGTACGCAGAGATCAGTAAGCAGATTCTGCAGACGCGATATGCGCTTCTGGGCGCCGAGGATGGACCGCAGCTGGCGACGCTGGTGGGGAAGAAGGGGCTCAGTCCAGCCTTAACTCAGGATATGCTCGCGGCCGCCGCATCACGACGACCGATTGTGCTGTTGGGTGATGTCGGTGTCGGAAAGACGACGTTTATTCAGCGTCTCGTTCACGTCGATGCCGCCGACATCTTTGCAAATGCTCTGAGTTTGTACATCGACTTCGGAGCGTCAACTACGCTCGGTCAGCTTTCCGCCTTCGTGATAGACGAGTCAAAGCGGCAGCTGTATTCCCAGTACGATATTGACATCGAGGACGCCTCGTTCGTTGAAGCCGTCTATCACGGAGCGTTAAATCGGTTTGAGAAGTCCGTGGCCGGTAAGCTGAAGAACGTCGATATCGTCGCGTACGAAATGGCACGAATCCGCTTTCTGCAAGACAAGGTGGACAGCGGGGCGGAACACCTTCGTGCGAGCCTGGAACATTTGCGCTCGAATCAGCGTAGGCAGCTGATTGTCTTTTTGGACAACATCGATCAGCGGAGTAGCGAGGATCAGGAGCAAGTCTTCCTCATTGCCAACGAACTTGCTCAGACATGGCCGGCGACTGTATTTGTCACGCTGCGGCCGGAGACCTTCTATCAGTCTAGCCGTAAAGGAGCCCTTTCTGGCTATCAGGCGCGCGTTTTTACGATCTCACCTCCGAGAGCGGATGTTGTGCTACAACGCCGCGTCGACTTCGCTCTCAAGCAGTTGAATGAAACGCAACGCCTGGGCTCCTATCCGACTGGAATTACGGTTGACAGCGAAAGTCTAGTCGCGTTCCTGGGCGTCCTTGCGAGTAACTTCCGGGAAAACCAGGAGTTGTTAGCGCTAATCGAGAACCTTGCCGGTGGGAACATGCGTCTGGCGCTGAAGTTCGTGGCGGACTTCATTGGGAGCGGGCACATTGACACGCGGAAGATCGTCACCATCCAGGAGACATCCGGAAGCTACAAGATTCCGCTTCACGAGTTCTTGCGTGCGTTACTTTACGGTGATTCTGTCTACTATGACCCCGACTCATCTCCGATTGCGAACGTATTCCGGATCACGCAGCCGGATGGACGCGAACACTTCTTACTTGCGCTGGTGCTAAGCCAGCTTCAGGCGCTTGGCGAACGCGGCAGTGAGGAGGGGTACGTTGCCACTAGCGAGCTTTACACGTTCGCTCAACAGCTTGGTTTTAACGCAGAACAGATTGCCACCGCGCTTGGGCATGCATCCGAGCATCGGCTCTGCGAGGTATCTCCCCGATACTCTGGAGATCAGGTCCGTGCCTATTACCGTATTACGACGGTGGGTGCTTATACGGTTCGAATTCTGATGTCCTATTTCGCCTACGTAGACGCCGTGGTCACCGATACGTCGATCATTGACGAGGGATACCGAACGGTAATTTCCGACGCCCATACTCTTGCCGATCGCCTCGCGCGAAGCGAGTACTTCCGGCTTTATCTCGACAGGCAATGGGCGAAGATGCCCAATTCGGAATTGCCGTGGCGATGGTCGGACGTCAGCCGGAAGCTCTCGCAGGACATTTACAGGGTCGGGCGGAGGACCGATCCCGGCACCTGGGGAGCCGGCCCGGCGTCCTGAGGCTGAGCGTCCCTTGTCCTAATGCAGGTTCGCGAGTAGCACTCTCGCGAGGGACAGCTCCCGTTCCACCTTGAAGTCACCCGGCCCGACCTCCACGTACACGTTCCCCTTGAGCGCGACCACCACGGAATCGCCCGACTGGGTCAGCGTGAGCGCCGAGTCGCCGAGACCGGGCGTCGGGGACACGGTCCACGCGCAGTCTCCGGTGCAACCGCGCTGAGAGCGCGGCATCGCCTGCGTCTTGGTGTCGGCGAACTCCCGGGCCGCCGGCTCGTTCGCCGTCGTCGTCGGGTCGGTGCCGATCACCACCCAGACGTCGAGCTGGCCGCCGCCGCTTGGCGTGCTGAACTGGTAACGGCAGTTCTCGTAGCCGTGGAAACCGAGCGCCGACTGCGTGTCCGGCATCGCGGTCTCGACCGTGAAGCCGACCGCCCTGCTGATCTGACCGAGGCTCACCTGCCCAGGTCCCGGCGAGACGAAGGTGCCCTGCGAGCTGACCGAGGTGCACGCGACCGGGAACGGGGCCGCGGTGGTGGAAGCGGACGTAGAAGGCTGATTCCCGCCGGCCGGGCCGCTCGCCGCTTCGGCCGCGGGCGGTGTCGCCGTGACCGACACCTTGGTCGCGGCGACGGGCGTGCCACTGCCGGTCGCGCAGCCCGCCGCCGCGAGACAGCCGCCGAGGACCGCCGCGAACGTCGCGAACGTCGTGAACCGGGCTGCCGTGTTTCGAGTCGCCGTGCGCACTGTGCACCTTTCCGTGTCCTGCCCGACCGAGCCTTGACTCCGGCACGGTACGACGCGACCGCGCAGAACACGCCGTGTGAGCGCTCCGCTTGCCCGAAGGGGCGGCGGGCCGAGCCCGTCCGTGCAGCTTCGGCGTCGGGCGCGGCGCACCCTAAGGCAACCTGAATCCCGGCTCAACTCCATGCCGGCTGCTGACGACGGTGTTGCCGCGCTGACCTGCTGCGTTAGTAGGCTGCGTCGGCTGGGCGTGCGCTGCCCGGCTGCCGCCCGCCGAGCGCGCGGCAGTCTGGACCATTGACCGACAGACTGGTCTAGTCCAATCTGGCATCAGTATCAGTATCAGAATCAGTATCAGTATCAGAATCAGTATCAGTATCGGTATCAGTATCGGTATCGGCCTCAGTTCAGTACGGCACTGCTCAGTCAGCACCACCAGCACCGCACCAGCACCGCACTCGCTCCACGTTTCTTTCACACGTTCTTCCGCTACGCAGCGCGCGCACCGGTTCGGCGCCCGGTACGCCCGCTCAACCCATTCCGCGGCTGCGCCGCGTCGCGTGCACGCGCGCCGCCGGTGCCGCCTCGTACCGGAAAGGCAGTCATGGCACGCATACTCCGTCCCAGCTTCCGGCAGCCGCGCCGACGGGCGCTGGCCGCGGCCGGCGCGGCGTTCAGCGTCGTACTGGCCACCGTCGGCGTCGTCGCGGTGACCTCCGGCGCGCAAGCCGCCGCCGTCAACCTGATCCAGAACCCCGGCTTCGAATCCGGCGCCCTCGCGCCCTGGTCCTGCACGAGCGACAGCGGCTCCGTCGCCACCAGCCCCGTGCACTCGGGCTCTGATGCGCTCAAGGCCACCCCGAGCGGCAGCGACGACGCTCAGTGCTCGCAGACGGTGAGCGTCCAGCCGAACTCGGCGTACACGCTCTCGGCATGGGTGGACGGCTCATACGTCTACATCGGCGACACCGGCACCGGCACCAGCGACACCAGCACGTGGACACCGGGCGGCGGCGGCTACCAGCAGCTGACCACCAGCTTCAACACCGGTGCGAACACGACCAGCGTGACGATCTGGGTGCACGGCTGGTACGGCCAACCCGCCTACGAGGCCGACGACTTCTCGCTCAGCGGCCCGGGCGGCTCCGGCAGCCCGTCGCCGAGCACCAGCCCCACCACGTCCTCGCCGACCCCCTCTCCGAGCGCCACACCCACCGGCGGGTCGGGTGGCACGGGCTCGTGCACGACCGCGGCCTGGGTTTCCACGACCGCGTACAACGGCGGCGCCGTCGTGTCCTACAACGGGCACACCTGGACCGCCAAGTGGTGGACCCAGGGCGACATCCCCGGCAACAACGCACAGAACGTGTGGACCGACGACGGCTCATGCGGCGGCGGCTCCAGCGCTTCGCCGTCCAGCAGCCCGAGCATCAGTCGTTCGCCCAGCCCCAGCC
>NZ_JAGSXH010000429.1 GCF_018283645.1 Actinocrinis puniceicyclus | reverse complement strand
CATCGACGAGGGCGCCCGAGGCGTCCTGGTGGGCGCGCACGGTGGTGGAATCGACGGGGACGAACCAGTCGATGTCGCCGAGCTCCTCGACCTGTTCGATCACCCCCAGCAGGATCGCCGCCCAGGTCCCGTCCCGGCAGTACCGCCGATGCAGCTGGTAGACGGTGTTCCAATGACCGTAGCGCTCGGGTATCTCGCGCCACTGGGACCCGGTGCGGTACCGCCAGTTCACCCCGTCGATCTGCTTG
>NZ_JAGSXH010000428.1 GCF_018283645.1 Actinocrinis puniceicyclus | reverse complement strand
GTCAAGAGACCGTCCACGGACGGTGTCGGCTGATCGGCGGCGGTCACAACCAGGCAACCTACCGCATCAGACCCCGACGATCAGACCACGACGACACCGCAGGTCAAGCCACCCCGTAGTTGGTTACAAGCCCGCCTGGCGGAAGCCCACCGCGAAGCCTGGATCGGCGAGATCGAAGGACTCGAAGTCAGCCTCAACGGCGCCAAACAGAAACTCGCACTACTCGACACCGGCAAATCCACCCGCACCAC
>NZ_JAGSXH010000427.1 GCF_018283645.1 Actinocrinis puniceicyclus | reverse complement strand
CCCCCGCACATAGCCCAGATCATTTGCGGTCACACCAATATTTCCACGACCATGGGTTACAAGGCTGTTTACCCGACCGAAGCGATCGATGCGCATCGGGCGTTCATCACCCGCCGCCGGGCCACACCAGGGTTAATGACAAAGTGATCTTTCGTCCTTTTTCTGGGTGATCGTCAGGTCAGGTGGAGTAGTCCTGTCAGGAGTTCGGGTCTGCGGGCGTGTCTGCGCAGGGCTTTGGCGATGTTGGTTTCG
>NZ_JAGSXH010000426.1 GCF_018283645.1 Actinocrinis puniceicyclus | reverse complement strand
AACGGACATCCTCACCGTCACGCCGCGGACCGCCGGAAAGCAAACCCAGGACCCCCACACAGACCATCACCAGCCCGGACGTCGGCACCGACCCGCGGGAACCTCACACAGACTGACGCTCAACACCCGGCACGCCGGTGGACGTGGACCTGTTGTGGAAGGCGTACCTGCGACGTTTCGACCAGGAGCACTTCCACCGCTTCGCCAAGGTCCACCTGGGTCTGGCGCGCGCCCGGGTGCTCTCGGCGCAGG
>NZ_JAGSXH010000425.1 GCF_018283645.1 Actinocrinis puniceicyclus | reverse complement strand
GAACACTGCCGACTGCGCAAGAGAGCACGAGGCAGTCCGATAGCGCAGAGGGCCTGTGAGCCTACAGGGCTTGCTTGAGCCGTGTGCCGCTACAAGTGGCACGCACGGTTCTTAGGGGGCCGGGGCCACTGCCCTAAAGTTAGGTCCAGTTTGACATGATTTCAGGTAGCTTGCGGGGCAAGGGTTTCAGCTTGATCACGATGTGGACTGGGTGTGGGAGGCAACGAAGCTCCTGGTAGAACGCGGGATGCC
>NZ_JAGSXH010000424.1 GCF_018283645.1 Actinocrinis puniceicyclus | reverse complement strand
ACACCTGAATGATCCTCAGATGCCGTGCCCGCCCGCAAATCCGGCATGTCAGGCCACGCAGACCGTGCCGACGCACGGCTAAACCACCACGAACCCAGCCGCAAGATCACTTTGTCATTGACCCTGCGGGCCACACGCCCCGGCGAAGAATACCGCACCCCCACCGACCAGGAATGGGAAGCTTTCCTCTCGCACTTCGAGCGGCGCAAACTGTCCGTCGGTACCTGCGCACGCGCCTTTAACACCCCCTGTA
>NZ_JAGSXH010000423.1 GCF_018283645.1 Actinocrinis puniceicyclus | reverse complement strand
GAAACGGACATCCTCACCGTCACGCCGCGGACCGCCGGAAAGCAAACCCAGGACCCCCACACAGACCATCACCAGCCCGGACGTCGGCACCGACCCGCGGGAACCTCACACAGACTGACGCTCAACACCTGGGCGGCGATCCTGCTGGGGGTGATCGAACAGGTCGAGGAGCTCGGCGACATCGACTGGTTCGTCCCCGTCGATTCCACCACCGTGCGCGCCCACCAGGACGCCTCGGGCGCCCTCGTCGATG
>NZ_JAGSXH010000422.1 GCF_018283645.1 Actinocrinis puniceicyclus | reverse complement strand
CGTGGCTGGTGGTGGCGGGAAAACTCCTGACGGGCTGGGTCGTGATCGACCTGGACGCCACGATCATCGAGTCCTCCAGCAAGAAGCAGGGCGCGGCCGGCACGTTCAAGATGACCTTCGGCTTCCATCCGCTGGCCGGGTGGTGCGCCAACACCCAGGAATGCCTGGCGATGCTGCTGCGCCCCGGCAGCGCGGGCAGTAACACGGTGGCCGACCACCTGCAGGTGCTGGCCGCGTGCATCGCGCAGATCCCG
>NZ_JAGSXH010000421.1 GCF_018283645.1 Actinocrinis puniceicyclus | reverse complement strand
ATCCCCGGCCGCGACCAGCCGCGCCAGCAGCCCCGCACGCTGCGCCTGGTCCAGCGCCCGGGCCGACACGGCCGCCGGACCGGCCAGTACCGCGTCGCGCAACCTCGCCCGCCGCTCTGCCTCCAGGTGTTGCCCGACGTTGAAGATGAGGATGTCGGCGGCATCGATGCTGGGGCCGCATGGTGACGGAAACGCCCTGCCCGGGGTCAGCCGGGCAGGGCGTTGGTGCTCACGGTGTCGGTGGGATCGTCAGT
>NZ_JAGSXH010000420.1 GCF_018283645.1 Actinocrinis puniceicyclus | reverse complement strand
GTGGTACCACGAACTCTCGGCCGCTCGAGGCGGAAACCGGTGCCGCGCCGCAACGACCCCCAAGGCCAGGCCGCTTTCCCTGCTCGATGCGCTCTCCCGCGCGGCGCGGGCGGATGCTGCGCCCGGGTGTTGCCCGACGTTGAAGATGAGGATGTCGGCGGCATCGATGCTGGGGCCGCATGGTGACGGAAACGCCCTGCCCGGGGTCAGCCGGGCAGGGCGTTGGTGCTCACGGTGTCGGTGGGATCGTCAGT
>NZ_JAGSXH010000041.1 GCF_018283645.1 Actinocrinis puniceicyclus | reverse complement strand
CGACAGGGGCGGGTGGGCGGTGCGGGCCGACGCGATTGAACCGAGGCGGGGACCGGGAAGCACGAGCCGCGACATCCTCACGATCGCAGGAGGCAGTGTGGCCGAGCAGTCCGAGTTCACGATCCGTCAGCTTCTCGATCTCGCCGAGCGCTTCGACGTTCCCGAGGTGCAGCGTGAGCTCGTCGCCAGCGCCCGGTGGTGCGCGGGAATCATCGACTCGCTGTTCCAGGAGATCCCGTTCGGCGCCCCGCTGCTCTACGAGGTGGACGCCCGCTCTTCGCGTCCGGCCAGCCGCTACCAGTCGTCCTCCCACGCCGACTGGTGGATCATCAACGGGCAGCAGCGTCTGACCGCGGTGTTGGCCGCCTTTGGTCGGCGCCCGCCGTGGATCCCGCAGCGCAGATGGCTCATGCTCGGCGGCCCGGACCGGGAGGTAGCGGTGCGGTTCACGCTCATCGGCCAGTTCTCCTTCCACCCCTACAAGCCGGGCACGCCGCTGCAGATTCGGTTGGCCGACCTGCTGCAGGCCGCGGAAACCAGCACGGTGCAACGGCTGATCGTGGGCACGGGGGTGTACGACCCGCACCGGTACGTCGAACGCTTCGCCGCGCTGGCCCAACGGCTACTGGCGGTGCGCGTGAGGGTGGACTGGCTACGCGGGGACATGGACAAGGCTGTCACGGCGTTCATCCGGCACAACCAGGCCAGCGCCTCCAAGCGCCTGACCCCGGAGGAGTACAGGCTGGTGGCGCTGAGCATGACCTGCCCGGGACTGCAACGCGACATCATCGACCCTGCGGTGCACGCCGCCGCCCAGGCGGGGTTTCCGGCCGCGATCGGCCGCCCACGCATCGTCACCGTGATGGAGCACTTGCTGCCCCCGGGGGCGACGCGGGTTGCCAACCGCCGCCGCATCGACCCGGCGCGCATCGCCGACGCGGCCGCGCTGGCGGCGCAGGGGTGCGCCGCCACGGCCGACCTCTTGCACGCGTGCGGGATCACCGGCGATGAGCTGCTCTGCTCTCCCAGCGCGGTGGAGGTGCTGGGAGTGCTGTTCGCCCGGTTTTGCGACGAGGCGGCATGCGACGACTTCGCCGGGCGCTGGCTGGTGCACATCGCGGCCCGCGGCACCTACCACACGCTCGGCTCCAGGCATCGCGCCGATGCCCGTGCCGTCGCCGGCGCGGCGAATTACCGTGATGCGGTCGGTGCCCTCGCCTTGCAGGTTCCGGCTGGACCAATCCCGCCGTGGGACGAGAGCACGCTCCAACTCGGGGGGCGGGCTCGGGCCACCTGGGGTCAGCCGGGGACGCTATTCGCGCTGGCCAGCCATGCTGGTGTCGCGGGCAAGGTAACGGACCTCGGCGACCCCCATGTCACGATGAGCGATCCGCGGATGCGGCTGCGCCCCCTGTGGGCGGCTGAACCAGGGCGTCACCGGACGGTGGCCTGGTTGGCCTGGATGACCCCAGACACCGCGGCGGTTGTGGAGGGCGCGCGCGGGTGGGGGCGCGACGCCTACGACGCACTGGACTGTCCGGATGCAGCACTGGCTGCTCAATGCCTGGCCAGGCCCGTCCCGGCGCTGGACGTCGACGCCGAAATCGTGCGGCGCAGCGCCGCCATCCTTGAGATGGTCAACACCTTCCTGCGTGAGACCGAGCCGCTGCGCCGCGACGCGCGCGAAGCAGTTCCCGCGCAGCTGGCGGTCGCGTGACTGGCACCCGGCCCTGGCCCGCCCCGCTGATTCTGGTTAACGGCGGCGGCGCGACGATCGGGCGCAGGCTGGATGCTTGGCTTCGGGCGGTGGCCGCTGATCCACACGGGGCGGTCGCGACCCTGGCCGCAGGCTATGTCAGCTTCCATGGGCTTATGGTGCTGGGCGAGGCGGTGCAGGTCCTGATCGCGCGGGGCGTGCCGGTGCGCCTGCTGCTAGGCGTCGCCCCGACCGCCACCGCGCAGATCACGCTCGACGGGAGCGCCGATCCCGAACAGTTGGACCGCCTGCTGGCCGAGGGGCATCTCGCCCTACACGCTGAACTGGACGGCATCCCGGTGGACAAGGCGACGCGCGCGAAGCTGTCCCGTCTTCGCGCATGGCTATCCGACCCTCTGGTGACAACACGCCGCTACGAAGCAGAGTTTTTCCATTCCAAGGCCGTCGTGATCGAACCGGTCGACCGGCCGGTGGAGGCCGTGGTCGGCTCCTTCAACCTGACACGGGCGGGACTGCGCTCGAATGTCGAACTCGGAGTCAGCGCAGGGCGCGAGCAGGCGGCGGGGACGGCCAGGTGGGTGCGCGACTGGTGGAAGGCCGCTGCGCCGTACGACCTGGCGGGAATGATCAGCGAACGATTCGCGTATCTGCCCCCGGAACTGGTGTACCTGCGGATGCTGGCCGAGCGGTTCTGCGGGGAGATTGACGCGGGCGACTCGCGCCTGGGCCTGACCTGGTTCCAGTCTCTGGGAGTCGCCAAGGCGGCAGCCGTGATCGAGCGGCGCGGCGGCGTCCTGGTCGCCGACGAGGTCGGTCTCGGCAAGACCTACATCGCAGGCGAGCTGATCGACCGCGCCCAGCGCGCCGGGGAGGGCCCGGTCCTGGTGCTGTGCCCCGCGCATCTGAAGCGCAATGTGTGGCGGGCGAAGACCAACGAGTGGGGCCTCAAGGTGGAGCTTCTCAGTTACCACCAACTGCTGTGGCGGGGCATGAAGACGCTGCGATCAGGCGCCGCGTTCCCGACGTACGCGATGGTCGTGTGCGATGAGGCGCACTTCCTGCGCAACCGCCGCAACCTGACGCGCAAATGCTTCGACAAGCTGATGGGCGACCAGGAACACCGGCCGCGCACGGTGCTGCTGTCCGGAACTCCGGTCAACAACAAGGGCGCCGACTTGGCCGAGCTGATGCACCTGGCCGCGCCGGCTCCCATCGAGGACCGGGTGTACACCCCCGGATGGGCGCCGTGGCCGGGGCGGCGACTCTCGCAGCGCCAGATCCGTGAGCGCTGCTCCAAGGCGCTGACCTTGCAGCAACGCGAACTGCGCGAGCTGCACGAGGAGATCAACGACCTGGTGGTACGCCGCACCCGGCAATATGTGCGCGACGCGTGCCACGAAGGGATCGAGCGTCCGGCGTTCCCCGTGGTCAACTCCAAGCCTGTGATCTACGAGCTAGCCGACGCGGGCACGAACCTGTACTCCGCGGTGCTCGACGCGGCGGCGACATCCAAGGCTCTGAGCGACCCGCGCTTCGCAGAGGCAATGCGCGCCCTGCGCGGCCCGCAGGCTCTGTCCGCCCCGCTGGCACTGGCGGCTTACGCGCCGGGGCAGTACGCGCTCGACCCCCTGCAGGTGCCGTGGTGGGTCGAGGTGCTGTTGTGCCTGCTGCGCTGCACGCTGCTCAAACGCCTGGAGTCCTCGCCGGCGGCGCTGGCCGATACCGCCCGCAACATGGCCCGGCGCACGAAGAGCGCCTTGGTCGACCTGGATCGGGGTCGGGTACGCATCAGCGTGTCAATGAAGGAGATGCGGTTGCTGCGTGACCTGGTGCGCACGTGGATCGACGGGGCCGGGGACGAGCTGGACGGGCAGATCGGGCGCGACGAACTGGACGCACGCCTAAGCGACTTCCTTGGAGGCCAGGCCCGCTGCGGTCCCCAAGGCGGAATCCCCAAGGCCCGCTTCCAGCTGGCCACCCAGTATGACGTCCCTGCCCTGCGCCAGGCCCTGCAGCGCGATGCCGAGGCGCTCGAGCGGATCGTCGCGCTGGCTGAACAGGCCTGCCGCGATGACCCGAAGGCCGCCGCGTTCCTCAACCTGTTCGACGAGCTCGGCGGCAAGGTCGTGGTCTTCGCCAGCTCCCGGATCACCAGCGCGGACCTTACCGCCCGCATCGAGGCACACATCGCGGCGAGAGGCACGGTGCACCGCTACGCCGGACGCATCGCCAGTGTCGGGCGCACCGAACCAGTCTCGAAGAAGGAGCTGGCCACCGTGCTCGGCCACTTCTGCCCAGACACCGCTGCCGGAGTCCCGACCCGTCTTGGGCAGACCAAGCCGAAAGACCTCTACGACGTGCTGATCACCACCGACATCCTGTCCGAAGGGGTCAACCTCCAGCAGGCCAACGTGATCGTCAACTACGACCTGCCGTGGAACCCGACCCGGCTGGAACAGCGGCTTGGGCGTTTGGACCGGATCGGCTCGCCGCACGCTGTCATCGACTGCCATACCTTCCTGCCTGACCGGGCGTTGGACGCGTGGTTGTGCCTCATGGACAAGCTGCTGGAGAAGACTGCGGTCGCGGCCAAGCTGATCGGAGTGACTGCGGCGCTGTTGCCCGACGCCACCGTCAACATCATGAATTTCACGACCCTCATCGGATGGATTTACACGCCGCGCACCGAGAAGGCTTCCCGACCGCTGCCCATGATCGAGATGCAGCGGATGTGGCTGCAACGCGCCCGCATGATTCCCGCCCTCGCCGCCCGCCTTGAGCACCTGACCCCGTGGGCCTGCGCTGTGCACCCGCAGCCCGCCGACGAGCCGTTGGTGGTCTACTGTTTCAGCGTCGTCGGCACCGAGGCCGGGCCGACGATCACACTTTTCTGCCGGGTCTACGGCGGCGCACGGCGAGGGGCCACCCTCCTGGACACCGTCCGGTGTCTGGAAGCGATCCACATCGAGCCCGGCGACTGGATCGATGCCCACGCGGCAGGCACTGCACCCGCCGATACGCCACGACCGATCTCGGCAGCCGACCAGCAACTCGTCGACGACCTGCTCGAAGTGGCCCGCGACACCGTCGCGGGCACCTACCACGTGCCCGACCACGAGGCGTGCGAACGCATCAAGCTGGTCGCGTGGATCATGCGTCCCGGGAGGGATGCGTAGTGCCCCGTGGCTCTGCTCCTACAGGTCAGGTCGCGCGCCGTCGCCGCTAGCGGGCTCCAACTCGTACTCGAGCAACTGCGAGGGCCGCAGCCCCAGCCCGTCGGCGAGCTTGAACACGGTGAGCAGCCCGGCATTACGCCTGCCGTGCTCGATGTAGATCAAGCCGCGGAAACTGAGCTCAGCCCGCTCGGCCAACTCCTCAAGGCTCAAACCCCGCTCTTCGCGCAGCCTGCGGATATTCAGGCCGAATGCGTGAAGACGGGAGTCGGGAGGCGGGCTGTTCGACGGCACTTAGCGACTTGAACAGCCACAGAACACGCAAACCATGAACAGTTGTGCATAATCGCGATCACCAGTGAAGTGTGAAGGCTCAGATGCAGGCGCGACTCCGGATCGACGCAACGCGGTCTGTGGGCCTCGACCACACACTCCACGCACCGAATCCTCGAAGAAGTTCCCAGGGAGGTGCAAGCGTCATCGACGTTCTTGTGCCGCGTGCCGCTTTACTGGCCGCGGGGCCCTGGCCAGCGGCCCAGCGGGAGCCCGGGAGCGCTGTGAGAGACTTGCCGCCGTGGCGCAAGATTCTTTCGATATCGCGGTCATCGGCGCTGGTCCCGCCGGGTCCGTCACGGCGTACGCTGCCGCGCGGCGGGGCCTGCGCGTCGCGCTGGTGGACCGGGCGGTCTTCCCGCGGGACAAGACGTGCGGCGATGGAATCGGACCGGGCGCGGTGGAGGTGGTCTACCGCCTCGGCCTGGACGCGGTGTTCGAAGGCTGCACGCCCATCAAGGCCGTCACTATCTTCGGTCCGCGCGGCGAGCGCCTGGAGAGCGCCATCTCTCGCGGCGACGGGCACGCGGCCTACGGGCACGTCATCTCCCGCCTGGAGTTGGACGACCGGCTGGTGCGCGAGGCACTGGCGGCCGGGGCCGAGGACTTCACTGGGATGCGTTATATGTCCATGGTCACCACGCCGGATGCGCGAGAGGTCGAGCTGCGCGCCGCGGACGGGACGCTGCGCACGATTAGCGCCAGCCTGGTGGTGGGCGCGGATGGCGCGTACTCGCCGGTCCGCAAGGCCCTGACGGCCGGCGCGGATGACGGCGGGGCGAAGAAGAACCTGAGCTTCGCGATGCGCGCCTACGCCGAAAGTGAAGACTTCCGTCCGGGAGGCGCGTTCGGGCCGCGGCTGCTGTTCGAGTTCAGCCGGGACCTGCTGCCCAACTACGGGTGGCTGTTCCCGCTCGATGACGGGCGGGTCAACCTCGGGGTCGGCGGCCCGCTGGAGGTCCTGCAGAGCCGCGGCCTGGACCTTAAGGTGCTCATCGCGATGTTCGCCGACAAGCTGCGCGACCGCGGCATCCACCTCGGCGACCTGCACGACCAGCGCGCCCACCACCTGCCGCACATCGGCGGCCTGCCGAAGCTGACCTACCCGCGCGCGGTCCTGCTCGGCGACGCCGCCTCAATGATCAACCCGGTCAGCGGCGAGGGCATCGCCTACGCCGTGACCGCGGCCGAGCAGTTCGTAAACGCCCTGCCCTCGACGCTGGGCGACCGGGCGCAGCTCGCCGCCGCCCT
This sequence comes from Actinocrinis puniceicyclus, assembly GCF_018283645.1. GTDB lineage: Bacteria > Actinomycetota > Actinomycetes > Streptomycetales > Catenulisporaceae > Actinocrinis > Actinocrinis puniceicyclus. The sequence goes on along the minus strand of NZ_JAGSXH010000041.1, from coordinate 42,992 downwards.
GGCCGGGTTCGAGAGCGACTTCCGCCGACGCTACCGGGCCCACTTCGTCTCCAGCCGCATCTCGCTGCGCCTGCTGCGCAGCGAGCGGTGGGCCTCGATGCTGCTGAAAGCAGCCGAGCGCGACCCGCATATGCTGCAAGACGGCGTGGAGCTGCTGTTCGGCTTCGGCCGCATCCGCGCCTCCACCGTGGGACGCATCCTGCGCAACGGGCTGATCTGATATCAGGGTTTGACGACAGCAGGCACCGGTCACTTAAATAGCCGAGTGCTGATACAGGGGGTAGCCGGGGAGTCCGAGCAGCATCCGTCCGCCGCGCCGCTGGTCGGCTTCAGCCCGTTGGTGCGCGTCGCCCGCGCGATTCCGTGGGCACGTGTGGGGCGGGGCCGGCAGCGCGTGGCCACGTTCGCCGTGTTCGCGCTCGGCCCGGGCGCCGCGTTCTGGATCTGGTTCCTGCTCGAGGTGCGCCATAGCGTCGGCCACAACTCCCACGCCCTGGTCTACACGATGCCGCTGGCCTCGCTGTGGATCCTGCTCGGCCCGATGCTCATGCAGCAATGGGAGTTCGACCTCGAGGACCTGGTGGGCAGGCTGCGGGCGACCGCGGAAGCCGGCGGTTGGGACCTGAAAGCTGTGGAGAGCGCGGCACGCGGCGCCGATCGCGGTTACTACTGGTTCGTAGTACCCGCAACGCTCGCCGCGCCGGCGGCGTTCTGGATCGCCTATCCGCTGTATGAGTCAAGTCTGGCTTTGCGCGGGTTCGCGGAGCAGGCCACTGGTCTGGCGGTGATGCTGATCGTGGGCTTCATCAACAGCAACGGCATGTGGGCTGCATACAAATCGATTTCCGTCGTTCGGGCAGCGACCGGCAGCGCGGCGCCTGAGTGGCATCCGTTCGGCCCAAGCCGCGCGAATGGCTTGCCGGAGCTCAACCGGTTCTGCTGGTCGACGGCGGTGAAATTCAGCGTCGGCAGCGTGTTGCTGCCCTCGCTCTATGTCGTCCAGAGCCAGGTGCCGGTCGCCGCACAGGTGATCATTCTTGTGTTCGTCGCCCTGCTCGCAACTGGCGGCCTGGTGCTCTTCACTGTGCCCACCACTTGGCTGCGGAGGCTCGGGCGGGCACAGCGCCAGCGCGCCCTCGACACCCTGGCCCCGCTGCTTCAGCGCACCATGTCCGAAGCCGACGGCCTCGACGCGCAGACTCGCGCCGAACTGCAGCGCCGTTGGTACGCGCTCGACATCGCACTGCGGCTGCGCGCGGAGATAGCCGCCTTGGACCCGGTGCCGCTGCCCGGCTTAGTCACTCGCGCGGCCACCACCCTCATCCTGCCCGCACTGCTCACCGTCATGCAGATCGCTCTGACGACGGCGCTGTAATGCGGGACTGCCGAACGGATGAAAGGTTGCCGCTGCAGGCGCCCGCAAACCCCGAGTTTCACCACACCGGGCGGCCGTGCTCCTATCGTCCTACTAGTGTCGGTGCGTAGCGGTACAGTCGACACCCAGTCAGGGGTCAAACACAGGGTGGGGACGATCGATGCGCGCGGGCGAAACAACCTTGGCCGGGCTGCTGGAAGGCAAGAAGCAGTTCCAGGTGCCGCTATTCCAGCGTCCGTACTCGTGGAAGGAGCAGCAGCTCACCCAGCTCTGGAGCGACATTCTTGAACAGGCTGACCTCATTGCAGAGGGCTCCGCGGGCTCTGCCCACTTCCTCGGTTCCGTGGTGCACGCGCCCTCACCACAGCATTCGATGGGCTTTCCACATGCGCTGGTCGTCGATGGCCAGCAGCGGCTCACCACGCTCTCGCTGGCTCTCGCCGCTATCCGAGACCATGTCGCAAAGGCTGACGCCGCGTGGGCCCACGACATCTCGAACCGCTTCCTTGTCAACTCCCGTACCCAGGGATCTAACCTATTGCGCCTGGTCCCGACCCAGGTCGACCGCGCCGTGTACTCCGCGCACATCAACGGTATAGCCGCGCTCGACGACGATTCCCGAGTCGGCGCCGCCTATCGCTTCTTCCGCGCAGCGCTCGCCGCCACTGAGGACCCTGCAGACACGCACTCGATCCAGCACATTGAGGAAGCGATCACATCGCGCCTCACGCTCGTCGAGATCGCCGCAGGCACGGGGGACAACGTCTATCGGATCTTCCAGTCACTCAATAATACTGGCCTCGAACTTAGCCAGACCGACCTCGTGCGCAACTACGTGTTCATGCACCTGCCCACCCGTGGCGAGCATGTTTACGAGACACTGTGGACTCCGCTCCAGAAGAGCGTGAACGATCCGAAGCTGCTTGAAGACCTGATCTGGCTCGAACTCATCCTCTCAGGAGCCAACCGGGTGCGGCGCCAGGACGTGTACCGGGAACGGCAAGTTCGATTCGAACAGCAACCCGACACCGAAGACACATACGAGGATTGGGTCCGAGAACTGCGCAGGCGTTCCGTACACTACCTGACGCTGATCGATCCGAATCGTGAATCCGACGCCGCGGTGCGCGGCGCGCTCTGGCGCCTCCGTGCATGGGACGCGGACACTCCTGCGCCCGCGATCATGTTGTTGCTGGATCGCCGGGAGCGTGGCGAGGCAACCAGCGAGCAGGTAGCGAAGGCGCTCACGTACATCGAGAGCTTCCTGGTGCGCCGGATGATCTGCCGGGTGCCGCCCAACGGCCTCAACCGGATTTTCCAGGACCTGCCAGGTCAACTGCCTGCCGACATGCTGGTGGATGAGGGCGTGCGCAAGGTGCTCTCGGGTGAGCGGCGTTCATGGCCGGACGACGCGGAACTGCTCGACGCGATCCGCACAAAGCCGTTCTACCTGTACGGCCGCGGCCACCAGCGGCAGTTCGTGCTGCGCCGCCTGGAGGAGTCCTACGACCACCCGGAGCCGGTGGACTTCGTGACGGCGAAGCTGACCGTCGAGCATGTGCTTCCGCAGGGGGCGAGCAAGGAGTGGCTCGCAGTTCTCGCCGAGGATGCAATCGATGGGGAGACGCCGGCTGAGACCCACCGCAGGCTGGTGCACACACTCGGCAACCTGACCCTGACGGCACAGAACAGCGAGTTGTCCAACCATCCCTTCCAGCGCAAGCAGGACCTGTTCAAGGCCAGTCATCTGGAGATGAACCGGCGGATTGCGGAAGCACCCCGCTGGGGCGCCACCGAGATCGAGCAGCGGGCCAAGGTCCTGGCGCAAACCGCCTCGATCCTGTGGCCCTCGCCGGTCGCCGGAGTTGGGCGGGTAGAGCGCGGGCGTGACTGGTCGCTGCTGCATCAGGCGCTCGCGATCTTGCCACCTGGTGCATGGACCAGTTACGGCGATCTGGCCGCGCTTATCGGCTCGGCCGCGCAGCCCGTCGGAGCCCACCTTGCCCAGACGACCGGTGTCGCGAATGCGCATCGTGTCCTGACGTCCGACGGCAGGGTGTCTCCCGGGTTCCGGTGGATGGGTGAGGATCGTGGGAACGTCCTGGACATCCTGCGTGACGAGGGTGTGCGCTTCAACGGCAACGACGCCGCCGAGCCGAAGCAGCGACTCTCTGCGCCTGCGCTCGCGGCGTTGCTTGACCTGGGTGACGAGTCAATAAGTGAAAAGATGTCCTGATCAGTGTCCGGGGCGCGGGAGCGGGAGTTGACGCAGGTGAGCGCTGAACTGCTCGACGAGGCAGACGTGTTCTCGAACGATTCCAGCGTGCCGGCCGTCGGCCAGCTGGTGACGGTCCGTAATCGACAGTGGGTCGCGACCGCCGTGGAACGATCGTCGATCACGGCCGAAAAGCCGGGCAGCCCGCTGATCGCCGAGGCCCAGCACCTTGTTTCGCTGGTCAGTGTCGACAGCGATACGGGCGATGAGGAGCTGCGGGTTCTGTGGGAGCTGGAACCCGGCGCGGTGGCCCGCGAGCAGCATGTGCTGCCCTCCCCCGTCCAAGGATTCGACGACCCGGCGAAGCTCGATGCCTTCCTGGACGCGGTGCGGTGGGGTGCGGTCGCAACTGCCGACAAGACGGTCCTACAGGCGCCGTTCCGCTCCGGTGTGAAGCCTGAGGACTATCAGCTCGACCCGGTCGTGCGGGCGCTGCGGATGCCCAGGACAAATCTGCTGATCGCGGACGACGTCGGCCTCGGCAAAACGATCGAAGCCGGATTAGTGATACAGGAGCTGATGCTGCGCCATCGGGCCCGCACCATGCTGATTGTCTGTCCGGCGTCGCTAACCCTCCAGTGGCGCGACGAGATGCGCGACAAATTCGGCCTGGCTTTCCGTATTGTCGATGCGACGCTGCTCAAAGAACTACGCCGGTCACGGGGCCTGTACGCAAACCCATGGACGCATTATCCGCGGCTGATCGTGTCGATCGACTGGCTCAAACGGGACCGCCCGCTCGCGCTGCTGCGCTCGATCCTGCCCGCCACGCCCGAGTACCCGCGCGTCTTCGATCTCATGGTCGTCGACGAGGTGCACACCTGCGCTCCGTCAGGTATCGGCCAGTATGCCGTCGACTCGCAGCGCACCAGGGCGATCCGGGAGCTGGCCCCGCACACTGAACACAGGCTGTTCCTCTCGGCGACTCCGCACAATGGCTACCTAGAATCGTTCACCGCGTTGCTCGAGTTGCTCGACAACCAGCGATTCGCGCGCAACGTGCCGCCCTCGGAGGAGGCGAAGGCGCACGTCATGGTGCGTCGCCTCAAGCGGGATCTGCCGCCGGACTGGGCGGGCCGGCCCCGCTTCCCGGAACGGGACCTCGACCATCCGCTGGAGGTTTCCTACGGCGCTGATGCGCAGGCGGCGTATGCGGAACTCACCCACTACGCGCAGCTGCGCAAAGAGAGCGCCGGCACGGACAAAGCCGAGCAGGCGGCCACCGACTTCGTCGTCAAGCTGCTCAAACGCCGTTTCCTGTCGAGCCCGAAGGCGTTCGCGGAAACGGTCCAGGCGCATCTGGACACGATGACCGCACGTGAGACGCAGGAGGCCGACCAGCAGTACTCGCGCGGAGTGCGATCCATCGGTGAGCAGGTCCTCAGAACTTTGATCGAGCGTTTGGAAGAGACCGCTGAGGACGACGTGGCCTACTCCGAGGCCGCGGCTGAGGCGTTGACAGCTGCACGTCGGGTCGCGCCGCCTCTATCCGCTGCCGAGCGCGCGCTGCTGGAGAAGCTGCGTGACTGGGGCCTGAAGAACGCGGACAAGGCCGACGATAAGTTCGCGGCGTTCCTCGGCTGGCTGCGCGGAATCGTCCAGCCAGATGGAGAGCACTGGGACGGCGACCGTGTCATCGTTTTCACCGAGTACCGCGACACCCAGCGGTGGCTCTACGACCGGCTGGTCAACACCGCGCGCGTGCCGACCAATGTGATCGCACAACTCTACGGTGGCCAGGAACTCGAAGACCGTGAGGCCGTCAAGAACGTCTTCCAGGAGCCGCTGGACGCGGATCCGGTGCGGATCCTGCTCGCGACCGATTCAGCGAGCGAAGGTATCAACCTACAGAATTACTGCCATCGGGTGCTGCACTGGGAGATCCCGTGGAATCCGAACCGTCTGGAGCAGCGAAATGGACGCGTCGACCGCCACGGCCAGCGCGCCTCGAAGGTCGAAATCGTGCACTTCGTGCCCAGGAGCTGGGACCAAAACGGTGACGGTGAGGACACCGGCTTCGAGGACGGCACGATCGAGGACGCACTTGCGTTCCTCGGCGTAGCGGTGCGCAAAGTGGACCAGATCCGCACCGACCTCGGCAGCGCCGGTGAGGTGATCGCCTCGCAGGTCGAGCAGAAGATGCTCGGCCGCCGCACGAGCTGGCAGACCACCGACAAGGAGATCGCGGCCCGAGCCGGGAAGGCCGTGCTTAGGATCGAGCGAGACCTCGCGCACGATCTAGCGCAGGCACAGCAGCAACTAACCGAGTCGCGCACAGATCTACACCTGTCACCGGAGACGATCGAACGCGTCGTGCGCACGGCGCTGCGCCTCGCCCACAAGAAGGACCTGACCGACGCTGCAGCGCCGCGTGACGTGTCGGCACGCTGCTTCAAGCTTCCAGAGCTTCCCGCTTCGTGGGCGCAGGCCCGCAACGACGGCCTGCGCCACCCGGTCACCGGCAAGGAGCGACCTGTCACTTTTGACCAAGACTACGCTGGCCGCACTGACGTCGTCCTGCTTCACCTGGGCCATCGCCTCGTGGACATGTGCCTGCGACTGCTTCGCGCGGAACTATGGTCCCAGCACGGCCGCGGCGCTCGTCTGACGCGTGTCACTGCGCGCATCGTCCCCGGCGACCTACTTCGCACACCTGCTGTCATCGCACATGGCCGTGTTGTGATCACCGGCAACCGCGGCGTGCGTCTACATGAGCAGATCGTGCTCGCCGGTGGCCCCATAGAACTGGGCAGGCTCACCCAGAAGGACTCTGACACACTCGAACGATGGCTCTCCGCAGCGAATCAGTCCGTACCACCTGAACAGCTGCTCTCCCAGTTCGTCGACCTATGGCCGGTGCTGGAAAAACCGCTCGGCAAAGCACTCGCCACAGAGTCCAATCGCGTCGTCCGCAAGGAGAGCAAGATCCTCGACAGGCGATGCGAGGAGGACGTCACCGCCATGCGCGCAGTACTCACCGAACTGGAACGCTCCATCAGGGCCAAGCTCGACGATCGTCCGTACTGGGAGCAGGGCAGCCTCTTCACCGTCGACGACCAGCGCGAGCAGCTCAAGAGCGACCGAGTTGAGCTCGCCAAACGGCTGGATGCGATCCCGGCGCAACTGGAGACCGAGACCGCCGCGCTACGTCACCGCTACGCCGACCCGGTCGCTCGCCGTTTCCCCGTCGCGGTCACGTTCCTCGTCCCCGCTTCCCTTGCCACGCACGGAGCCGCCTGATGCCCCCGCGCGCCCGCGCCACCGTGTCGACGCTGCAGAACACCATCGACCAGCACGCCGAGTGGCTGAACCTACTGCGCCCTGACGGCCCCTTCATCTCCGCGAAATTCCTCGCGGACGCTTTCCCACAGGGTCTCGACACCGTCGAGACGCCATTGCGTACTCGGCTGCGGCAGGCGTGGGCGGAGCTTGAGGCTGACCCGGCGACGCTGAACCGCGCTTGGCAGCACCTGGTTCTCGACGAAGTGCTTGGCTACCGAGGCCAGGCGCTTCGCCAAGGCTCGATGCTTCCCCGGGAACTCACCGCCGGTGCCAACGCAGACGGCGGAACGGCTCCCGACGCGGTCCTCATGGGGCCGGCCGACCCGGCCACGGGTATGTCCGGACTGGCCGAACGGGCACTGATCTACCGCCGCCCCTGGAACGAGTCACTGACCCGCGCCGCCAAGGGCCTGCCGTCGCTCGCAGAGCAGGCCGCGCAGCTGTGCCGACGCCGCGCCATCCCGATTGCGCTGCTCACCAACGGCCGACTGTGGACCCTCGTGCATGCCCGCTCGAAGGAGCCGGCCACGGTCGCCGAGTTCGACGCTGACACATGGTTCGACGAGCCGATGATCCTACGCGCGTTCGTCTCATTGCTCGGCAGTAGGCATGCCGCCGCTTCCCCGAGAAATCGCGACGGCACGGACACAGACTCGCTCGCCGCGCTCTTCGCCAAGACCGCCGAAGACACCACCAGCGTCACCAAGACCCTCGGGCGCCAGGTCCGCGAAGCCGTCCAACTGCTGGTCGCGGAACTCTCCCGTCTTGACCGGGATTCATATGGCCAGATGCTCGCGGGCGTCGAGCCGCGCACCATCTACCGAGGCGCGCTGACCGTCATGATGCGCGTGGTGTTCCTGCTGTATGCGGAGGAGCAGAACCTCCTGCCGCTCGGGGACGAACTGTATGCGGACTCCTATTCGATCATGAATCTGTACGAACGACTAGACCTAGGCGACGGCGCCATCGCCGACCGCTGGCAGGCCGCCTGGCCAGCACTGCTGGCCACCTTCCGCGCCGTACACGGCGGCGCGCGGCACCCGGACATGTGGATCCCCGCCTACGGAGGTTCGCTCTTCGACCCGACCCGATTTCCCTGGCTGGAGAGCGTTGCGATCACCGACCGGGTCGTGTTCGCAATTCTCGACGCGCTCATCAAACTGAAGCGGACCAACGGGGATACCGTCACGTCGACGGAGCGATTGTCGTACAAGGGCTTGGACGTCGAGCAGATCGGGCACGTCTACGAGGGCCTACTCGAATACTCTGCGGTCCGGCTCGACGAGACCCACCTCGCGCTCAAGGGCAAGAAGCAGGCCGAAGCCAGCCTGGCCGCCCTAGAAGCGTGGCAAGTCGCTGGCAAACTTGACACGGAAGTTCGTGCGCTCGCCGGATTGACAGCACCGCAATACGCCAGGGCGCTTGCGATCCAGCCGACCGGCGCCGATACTGCGATGCTCGACGCGGCCTGCGACAACAAGGCGGAAATTGCAGCCCGCGTCCTACCGTATTTCGGGTTGCTGCGCGTCGATCTTCGCGGCGAACCGATCGTGCACCCGGCCGGAACGGTAATCATCGCGCAGGTGGGAGACCGCCGCGATACGGGGACGCACTACACACCCCGAGCACTCGCCGAAGAGATCGTGGTACACACGCTCGATCCGCTGTGCTTCTCGCCCGGCTCCCCGGATGGTCTTCCGCGGAACGCGGACGGAACGCAGCCAACTGAATGGTCCGTGCGCCCGGCCGAGGAACTACTCGCGCTCAAGGTTCTGGACCCGGCAATGGGTTCGGGCGCGTTCCTTGTCTCCGCCTGCCGGTATCTGTCTGAACGCGTCGTTGAGGCATGGGACCGAGACGGCTTGCCACGCGCGATCGACGACCGGCTCGGCGACCAGCGTGACGATCACGACGCGCGCCTGCTGGAGGCGCGCCGCATGGTGGCAGATCGATGCCTGTACGGGGTCGATATCGACGAGATGGCTGTCGAGCTCGCGAAGCTCTCATTGTGGATCGTAACGCTCGCGAAGGGCCGGCCTTTCAACTTCGTAGACCACGCATTACGCTGTGGCGACTCGCTAATCGGGTGCCTCACATCCGAACAGATCGAGGCGTTCCACCTGAAGCCCGCCGAAGGCCGCAGGCTGAACCACCGGCTGTCCGGCGAGATCGACAAAGTCACTGGGCCGCTGTTGTTGCGCGCAGCTGAGCTTCGTCGCCAGATCGAAGAGCACGAAGTCTTCGACATTCGCGACGCACGCGAGAAGGCTGCAAAGCTTGAGGAGGCCGACGCGCTGACTGAGCGACTGCGACTCTCTGCGGATGCCGTCGTGGGTGCAAAGCTCTCTACTGCATCGCTCAAGTCAGCAGACGCCTATAATGACCGCCTCGCCTCTATCGCGGATCTCGTTGAGAAGGCGCTAGGGGGGGATGTAGGCGCGGAGACCGCGGCGCGGAGGATCATCGATGGCTGGCTTCGCGGCCCACGTGAACGCCCGCGCGAAGCCCCACTGCGCCCGCTGCACTGGCCACTCGAATTCCCAGAGATCGTCGCCGACCCGCGCCGAGGCGAGCACCGCTTTGACGCCGTTGTCAGCAACCCACCGTTCATCGCGGGTACCGATATCGGCGGCAGAATTGGTAAGGACAGGCTGAGCTACATCGGCCAGGTGGTCGCCAATGGCTTCACATCTGGAGGTCGGGCCGACCTGTGCACGTATTTCTTATTACGCAATCTTAAAATTGCCCCAGCGCAGCGTACTGGAATCATTGCAGTCAATACGATCGCGCAGAATGATTCGAAAGAAGTGGGCCTTGACCGGATCGCTGCTCGCGGCTGGAGAATTTTTCGGGCAACCAAATCTCAACCCTGGCCTGGCGTAGCAAGCGTATATGTATCGCTAGTATGGTTGGGGAAACAAGGCACTGGCGAGAAAACTATCCTTGATGGCAAAGTGGTCGAGTCTATCTCCTCCAACTTGACTAGGCCTACGCGCGTGCCAGGTGCGCCTCATGGGCTAGCTGCCAATGCAGGAAAAGCTCCTAATGGATACCAAGTGCGCTCAACATTTGTGATTGACGCCGCACAGGCCCACGAACTCTTTGCGGCGGACAGTAAAAATAGGAGGGTCGTACTCCCATATCTGATTAATGATAATGTCAACAGCAACCCTAACTGCTCAGGAGACGAGTTCGCGATTGACTTTAACGATATGTCCATCGACGCAGCCAAAGAATTTCCTGACGTCTTCTCTCTTCTAGAGAGGAGAGTCCAACCGTCTCAAGACGACAGGAACCGTGCAGCTTCACGTTGGTGGCAACACCATCGCAGGCGCCCAGAGTTGCGCAAAGCGATCGCAGAGTTCCCTCGGGTCTTAGTCATCGGCCGCCATAGCAAGTATGGGTTGCCGTGTCTCGTTCCGAATGGGCAAGTATATTCCGATTCACTAGTCGTCTTCTGCGACCCAGACCAGATGGGACAGCTCGCGCTGCTCACGAGCACGTGGCACTTCAACTGGTGGACGGTTAAGGGCGAGTCGACACTCGAGGATCGACTTCGCTACACCCCTTCCGATGGATTCGACACATTTGCACGGCCAGAGTTGACACCGCGCATCAATATGGCTGGTGAAGCCCTCGATGACTTCCGCCGTAAGGTCCAGCTTGATTGCGATCTTGGCATGACCGATCTCTACAACGAGGTCCATAACCGGATCAATCAAGATGCCGCCATTCAACGTCTGCGTGAGATCCACGTCGAGATTGACGAAGCCGTCTCGGAGGCATACCTCCTAGACCCCCTCGCCAAGCACTTCAACTGGACACCGCTCGATCTGAACTACGGCTTCCACGAGACAACCCACGGTCTGCGATGGACCGTTGACCCCGACATCCAGGTTGAGATGAACGACCGCCTCCTCGAACTCAACCACGCCCGCTATGAGGACGAGGTCCGCCGCGGCCTGCACAGTAAAGGTGGGAAGAAGAACTCTGGCCCTCAGGAAGACTCCCTGTTCTGACCGAGGAGCGTGAAAAATCATGGCGCTGTTGAAGTTCGAGGATTCCTCGCACGCCGCCTCGAAGGCGGCAGATTGGCCGGACCTGGGCACGGTCGATTCACGGGGTGCTCGGCTCTTCGATGCGCGACCGGCCTATCGGCGACTTACCGTCGTCGCAGACGCCGAGCTAGTAGACGCAGTGGACAGCGACCCGTGGTCTCCAAAATACCTGCTCAACGGTCTGCTTACACACAACTTCGTCACGCTTTATCGATACGCCGACGATGGTCCCCCGGGAAACGTGCCGTGGCATGTGTTTCCCAATGGCGCAAAACATCCGCTTGGCTGGGTGCTCGCTGATGTCCAGGCGGCACACCAGGTGCGCAATATCATATATACAAATTCACCTCATTCTTTTACGTACACGGGAATTACTGGTAACCGAGTAGAAGCCGCTGAGCGGGACGTTAGCTCGACCGCCTACCGTTCGTTGCCTTCCGACGAGGCCCGTCGTCGCCGTGAGGCCGATGCCATTGCCGTGCTGGCCGCTGAGTGTGTGCAGGCCGACCTCTTCATTACCGAGCGTCCTTACCTGTTCGAGAACTCTGTAAGCAAGCAGCACGGAGTGACTGTTTGCTCGCTAGCCGATGCATTAGCGCTTGTCGGGCTCTACTTGAGAGCACAGAGTCAGTACGTGCTGATCCAGTCGCCGTCAGGAACATTCCCACTCGTGGGCAGTAAGCTCGGGTATTTCTGGGTGGGCGCTCGTGAGCTGTTGCCGGAGGTGTGGCGGTGGGGCGCAGCATTTGGACAGATCAAGAATGACGAGCTCCAGGGTTTGGCTCTTTCGGCTATTGAGCGCATTCGGAGAGCATTGATCAAGCGGGATGAGCTGAACATCTCGCTGCAGTCCTACCACGGCAACAATGCCGTGAGTGAAGTGATTACAGCGCTCGACGAACTGCTGGTTGGGTGCATGGGAGCGATCGACGTCACAGCTCGTGTCGCTCACGACGTGCTTGGAGTCTCAGGCAGGTCGAGCAACGCAGGTTGGCAGCGCTCTGGCTGGCTTCGGGACGTCGCGAGGGCCAACCAGTCGGTGGCCGACCTCGTCCAGCCTGGCGGCCATCAGGCGCATGTACTGAAGATCTTGACCGCGATGCGCAACACGGTTCATGCCGAGGTGCTTCAGGGAGCGATGCACCAGTCTGGCGATGGTTCACAGGAGCCGCTGGTCCGCCTGCCACCAGGCGAAGCGCAGGACATCGTCACCGCGATGGACGCGACGGGCGGGCGGGCCCATTGGGGTGTCAAGCAGGAGATCCAGTACGCCTCCTACGTCGATCCCCAACGCTTTGTTGAAGCGGCGTTGCCAGCGGTCATTGCGCTGCTCAACCTGATCATGAAGACTGTGCCGGTCGACAAGATGCCAGGCGTGCACCTGGCACCACAGGATTGTCTTCCACCAGCCGGGGACTCGTGGCAGAACTCCTTCGCTGAGCAGAAGCGGCAGAGCATCCGATGGCAACTGGGCCTCTAGCTTGAAGGTTGAACTCTCCAGGTAGACACTCCGTGCACTGTAAGCAAGTCCGCTAGTTGTCGTTGAACTCACAGTGACAGAAAATTTGTTCGATGTAGGGTGGTCCTATGATCAGCGTCGAGGAGCAGGCAGCGGTGGTCGCGCTGGTGCGACGCGGCGGCGCGCCTTGGCCCGAGATCGCCGAGCAGATCGCCGCGAAGGGCTCGGCCCTTGCGCTGATGAAGGAGGGGCTTGGCGAGGATAGGCAGGAAGCGCTCTTCGAAGTCCAGAATGACTCGAAGGAGCTCGATGCGGCGATCAATGACGTCCGTGCCTGGCAGAGCGAAGGCATGCGTCTGCTGACGGTTCTCGATCCGGACTATCCACTTAACCTGCGCCTCGTCCACCAGCAGCCCCCGTTCCTCTTCGCTCGCGGAGCTGTGACCGATGACGAACTGTCGGTCGCAGTCGTCGGTACGAGGCACCCAAGTGACCGAGGGGTTTACTACGCGACAGAGATTGCTCGGGGACTCGCTGAGCGTGGTGTAACGGTCGCTAGCGGACTAGCGCAAGGAATCGACACGGCGGCGCACACCGCGGCCCTCGCCGTCGGTGGGCGAACAGTTGCCGTGATCGGGACCGGGTTGCGTCGCTCCTATCCTGCGCAGAACGCCGGCCTTCAACATCAAATCGCCAACGAAGGGCTGGTGCTCTCACAATTCTGGCCGGACGCACCGCCCACCAAGCACAGCTTTCCGATGCGCAACGCAATTATGAGCGGATACTGTCTAGCAACGGTGGTGATCGAAGCGCTGGAACGGAGCGGTGCCCGCATGCAAGCCCGCCTCGCACTGGAACATGGCCGCCACGTCTTCCTCATGCGCTCACTCCTCGAACATGAATGGGCTCGCAACTATGCGAGTCGCCCGAACACCACGGTGATCGACAACGCGCAGCAGGTCTTCGACGAGCTTGAGAGCCTCCGGCCCGTCGTGACGGACGAGCTGACCTGGGCCTGATCTGATTCATGGCTACAGTCGCAGAGCTCACCGAGCCGTACGGAAGCTTCCTGATCCACCCGCTGAAGGCTGGGACAGGTGCATGTGCCGTATGCCGGACTGCGGTATCTGGGACCTACCCGCGGTGCTACCCATGCAACGAGGCGGCCAAGACCGCCGGTGCGCAGCTCGCTGACGTCGTCGTACCGATCAGCATCGCAGTTAAGGGCGAGCAACTCGCGACAGAGCTCTGGCGCTACAAGAACCAGTATGACCAGCACGCTCGCGCAGTGCTGCAGCTACGCCTCGCCGCCGTGCTCTGGCGCTTTCTCGATGGCCACGAGGCCTGCGTCGCGGACAGTGCGGGAGTACCCCAGTTCGACTACGTCACGGTGGTGCCCAGCACAAGCGGACGTGATGACCATCCATTGCGAGAGATCGTAGGCAAGATCGTCGGCCCAACCCGTGATCGGTACGCCGACCTTCTCATATCGAACCCCGAGCTTCCTCCGGATCGCGGCGTGCATCCCGACCGCTTTCTGCCCAATGAGGATGTGGACGTCACCGATGCCGCAGTCCTGTTGATCGACGACACCTGGACACAGGGCGGGCACGCGCAGAGTGCTGCCTGGACCCTGAAACAGGCCGGAGCGACACGCGTCGCAGTCGTCGTGATCGGCAGGCACTTCGATCCCTCCTTCCGCGATAACTCCAAATATCTGAAGGCAGCGCGAAGTGCCGGCTTCTCCTGGGACCAGTGCTGTGTCCACACCGCAGGGCCGTGGAAACGCCCGGTTGTCCCCACCGCGCCCTATCGTGGTGACCCATGAGCGACGACCTGCTGTCCATGAGCGCCGCGGACCCCATTCTGACCGTGCCCAGCGCGGGGGAGGTACGCGACGAGCTCGCTGACCTGGTCGTCAAGGATTTACTGGGACCGGTGGGGGGCGAGACCGAGGAAGTCCCTGATTCCCCTACCGATTGGTACGTACTAGGACGACTGGCGCCCAACGGCACTGCGATCATTCCCGAAGAGCAGGACGCCACCTTGGGGGACACCGAGGCTCCGGCGGCCGACGAGGGCTCGCTCGACGCGAACGCGCCGAATGTGCCGAGCCTTAGTCCGTCCTCGATCGGGTTCACCGCCCGTGTACGCGGCGACGCCGACCAGCTTGAGGTGGGCGCCAAGTGGGGACGCTATGTGCGCGGAGAATCGAGCGACCCGACCATCAACCGACCCGTTTGGATACGCAAACCGCACTCGGGCGGCACTGCCGTCAAGCTCGTGGAAGGATCTATCGCACCGGTTGAGCTTTCTGCCGACGATAAGAAGGTTGTCGTGCGCGGCCGCGTGCGGCGTTATGAGGGCGACTGGCTTGTCACGCTTTTTCTTGTAAACACCACGGAAGCAGATTCCAGCGCGGCAAGCCAATGGGTGTTTCAGGCCGAGTTGTGGGCGACCGGTGCGAATGGCGCGGCGGCGTTCCTTCCCCGGCACACGCCAGGCTCGGGCGGCGATGCCAACGACAGAGCCGAGCAGCAGACGCTGGCGATGGCTTACCGGTTCAGCCCTGAATTCGCCGTCGGACACGGGAGCGGCGTCCGGGCTACGGCGGCAGACGGCAATCCTATGGTGGCTCTCGAGGTCCGGTCGATGACGGTGCCCTGGTATGACGTACCGCAGACTGACGCGCCGTCCTACAAGGACGACGCCGACCTGCCCGAACTTGCTGATCTACTCACTGACATGAAGCTGCTCGCGGAGAGTAGTGCCGCAGAGCTGCGGACATCCCTCCTGCCGCTGGTCGAGGGATATCGGGCATGGATCGAGCGGGCCGCGGCGCGGATCGGGCAAGACGGGCAGCACCTCGGCGACTACGAGGATGAGGCACGCGACGCACTGGACGAAGCGCGAATCGCAGCGAACCGGATCGAAGAGGGTATCGACCTTCTGGCGGATGACGACGCGCTAGCTGCGTTCCGGTTCGCGAACAGTGCTATGCACCTGCAACGCATTCACACGCGAGCGGCGGCGCGCAGGCGCCGCGACAACGCGCTCGACATTGCCGAGGTAGTGGGCCAGGAGGACACGCCCGAAAACCGGTCCTGGCGACCGTTCCAGCTTGCCTTCCTACTGCTCAACCTCCCGGCCTTGACCGCACCAGCGCATCCAGAACGTGCGACCGGACCCGACGCATATGCGGATTTGCTGTGGTTCCCGACCGGTGGCGGAAAGACCGAGGCGTACCTCGGCTTGACGGCCTATACGCTCGCGATCAGGCGGCGGCGACCAGACCTCGGCGGCTACGACGCGAGCAATGGTGTCGCCGTCCTGATGCGCTACACCTTGCGGCTACTGACGATCCAACAGTTCCAACGTGCCGCGGCGCTGATCTGCGCCTGCGAGGAGCTGCGTCGCCGGGACGAGCAACAGTGGGGCTCGGTGCCGTTCCGCATCGGCCTCTGGGTGGGCGGCAAGGTATCGCCAAACACGACTGACGACGCTCAAGCCTGGGTTGCCGACGAGCGCCGGGCCGGCGGTCGGCCGAGCCGCCGTGCAGGCTCCCCGTACCAGCTTCCGAACTGCCCGTGGTGTGGGACAAGAATCGAAAAGGGGCGCGACATCGACGTCGACCCGATCGCTCGACGTACCTTCACCCGATGCCCAGACCTGCTGTCCTGCCCGTTCGGCGGCGCCGACCCTGGTGGTGAAGGCCTTCCTGTCGTTGTGGTCGATGAAGAGATCTACCGGCTCTTGCCAGCGCTGGTCATTGCGACTGTCGATAAGTTCGCGCAACTCGCTTGGAACGGGCGTACCCAGGCACTGTTCGGTCGGGCCGTACAGCACTGTTCACGCCATGGGTACGTCACACCGCAAATCGCCGATGAGGAATGGGAAGCCCGCAGCCACCAGGCCCAGGGACGCCATCCCGCGGCGGCGACCACCCCCGCGGCGGCTGTGCGACCACCTGACCTGATCGTCCAGGACGAACTACACCTAATCTCCGGCCCTCTGGGTTCTTTGACCGGGCTGTATGAGGCTGCAGTCGACCGGCTTGCCACATGGGAGTTCGCGCCGGGCCGCTCCGCGCGGCCAAAGGTGATCGCCTCGACCGCGACTGTGCGCCGGGCCGGGAGGCAGATCCACGCCTTGTTCGACCGGCGCACTCACGTGTTCCCCCCGCAGGGCCTCGAAGTCGGCGATAACTTCTTCGCCCGGCAGCGGCCCACCAGCACCCACCCGGGCCGTCGCTACGTCGGAATCTGTGCGCAGGGTGTGCGCACCAAGTCCACCATGATCCGCGTGTACGTAGCCGTACTCGGCGCAGCCCAGAAGCTACACGAGAAGTACGGCCGCCATCCGGTGACCGACCCGTTCATGACGCTTGTCGGATACTTCAACAGTCTGCGCGAACTCGGCGGCATGCGCCGTTCGGTCGAGGACGATGTCTCCACCCGCCTGGGCCGCATTGCCGAACGCGGACTGACCGCGCGCTACGACCCGCGGTTGGAAGAGCTCACCTCACGGCTCACCTCAGACAAGATCCCCGACATCCTCGAGCAGCTGGAACGCACTTTCCCCGCGGGCCGCGGTACACCGAAGCCGATCGACGTACTGCTGGCCACGAACATGATCGCGGTAGGGGTCGACGTGTCGCGGCTTGGCGTGATGGTAGTCGCGAACCAGCCGAAGTCCAGCGCAGAATACATTCAGGCAACCAGCCGTGTCGGCCGGGCCGCACCGGGTCTGGTGTTCACGGTGTTCAACTGGGCCAGACCGCGGGATTTATCACACTACGAGACATTCGAGCATTTCCATACTACCGCGTATCGGCACGTCGAGGCGCTGTCAGTGACGCCGTTCGCGGAGCGCGCAATCGATCGGGGGCTGACCGGGGTGCTCGTGTCACTGGCACGCAACCTGGAGTCTGACGACAATGGTAACCTCGGTGCGCAGACCTTTGACACGCGCGGTCGTACTGCGGACCACATCGTGCGCTACCTCGAACGCCGCGCCGGTGACGTCGCGACCGAGCGAGCTATAGCGACTCGAGTGCGCGAAGAGCTCGACAGCCTCCTCAGTTTGTGGGCACGCGAACAGCGGCGACCAGCCAGCCGGCTCGCATTCGACGTCAAGCGCAGCACCGACGACATCGTCTGCCTCCTGCACCGTCCGGATTCTGGAGCGTGGCGCCGCACCACTTGCCCCACGTCGCTGCGAGAGGTGGAACCTGGGATCCGTCTCGTTCTGAAAGCCAGCCCAGGACAATCGCACGACGACGATGAGCACCCGTACATCCCGCGTCCCGACGGCGGCAGTGAAGGCGACGGATCGTGACTGTCACGGCGGATCGTGCCCGCGCAGCCTCTGACCTGCGGGTTGGGGAGCTGCGCCCGAGTCAGTTGCTACACACCTACGGAATCGGCGCAATTGCGGATCTACCGAACTTGTCGGTGATGGTGCTTGGGCTCGACGACTGGGATCTCGACCACGCCGCCGTGATCCCGGAAGATCGACTGCTCACTGCGATCCGCAGCAAACTCGGTCGTCAAGTGCAAAACCTGCGGATGCCGCCGTATGTCCCGGAGGACCCAAGCGATTTTGCCGGAAATTGGACCCGGATCGGCGCACCGGTTGCCGTGTTCCCCAACTGGTTGCGGTGTTCCGACAACCGATGCAACCGGCTCGCCCCCGTCGACTCAGGCCTCTTCGACCTGGTGCCCAACGCTTTCGCCCCGGACCAGACTCGATACGTGCACAACTGCCGCGGCACCGGCCGGTCGCGGCCGACCGCGGTGCCTGCCCGGTTCGTGATGGCCTGCCCAGCCGGGCACGTCGACGACTTCCCCTGGATGTACTTCGTGCACCGAGGCGCTCCACATGGCACAGACCACACGCTGCGCCTGCTCGAACGCGGCACCACAGGCGAGGCGGCGAGCATCTTTGTTCAATGCTCCTGCGACGTCAACCCTCGATCCATGGCCGAGGCCATGGGCCAGCGCGGCGAGCGCGTCCTGCCCGCATGCCGTGGCCGCCACCCTCACCTCGGAGTCTTTGAACCCTGCGACGAGCAGAGCAGGACTATGGCCCTGGGTGCCACGAACGGCTGGTTCGCGATGCAACTGCGGGTCTTCAGCGTCCCCCGCGCTGAAGACCCCGTGGACAGCGCTGTCTCCGAACACTGGGCGGGTCTGCGAGTGCTGGCCGAGCTCCCGAAGGACAGCGCACGCTTGGTGCTGCCGACTCAGGTGATGTGGCCGCAGCTCGAACGATTCGGCGTTGACGCGGTATGGCAGGCCATCACGCGGCTGTACAACGCCGGCGGGGCAGCGCCATCAGTCGAACCGGATGTCCTGGACATTGCGGGACCAGAGTGGCAGGCATTCACTGGGCCCACCCTGGATCATCCCGACTTCAGTACCAGCAACGAGCCAGTACCGCCCGCACATACGGCCTGGCTCACCCAAGTACGCCTGGTCAAGCGGCTGCGGGAAGTCGCAGCGCTATACGGATTCAGTCGTATCGATGCACCCGAGTGGGGCGTCGCAACTGGTGGTGGATCGGTACGCGAGGAGAATCGCGCACCACTGTCTCCGGAGCCGCCTACCTGGGTGCCTTGCGCGGAGACGCGCGGTGAAGGGATCTTCCTGCGTTTCGACGAGCACCGGATCGCCGAGTGGGAACGGGACCCAGCCGTCCGACGCAGAGAAGCGCACCTCAAGCGGGCACACGAGCTCTGGTGCGCTCAACGCGGAGTCGAACCGCACTGGCCAGGCACGCGCTACGTGCTGCTGCATACCTTCTCCCACGTCCTGATTCGGGAATTCGCCCTCGAATGCGGATACGGTGCGGCCGGGATTGCGGAGCGGGTCTATGCACGCTCAGGGGACGAGCCGATGGCCGGGATTCTGCTGTACACCGCCGCGCCCGACAGCGAAGGCACACTCGGCGGACTGGTCACATTGGGCAGACAAGACCGGCTCGGTGCACTTGTCGACCAGGCACTCGACGCAGCCAGGCTGTGCGGCTCCGATCCGCTGTGCGCGGAGCACAATCCGACGATTCACGGCCGCTTGCACGGCGCAGCCTGCCACGCCTGCCTCTTCGCCGCTGAAACCTCCTGCGAACGCGGCAACCACTTCCTGGACCGCGAGGTGCTGGTCGAGACGCTCAGCGGACGTCCAGGCGGATTCTTCGGAACGTGACTATCTCCGGCGCTAAGGCGGGAAACCCACCGTCGCTCGCGGCTGCTATCGCGTCGCTGGCGGCTGACCTGCCAACGACGTATCGCGCCGCCTGGATCAGGGTTCTTCAAACAATCACGACGCCCGACGACCTGACTGCATCCAGACTGATTGCAGCGCACCCAGGAGCGGGGCTTGGTCCACGCGCAACGCTGCTGCTGGCCGCGTGGATGGCGACTGACCCGCTGCCCTCAGGACAGGCAGTGGCACTTGCCCTCGACTCGGCAGGAACCCGCTACGAGCATGACATTGCGATGAGTCGAGTCGACGTGGCCGTCTCGGGACCAGTTACCGACGCTGTCCCCGTCCGATTGACCGCGTCGGTCGCGGTCGACGTCATCCGTGCCGCGAAGCGGACGCTCCTCATCGTCAGCTACGCGGCGTTCGGCGTCCACGAGATCGAGCGCGAGATCATGGCTGCTGCCAACCGCGGTATCCGAGTCGATCTGGTCATCGAGACGGCCGTCGCCTCAGGCGGTCTATTGCACGGCTCAGCCGATGGTCGCGCCACCTTCCGGGACCTGCGGTTCCATCCCGACGTCCATTTGTGGCAGTGGAATCCAGAGCGCCGAGTCGGGCCCGGCGGACGCCGCGGAGCGATGCACGCCAAATTCATCGCAGCCGACCGGACGGCAGCGATGCTCGGCAGCGCGAACCTCACCGACAGCGCCCATACCGACAATTTGGAGATCGGTGTCGTGATCCACGATCCGGCGGCCGTCGGTCGCATCGTGGACCACTTCGCCGCGCTGATGCGCAAGGATGCCAAAGCGCTGTCCTTGTTGCCATGGTAGGAGGGCAGAGCGAAGGCAAAGTCGTTTGATCCCGGGCGGGATGCGGCGAGGAGCGGCAGGATCCTGGTTCGCTCGGCTGCGATATGTTCCAGTGTGCGTTTGATCTCGGTGACACCCGCGAGTCGGATCAGCCCGATCGCAAGATTGCGGAACATGGGGGTCAGTGCCTTAACTGGGTGCTCCAGTGCTGACGCAGCATGGTGACCAGGAGCCGGGCCTCGGCGGCGTAGGCCGACATGGGGTTCACTTCCGGCATCTACCGTCGAGCAGCAGGCGTGAGTCCCGCACACGCCAATCATTTCCCCAAAGGTCCGCACAACGGCCCTAGCCCCAACGACTGATCTAAACCGACAGTCTCAATCCCGACACTGGGCTTGACTAGTGAAGGGCGCAGATGGCGACCCTGCCCAGACTCAAGCCGCGCGAGTTCTACGACCTGGTGGTCGAGGTCGCCCTGATCCGGCCCGGCCCGATCCAGGGCGGGGCCGTGCACCCCTACCTGCGCCGCCGCCGCGGAGACGAGAAGCCGACCGCGCCGCACGAACTGCTGGAGAAGGCCCTCTCCCGCACCCTGGGCGTGCCGCTGTTCCAGGAGCAGGTGATGCAGATGGCCATCGCCGCGGCGAACTTCTCCGCCGCCGAGGCCGACCAGCTGCGCCGGGCCATGGGCTCCAAGCGATCCACCGAGAAGATGCTCGCCCTGCGCCGGCGCCTGATGTCCGGGATGGCCGCCAACAAGATCACCGGGGAGCTGGCCGAGGACATCTACAACAAGCTCGAAGCGTTCAGCTCCTACGGCTTCCCGGAATCGCACTCGATATCGTTCGCGTACCTCGTTTATGCGAGCTCGTACTTGAAGCGGTACTACCCGGCCGCGTTCACCACCGCTCTGCTCAACAACCAGCCCATGGGTTTCTACAGCCCCGCTTCGCTCATCAGCGACGCCCGGCGGCACGACGTGGCCATACGCGGCGTCGACGCCAACGCGTCCCGGTACAAGGCCGCCCTCGAACCGCCCACCCCGCAGGAGACCGCGGCGTATCGGCGCACCCATCCGCACTCCTCGCCGCACCCCCAGCCCGCGATCCGTCTCGGCTTCGCCTCCGTGCGCGACCTCGGCGCGAAGGCGGCCGAACGCGCCGCCGCCGAACGCGACGAACACGGCCCGTACCGCGGCCTGGAGGACTTCGTGCGCCGCACCGCCCTGCCACGCGCCGCACTCGAAGCCCTGGCCACCGCCGGCGCGTTCGGCTGCTTCGGTCTCACCCGCCGCGAAGCCCTGTGGCGGGCCGGCTCGCTGGCCGGGACCACCGAGGCCCATCTGCCCGGCACGTCAGGCGCCGAGCGCGCCCCCGCCCTGCCCCCGATGACCGCGGTGGAACAGACCTTCGCCGACCTGTGGGCCACCGGCACCAGTCCTGACTCCCACCCCATCGCCCACGTGCGCGCCGAACTCGACGCCACCGACCACACCCGTATCGCCGACCTCGATGACCTGCCGGACCGGCGCCTGGTACGCGTCGCCGGGATCGTCACCCACCGCCAACGGCCGCCCACCGCGGGCGGTGTCTGCTTCCTGTCGCTGGAGGACGAGACCGGGCTGGTCAACATCGTCTGCTCGCCCGCCGTCTGGGCGAAATACCAGCGCGTCGGCCTGGCCCACGGCGCCCTGCGCATCACCGGTCATCTGGAACGCTCCGACGGCCGCGGCGGCGCCCTCAACATCGTCGCCGGACGCCTCGCCCCGCTGCGCGTCGCCGCCCAACCCGGCAACCTGCGCGGACGCGACTTCCGCTGAAGCGGCCGGCGAACGCATCCTCACGCGTCCCGTCCGTACGCGTCCCGTCCGTACGTGACCTGCGACCTTCCGGTGCCGAAGTACCCTGCGTTTCTCTTCAAACGCCGGACGACCACCGCGTGCCGTGGGACGATCAACCTCAACAAGGTGGGCTCGACTGGGGGATCAGATGCGCTGGCGTTCCTTGGAGACTGACTCGGGCTGGATCGCGGCCGCCGCCGTGTGCACCCTGGTGGCGGCTTTCGCGTTTGATCACGCCACGCCGGGCTTCCTGAACATCCGCGACATCGACGATCTCGCTCGCGGCGCGTTCGCGCCGCTGCTGTTGCTGACGCTCTCGCAAATGCTCTTGTTGCGCGTCCATCGCCTCGAACCGGCCTTGATCGGCGTCTCAGGTCTGGTGGGGACACTGGCGGTGTACTGGAACGCCAGGCACGGTGTGCCGTTCGGATACGCGGTGGCCCTCTCGCTCGCGGTCGTGATCGTCGTCTTCGCCGTGGTCAACGGGCTGCTGTCGGCGTCACTCACCGCACCGGCCGCACTTGCCGTCTCCGTGGGGTGTTCCTGAGCACGACCGTGATCTCCGCCGTGGTCATCGGAACCCAGGGAGTCATTTCGGTGTCCACGAAAGGTGAGTTCGCCCGGCTGGAGCAGGAGAATGCAGGCGGCCTTCCGGCCGTCGCGATCATCGCGCTCGTGGTCTGCGCGATCGTCGGCCTGATCTCGCTTGCGACGGGCGCCAAGCAGCGCACCGGCTTCGCGAGGCGGCGCGCATGGATCGGACTCTACGCCTGCGCCGCGCTGCTCTCCGGCATCGCGGGGATTCTGACGGCGATCAATCTGCAAGGGGTCACTGCGACAGGGGACGCGGCTCTCCAGGAGGGAGAGGTGATCGCCGCTTTGCTGGTAGGCGGCGCGAGCCTGTACGGCAGCCGCGGCGGGGTGGCCTCGGCGTTCGCCGGTTCGGCCTTCGTGGCCGTCATGCCTGGGGCATCTCATCGACCGTACACGGACCGATGACGGCCTACTGGATCTTCGCGGCGTGGGGCCTGGCCGCCACAGTCTGCTTCCTGCTCGACTACTTCACCCGCGAGCGCGCCGACGCGCCGCCGGCGACCTGACTCACGTCACGGTCCACGCCGGCCGCCGCCGGGCGAGGAATCAGCCCTCGTGGTTCCCGGCGGCGTTCGCGCAGCGGTGCGATCAGGACGGTTCGACGCCCCAGACGAGCGTCCCGTCGACGTAGACGGTGATGTGCGGCGAGTCCTGGAAGGCGCTGTTCGTTCCGTAGCTGAAGTCGTTGGTCTGGGTGAAGCTGCTCCAGTCGGTCTTGTTGAAGCGAAGCTGGATCTGTCCGGTGGATGCCCCGGCGTTGAGGGTTCCGGCGCCGGAGGTGAATCCGACTTCGAGGTATGCGTCGGCCTCGTTGAGCGGCGCGCTCAGGTTCACCACGTTCTCCGTGACGTTCGCGCAGCCGATCACGGCGTAATCGCAGGTCGCCGCATACGTTGTGGCCCCGTTGTCGTGGGTGAACCAGTACCGGACCCTGACATGGGACAGGCTCACCGATGCCGCGGCGGTGTTGACCAGTTGCACGACCGGCTGGATGCCGGTCACCTGCGGCGCGGCGGAAGTATCAAGGTACTGTGACTTCGGGCCGGTGGTCACGGGGGCCGCGCAACCGTAGCCGGCGGCCGTGCCGCAGCCGAATGACGTGCTCCAGCCGAACTCGTCGGAGCCGGTCTGATAGGCCGAGACGAACCACATCTTCGTGCCGTCCGACGGGTCCTGCACGGCGTCGTAGTAGTCGCCGTACCGCTCGCCGCTGGTTCCTGATGTCGCGTCGGACTGCGCCATGCTGGCGTACCAGGTGGGGCCGGCCGCGCCCGCCGAGGGTTCCGTCGCGGAGTTCGAGTACAGGTAGGAGTCGTAGAGGTTGCCGGCCGCGTCGACGCCGACCGAGCCGAGCAGGTGGTCCTCGACCGCAGGCTGACCAGAAGAGCTCTGCGTCAATTGGCCGTTGGTCAAGTCGTACACGTCACGGTACGTGCAGTACCGGGTCGCGTAGGAGGCACAGCCCTGCTGGCCTGAGAAGGCCATCACCTGGTGCCCGTCGCTCGTGCGGCTCTCCATCACGGCATTGATGACACCGGTGCCGAACAACTGGGCGTCCGCGGTGCCGCCGGGGATGACCGGGTTCGCGGAGGGCAGCGCGGGTGCGGTGTCGGCGCCCGCGAAGGTCGCGGTCACCGTCGGGGCGGCGGCGGTTCCGGAGACCTTCAGCACGTCGAACCCGCAGCCGAGGTCGGAGCAGCCGTTGCCGACGAAGTAGCCGTCCGCCGTCACGCTCGCGGAGTTCTGATACACCGCGGCCTTGTGGGTGAAGCGCCGCTGCGAGCCGTTCGGGATCGTCGGCGATACTGGGGCGTCGAGCGTTCCGGACAAGGCATCGGCCAGGGGATAGACGTACAGCACGTCCGAATCGCCGGTGTCCGGGCCGCCGTAAACCATGAGTTTGTCCGTGGTGGCCAGCGGCTTCGGCGCGTCGAGGAACGGCATGCCGGTCTGCGCCTGCCCGATCCAGCGGTACCAGGCGCCCGTGGGGTCAGAGGTCTGCGAAATCGCGACCGAGACTCCGTAGTCCGCGGCACCGTTCGTCCCGTTGGTGCAGGTGAACACCCAGCGCTGGTTCACCGGAAGGTACTGGATCTCGGTGTCGCCGCAGTTGTTCGCGCCGGCCGCGGTGCCGAGGAACGCCTGCACGCTCTCGCTCAGCAGCGGTGCGGACGTGTTCGTCTTGGCCCACATCGCGATCTGCGAGTTGACGACCTCGACGATGTCGCTGCGCCCGACGGCTATGTTCGGGTCGCCGGGGGCCTTGCCGCCGTCGCCGGAGATGCCGGAGGCCGCGTGTGCGGCTCCGGCGAACGCCATGGCCTGCAGGAGGATCGCCGAACCGGCGATCAGGGCAGGCAGCCGGCGCCGCGGACGCGGCGCGTTCGTGTTCGGTTCTTGTTCGGTCAGTGTTCTGACGTGCGTGGTTCCGAAGCGCACTGCGAACCTCTCGCCCGGTGGATCTGCTCGATCAGTCCTGCCCGGCGGTCGGCGCCGCGGAAGCGTGGGCTGATCCCTTGCGCTTCAGGAGATCAGGCGGCGCTGCCGTTGCCCTGCCAGAGCTCTGTCAGAACTCCCGCACCGCAGCGGGCGGTGCGGCCGAGCACGAACCGGCGCACCGGAGTGAGCAGCCGATAGGAATAGCGCTCGCCGTGGCGCTGGGTCTGCACAAGGCTGTGGTCCACCAGGCCGCCGAGCAGTCCGGCCACCTCCTGCCAGGTCGGCGGCGTGCACGCGACCGCGCGCTCGGCCTCCTCCAGGGTGAACGGCCCGTCGAAGGCGGCCAGCGCGCCGAGCAACCGCTGCGCCGGCCGGGTCAGCAGGTCGTAGCTCCACTCCAGCGTCGAGTCGAGCCCGCGCTGGTGCGGCAGCCCGGCGCCGTTCGGCGCGACCAACAGCCCCCGCTGCCAGCCGACGCGCCGCAGCAGCGTCCGCAGCGACATCGTGCGCAGCCGCGCGGCCGCCAACTCCACCGCGAGCGGAAGGCCTTCCACCGCCCGGCACAACTCGGCCACCGCCTCCGGGTCGGTGCTCAGATCGAGGCGCGGCAGGTGCCCCGAGGCACGCAGCCGCAGCAGCCGCGCCGCGGAAGCCGGTTCGAGCGGCGGCAACTCGACCACCGCCTCGCCGCCAAGGCCCAACGGGCGTCGCGAGGTAGTCAGAATACGAATTCCGGGGCACGAGCGGGTGATCTGGTCCACGAACCGGCCGCAGTCGGCGGCAACGTGTTCGGCGTTGTCCAGGACGAGCAGCGACTGCGTCTCCTTGAGCGCTGCCGCCGGCTGCCCCGGTCCGCGGACCTCCAGCGCCGCGCACACGGCCGCGACGATGCGCGCGTAACCCTCATCCGTGGCCGGGCGCCGCGGTTCCATGGGCGGCAGGTAGCCGAGTTCGACCACTGTCACGCCGTCGGGGAACCCGGGGGCGACCCGGCTGGCCGCGTTGAGCGCCACCGCGGTCTTGCCTACACCGGCCGCCCCGACGAGGGTCACCACGCGCTGATCGAGCACCGCGCGTGCCAGGCCGTCGATCTGCTCACCGCGGTCGATCAAGCGCTGCGACGGCGGTCTGAGGCCGCGCCAGGTCGTCAGCGCGGCGCAGTCCGCGTGCCGCCGCGCGGACTGTGTCTGCGCTTCGAGTGCGGGTCGGCGTCCGGGTACGGGTCCGAGTTCGGGTCCGGGTCCGGGTACGGGTCCAAGCCCGGGTCCGGGTCCGAGTACGGATTCGGGTACGGATTCGGGCCGCAGAATCCGCAGGTGCAGGTCGCGCAGCCAGGCGCTCGGTCCTATCCCCAGCCCCTCGCGCAGCGCGCTGTCCAGGCTCTCGTACGCGGCCAGCGCCTCCACCTGACGGCCACTGCGGGAGAGCGCGAGCATGAGTTGGCCAACCAGGCGCTCACGGAACGGCTCCGCGCGCACGAGCGCGGGGAGGACCTCCACGAGCAGCGCGTGCCGCCCGGTGCGCAGAAACAACTCGGCACGTTCCTCCTGCAGCGCCAGGTGCTTCTCGGCCAACCGCGCCGCCTCGTCAGCCAGCACGGGCGAGTCGACGTTGCCGAGCGGTCGCCCGCGCCACAGTCCCAGCGCCTCCTGCAGCGCGTCGGCGGCCTCATCGAGCGCCCCGCGGGCCCTCGCCGCGGCAGCCGTGTCAGCGAGCTGATCCGAGAGCGACAGATCGAACCGTGCGGCGCGCGCGTTGAGCCGATAGCCGCCAGGGAGGCTTTCGAGCACATCCGGGCCGAGCAGGCGGCGCAGCCGCGAGATCGCGCTGTGCAGCGCGGCGCGCGGTCTGGCCGGCTGGCGCCGCGCCCAGACGATCTCGCCGAGCCGGTCGGCCGAGACGACGTCGTCGGCCGACAGCAACAGCCCCGCCAGCAGGGTCACCGCGGTGCTCGCGCCCATCGGTACCGGCTGACCGCCGCTCAGCAGCTCGACCGGGCCGAGGACGCGGAATTCCAGATCGGCCATGGCCTTCCCCCGCCCTGGATCCCTCGACAAGATCCCGACGGACTCAGCTTAACCGGTTATCGCGCTGTCCAGAGCGCCGACCGGCGCGCCCAGCGGGCATTTGGCGGCAGAAAGCTGACATCAACCTGACTGGTAGGCGAATCCCGCGCGACGATCGGTAGTCCCTACCGTGCAAGACATACCGGGTACCGCCGCGCCGGTCGGGTCGGTAACGTGCCGTCGTGCTTCAGCGATTGATTCCCCGGACCGACGGTGGGTAACGCATGCCCGTGCAGAAACCCGCATCCGGCAGCCCGGCCGCGATAAGATCCCTGCTTCATCGTGCCGCCGCTGCCGCCGCGGCGGCACGCAGCCTGCTGGAAGACGACCGGCGCGCGCAGCAGGCCGTGCGCGAGGCGTACACCGCGCTGCACTCGGCCGCCGTGCGCGACCGCCTGCGCGCCACGCCCGTCGAAGAGCTCAAGCAGATCGTGCCGCGCCTACCCGTCGCGAAGCTGACCCGAGCCGGATTCACCGACGTCGAGGCGATCCTGAGAGCCGGTATCGAGCGCATCGAACAGATCCCGGGCGTCGGCGAGCAGGCCGCGGCGCAGGCCGTGGCGGCCGCGCAGCGGATCGCGGAGGGAGTCGAGCAGGACACCCGGATCTCCACGGACCTGGATCCGGACGACGAAAAGGGCGCGGCGCTGCTGGCCGCGCTGCACCGGATGCAGAACGCGCAGAGCGCCGCCGACCGCGCGCGCGAACCGGCCCGCACGCTCGGCGACCAACTCGGTCGGCTGATATCCGCGGCCGGTCCGCTGCGCGGAAGGCTGCGCCGCACGTTCGTCGGCGCGCGCCGGCGCGAGGACGCGCGCGCCGCCGTGGCCGAGCTCGAGCAACTGCTGGAGGCTCCCGAGACCCAGCGCGACCTCAAGCGGATCGAGACCGCGGCCCGGCGGCTGAACGCGCGCAGGCCCCGGCCCACCACCATCCGCCGCGACTTCGAGAAGCGCGCCGCCGAGTACTTCGGCACCCTCGCGCGGATCGTGGGGGTGCGCGAGGACGCGCAGGCCGCGCGCGGATTCATCCCCGAGGACCTGGCCGCCGAGATCGACAAGCAGCACCTTGACACCCGTCATCTGCGGGTGTCGCTGCGCGGCTACCAGCAGTTCGGGGCGCGCTTCGCCCTGGCCGGACGCCGGGTGATAATCGGCGACGAGATGGGCTGCGGCAAGACCGTCGAGGCGGTCGCCGCGCTCGCGCACCTGCGCGCCGAGGGCGAGCGGCACTTCCTGGTCGTGTGCCCGGCCAGCGTGCTGATCAACTGGATGCGGGAGGTGCGCGGCCACAGCACTCTGCGTCCCTATCGGCTGCACGGCGCGCACCGCGACGAGATGCTGCTGGCCTGGGCGGCGTCCGGGGGCGTCGGCATCACCACGTTCGAGACCGTGCGCTCGCTCACCCTGCCGCGGGTCAGGATCGCGATGCTCGTGGTCGACGAGGCGCATTACGTGAAGAACCCCCACACGCAGCGCTCGAAGGCGCTGGCGGACTGGACCCGCCGGATCGAGCGGGTGCTGTTCCTGACCGGGACGCCGATGGAGAACCAGGTCGAGGAGTTCCGCAGCCTCGTCGGCTACCTGCAGCCCGGTCTGGTCGACGAGGTCGACGGGATCGACGCGATCGCCGGATCCAAGGCGTTCCGCCGCGCCGTGGCCCCGGCGTATCTGCGCCGCAACCAGGAGGACGTGCTGGCCGAGCTTCCCGAGATGACGCGGGTGGACGAGTGGGAGGAGTTCGGCCCGCAGGAGGCGGCCGCGTATCGGCAGGCGGTGGACGAGGGCAACTTCATGGCGATGCGCCGTGCCGCGTACGCCGCCGCGACCACGCAGGGCTCGGCGAAACTGCGGCGCCTGGTCGAGATCGTCGACGAGGCCTGCGATTGCGGGCGCAAGGTCGTGGTGTTCTCCTACTTCCGCGACGTGCTCGACATCGTGTGCGCGGCGCTGGGCCCGAGGGCCCTGGGGCCGCTGACCGGCTCGATGCCCGCGCCGCGCCGGCAGGAGCTGGTGGACAGCTTCGCCCAGTCCGCCGCGCACCCGGTGCTGGTCAGCCAGATCCAGGCCGGCGGCGTCGGGCTCAACATCCAGGCCGCCTCGGTGGTGATCCTGTGCGAACCCCAGGTCAAACCGACGCTCGAGACGCAGGCGATCGCCCGCGCGCACCGGCTCGGCCAGGTGCGCAAGGTCCAGGTGCACCGGCTGCTGGTGGCCGACAGCGTGGACGAGCGGATGCTGGAACTGCTGGAAACCAAGACCGAGCTGTTCGACGCCTACGCGCGGCGCAGCGAGATCGCCGAATCCTCTCCCGGGGCCCGCGACCTGGCCGAGCCGGTGCTGGCCCGGCGGGTCGTGGACGCGGAGCGCGAGCGGCTGGGCCTCGGCGTGGCGGGCTGACCGGGCGCCGGGGCGACCGCCCCCCGGGGCGCGGGAGGCGGCGACCGGCCGTCAGCGGCTTTCCGGGCGGGCGCTTACCTCAGCGGCAGCCGGAAGGTGCCGATGATCACCGTGGATCCGACCACGGACGGGGTGATCGCGCCGAGCACCTGCTCGTAGGTGAGCGAGTCGCCGGGCAGCGTCGCGGTCGACAGCGCGTAGAGGGTGAAGATGTAGTGGTGGGTCTGCCCGTCGGCCGGCGGGCAGGGTCCGCCCCAGCCGACCACGGGGATGCCGTTGACGTCCCAGCTGGTCGAGCCCTGGGTGTACTGGATGACGCCGTGGCCCTCCAACTCGTGCGCGGCGCCGGGGATGTCGTAGACCACCCAGTGGTGCCAGCCGCCGGACAGCGGCGCGTCCATGTCGTTGACCAGCAGCGCGTAGCTGCGGGTGCCGGCGGGCGGGTTGACCCAGTTCAGCTCGGGGGCGAGGTTGCGGCCGTAGCAGCCGGCCTCGGCGGCGTACTGGCCGCCGAACTCGGTCCACACCGGCAGCGGGCCGCCGTCGCGGAAATCGGGGCTCAGCAGGGTGAACGGGGTCGGCCTCGCCGGGCCGGGCGCACCGGCCGTGGCGGAGGAAGTGGCGGCCGCGGCCGCGGCCGAGCCCGCGCCGCCCGCGCCGCCCGCGCCGACGAGCGCGACCAGGGCGGCGACCGAAATCAGGGTTCGACGGGACCAGCGCCGGGGCGAGGTGAGAACGCGCACGGGGACCTCCGGATTCTGCCATGCCTCGGGGACCGGCCCATCAAACTCTGAACCCTGATACGTGTCAAGCGTGGTGGCCGCGCGGCGGCAGCCGACGCGCCGTATCCTCGCGTCATGGGCCGCACGATCGTCTTCCTGGTCTTCCCGGACTTCCAGATCCTCGACCTGACCGGACCGCTGGAGGTCTTCTCACAGGCGCAGCGGATGCGCCCGGGTTCGTACACGACGCGGGTGACGGCGCTGGAGCCGGGGCCGGTGACCGCGAGCTGCGGCCTGCCGGTGCTCGCCGAGACCGCGGACGCGTTCCGCCCCGAAGCAGCCGAAACGGCCGACGCGGCGACCGGGACGACTGGGACGACTGGGACGGACACGCTGATCGTGGTCGGAGGGCGCGGCACACGCGTGGCAGCCCAGGACGGTCAACACTCCGCGTGGATCGCGCGAACAGCGGCGCAGGCGCGCCGTACCGCCTCCGTGTGCTCCGGTGCGTTCCTACTCGCGCAAGCGGGTCTGCTGGACGGGCGCAGGGCCACCACGCACTGGCAGGCGTGCGCCGAACTGGCCGAGCGGTTCCCCGCGGTGACGGTCGACCCGGAGCCGATCTTCGTGAACGACGGTCCGGTGTGGACCTCCGCCGGGGTCACCGCGGGCATCGACCTGGCGCTCGCGCTCGTCGAAGCCGACCACGGCGGCGCACTGGCCCGCGCGATCGCCCGGCAACTGGTGGTGTTCGTGCAGCGGCCGGGAGGGCAGAGCCAGTTCTCCGCCCAGCTCGCGGCGCAGCGCCCGGCCCGCGAGCCGCTGCGCCGGTTGCAGACGTACATCTCCGAGCACCCGGACGCCGACCTGTCGGTCACCACCCTCGCGGCGCACGTGGGCATGAGCGAGCGGCATTTCGCCCGGGTCTTTCGAACCGAGACCGGCATCAGCCCGGCAGCGCACGTCGAAGCGGTCCGGGTGGAGACCGCGCGGCGGCTGCTTGAGACGACCGCGGACGGGCTGGACCGGATCGCGCGGGTGGCCGGGTTCGGGACCGTGGCGACGATGCATCGAGCGTTCCGGCGCAGCGTGCACGTGACCCCGGGAGATTACCGGGCCAGGTTCCGCGAGCGGTCGGCGGCGCGCGATCCGCGGTGATGGCCGAATCCGTCACAAGCATGACCTTGCCGCCATCGCGGCGCTGCCACCAGGCTGGCTGCATGAGAATCGTGATTCCGCTCTTCGCCCATTTCACCGCCCTCGACGCGATCGGGCCCTACGAGGTGCTGCAAAGGCTGCCGGGCGCCCAGGTCACCTTCGCCGCGAAGGAGCGCGGCGTCGTGCGCACCGACAGCGGCGTGGCCGGCCTGCACGCGGACGCCACGCTCGACGAGGTCGACGCGGCGGACATCCTGGTCGTGCCCGGCGGACCGGGAACCAGGGCACTGATACGCGACGAGGAGGCGCTCTCCTGGGTGCGCGCGATCCACGAGACGACGCGGTGGACGACCTCGGTGTGCACCGGCTCGCTCGTACTCGCCGCCGCCGGGCTGCTGGACGGTCTCGACGCGACGACGCACTGGGCCGCCGTGGAGACGCTGGAGAAGCTCGGCGCCCGCTACACGCCCGAGCGGGTCGTGCGGCGCGGCAAGCTCGTCACGGCGGCCGGCGTCTCCGCCGGCATCGACATGGCGCTGGCCCTCGCCGCCCTGGCCGCGGGCGAGCAGGTGGCCAAGGCCCTCCAGCTCGCCGTCGAGTACGACCCGCAACCGCCGTTCGACGCCGGATCGCCCGCGAAGGCCGGGCCGCAGGTCGTCGCGCTCTTCGCGGCGCTGCGCGGCTGAGCGGACGCGCGAAACCGGAACTGAGCGGGCGGGCGGGCGAGCCGAGCCGGGGCGCGGGTGAACGCCGTTCCGAGCCGCAGCGGGGTCGGGCAGCGACTCGGAACGGCATCGCGACAACGCCCAACGCGAGGAGGGCGCCGCCGTATAGGGGACCGCCGGCCCACCCATTGAGTCCGGCGATGCGGCACGCGGAAGCTGTCCGCGGCATGCGGCCGACCCCCCGATCAGCCGCGCCCCACTTACCCTGCCGGTCGCCGACGGGAAACGACAGGGCTTGAGGGTGGCGGAAACCTGCCGTGGCGTAACCGCGCCATCCGCGACGCGCAACCGAACCGCTCCGGACCGTTGAGCTGCGCGGTCTCCTCAGCCCAGGGCGTGTTCGAGCGGGCGTCGTCCGGTCAGGACCTGGCTGTAGTGCCCGAGAAGCTCGTCACATACCGAAGCCCAGGACCGGGTGAGTACCGCTTCGCGTGCTTTCGCGCCGTACCGCGCGCGCAGCGCGGGGCTGGCGACGAGTTCGGCGACACGGCGCCTGAGTTCGTCGGTGTCGTCGGGTGCGAACAGCAGCCCGGTGTGCTCGTGGCGCACCAGATCCAGCGGGCCGCCGACCGCGGGCGCGACCACCGGCACGCCCGAGGCCATGGCCTCCTGCACGCACTGCCCGAAGGTGTCGTCCGCTCCGGTGTGCACGAACACGTCGAGCGACGCGTACGCGGCGGACAGCGCCTGTCCGCTGAGGAATCCGGGCAGCGCGGCGCTCGGTATCAGTGCGCGAAGACTCGGGGCGGCCGGCCCGTCGCCGACCGCGACGATCCGCACCTTCGGCAGGTCCGCGAGGCACGCCAGCAGGTGCACCCGCTTGTCCCCGGCGAGCCGGCCGACGTAGCCGACGAGGACCTCTCGGTCGCCGAGCAGCCACTCGCGCAGCGTCTGGTCGCGGTGCGCCGGATTGAACCGGGCGGCGTCCACGCCGCGGGCCCACAGCGCGAGCCGCGGCACGCCCTGCGCGCTCAACTGCTCGTAGCTGGCCCGCGAGGGCACCAGTGTGATGTCGGCCTGTCGGTGGATGTGCCGGATCCAGCTCCAGATCATCGCGTCGGTGCCGCGGAAGCCGTACGCCCGCGCGAAGCCGGCCACGTCCGTCTGGAAGACCGCGACACACGGCACGCCGAGCCGTCGGGCCGCCCGCGCCCCGGCCGCGCCCAGCGCTATCGGGGAGGCCAGATGCACCAGGTCCGGCCCGAACTCGCGCAAGAGCCTTTCCACGCGCCGGGTGGGCAGCCCGAGCTTGAACTCCCGGTATCCGGGCAGCCCGACGCCGGGCACCGCCACCACCGGGAAACCGGCGTAGACGGACGGACCGGGGCGGGGCGCGACGACCAACGCGTCGTGGCCGTGCGCCGCGAGGTGTTCCAGGATCCGGCCGACGGTGTTGGTGACTCCGTTCACCTGCGGCAGGAACGATTCGGTGACTACTGCGACCCGCATATCGAACACGGTGCCCGGCGGGGTTTGCTGCCCGGTGACCGCAGCGCGGTCGACGGGCGAACTCTGCCCGGAGGATCGGTGCACGGCACGAGGGCGCGTGACCGCACACGAGTGATTCCGCCCGGGGCGTGCACGGGGAAGCCTGCGGGAATGAGCCATAGGGTGATCACGGTTCGTATTGGCATCGCGCGGAGGGTAAGGGGGGCGGTTTGACGGACGAGACGGCGCTCTCAGCCATGCCGGTGATCGAGGCCGCACCGGCGCAGCCGACCAGCCCCGCGCAGCCTTCTGAGCAGATGCCGCGCACGCAGCACGGCTCACCGCCGCGGATCACCGCCTTCAGCGAGTTCGCGAGGGTCCTGCGAACCCGCCCCGACTGGTTGTACGGGCTGCTGTGCAGCTGGGCGCTCGGTTTGGGCACCTTCGCGTTCCTGCTGGCGTTCACCAGGCCGGACCTGGCCCATCCGATGAACGCGGTGGTGGTCCCCGTCATCCTGACGGCGGTGGCCGACGGCTCGCTGACCAACCAGCTGGCCGCCGAGCCGCGATGGGCCGCGGACCTGCTGCGCTCCGGGGCCGATCCGGGCCGGATCCTGCTGGCGCGCAACCTGCTGCTCGCGGTGTGGGAGCTGTTGTTCGTCGCGATCGTCGTCGCGCTCACGGTGCGGCTCGGGCACAGCGCGGCCTGGGTGCGACCCGCCCTGCCGCAACTGGCGGTGCTGCCGATCGCCTCGATCGCGATCGGCAACCTGGCCTCGGTGTTGATGCCCTGTCCGTTCATGCGGATGAGCAAGCGTTTCCAGGCGGTCGGCACTTGGGCGCGCTGGACCATCTACATCGCGATCCCCTGGGGCCTCAGCTCGGTCGCGCTGGCCATGTGGGCGCTGCCGGTGTACCTGGAATGGCGGTGGGAACCGCGTGTGGTCACCCATGTCCTGGACCTCAAGCACTACGCGCCGACGGTGCAGCACGCCGCGCACACGTACATCATGATCTGGGTGGTCATCATCCCGCTGTGGCATCTGACGGTATGGCTGATCTCGCTGCGGCTGGCCCAGACGCTGGCCCGCATGCGCAAACAGGGCCTGATCAAGCTGATGGAACGGCATCTCGACCTGAACGCGCGGCTGCCCGACCTCTCCTTTCACGCGGCCGCCCGCCAGTTGCCGCGCCGGATCCGGGAGATCCCCAAGGACCTGCGCGGCGAACTGGGCCTGCTCGGCTCGGGCCTGCTGGAGGCGACCGCCACCGCGGCCAGGTTGTGGGTCCCCTGACACCCGGAACGGGACGAAAACACCCGCCGTACTGACATCCGCGGTGCCGATGTGCCAGGCTGGCGTCCGAACAGAGGCGGCAGGGAAGAGACCGGACGGGTGAGACGGAGCGGGAGCGGCGATCAACGGCTGATCCCCCGGGACGGCAGGCTGCTCGCCGCGGCGACGGTGCTAGCGCTGGGCGTCGCGGCGATCGGGGTGCGCGCGGCCGCGGGCGCCGCGTTGCGCAGCAACGACGGCCTGCCCACCGGGGCCGCCGTCGGCCTGGCCCTGCTCTTCGCCGGCGCGGCCCTGGTCACCGCGGCGAAGTACCGGCTCCACGTGCGTACGACCGAGGTGCCCTCGAACGCTCTGGACAGGCTGCGCCAGGCCACCGTCGCGGTGCTTTTCGCCGGCGCGGTCCTCGTGCCGTTCGCGCTGATCCTGCTGCGCCGGCCGGACGACGGCAAAGGCGTCCCGCCATTTCAGGCGACACCCACACCCACCTTCCTGCCGGGGTCCGCGAGCCCGGGCCCGGCCCGCAGCGGCGCGACCCGGCACCCGGTGCGCTCCTTCTCC
Source organism: Actinocrinis puniceicyclus (assembly GCF_018283645.1). Lineage (GTDB taxonomy): Bacteria > Actinomycetota > Actinomycetes > Streptomycetales > Catenulisporaceae > Actinocrinis > Actinocrinis puniceicyclus. The sequence goes on along the minus strand of NZ_JAGSXH010000041.1, from coordinate 7,302 downwards.
TTCGACCTGTCGGGTTTCCTGGTGGCGTTCGCAATCGTCATCGGGGTCGCACTGCTGGTTCTGCTCGTGTTGCTCGCCGCGCGGCTGCTTCGCGGGCTGCCGCTGACCGGACCGGTGCAGTCCTCGCCGCCGGCCGCGGTCTCCGGCGGCGAGGACGAGGCGCTGGCCGACGCTTTGCTGGCCGGCCGCGGCGCGCTCGACGGGGAGGACGCGCGCACCGCGATCATCGCCTGCTACGCCGCGATGGAGGAATCGCTGGCGCAGGCCGGCGTGGCACGCAAGCGCGCCGACAGCCCCTTCGACCTGTTGCGCCGCGCCGCCTCCCGCGAACTGCCCGGCGCGGGCACCCGGGACGCCGTGACGCTGACCGAACTGTTCCGCGAGGCCCGCTTCTCCTCCCACCCGATGACCGCGCGCCATCTCGAAACCGCACGACGGGCGCTCGACTCGGTCACAGACGCGCTGGCCGAACGCACCGAGCCGGGCAGCGGGGACGCGCCGCGAACGGACACGCACACGCAGACCCGGGTGGTGAGCTGATGGACGTAGTGCGCCGAGAGCCCGGCGGGCACCGGTTCGGCCCGGCTGTCCTCGCCTTGCTGCTGCTGGCCGGCATGGCCGTCGCGGCCGAGGCGTTGCTGGCGGTCGCCGGCGGCCCGGGCGCGGCAGCCGTGGGCGCGGCCGCGGTCGTCATCATCGCGCTGCTGGTCGCCCGGTACGTGGCGGGCGCGGAGGCGATCGACGGCTCATATCGCAGACCCCTGCGACTGGTGCAGCAGCGGGAGCCGAGCATGCAGGGATGGGCGACGGCGGTGGAGTCGGCGCGCGAATCAGCGGCCGGCTACGAGCGGGTGCTGCGCCCCCGACTGGAACGGCTGTACGCGGTGCGCCTGGCCGACCGGCACGGCGTCTCGCTCTATCACGAGCCCGAGCGCGCCCGGGCCCTGGTCGGCGCGGACGTGTACGCGTGGATCGACCCGCGCCGCCCGGTGTACTCGGGCCCGCTGCCGCCGCGCCGTACGCTGGACCGGCGCGCGCAGAGCGCCAACTACCCTCCGCCGGTGCCGGATGTCGTCCTGCGGGCGCTCGTTCAACGCCTCGAAACGCTGTGAGAGGCCTCTGGATCGGTTCCGGATGTAACGACACGACAGCCAGCCAGCCACAGGATGCCAAGCTCTTGAGACTACACGGTGTCGGGCACGAGAAGGAGATTGCGCGCTCGGGCCCGATCCGAAAGCCCTCGCAGACCTCCCCGCGGGGAGCAACGGGTGACGATGAGGAGCACGAAGCCTTGGAGAACGCAGTGAAGACATCCGCCGCGACGGCAGCCGGTCCGCAGCCGGCGCACGCGGCGGGCAGTGGCGCGGGTCCGGTCGCCGTGCCCGCGGGCCTGACGCCGGCGCAGACCGGGCAGCGCGCGCACGCGGTACTCGACGAGGTCGCCAGGGCGGTGGTCGGCAAGCGTCCCGCGCTGGAGCTGGTGCTGCTCGGGGTTCTGGCGGGCGGCCACGTGCTCATCGAGGACCTGCCCGGGCTCGGCAAGACGCTGCTGGCCCGGTCCTTCGCCACCGCGCTGGGGTTGGAGTTCACCCGAATACAGTTCACCCCGGACCTGCTGCCCTCGGACGTGACCGGCGCGCCGTTCTACGACCAGCGCTCGGGCGAGATGCTCTTCCGGCCCGGCCCGGTCTTCACCCACCTGCTGCTGGCCGACGAGATCAACAGGACCCCGCCGAAGACCCAGGCCGCGCTGCTCGAGGCGATGGCCGAGGGCCAGGTGTCGGTGGACGGGGCGACCCGGCCGCTGCCCAGGCCCTTCGTGGTGATCGCGACCGACAACCCGATCGAGTACGAGGGCACGTACGCGCTGCCCGAAGCGCAGCTTGACCGGTTCCTGCTGCGGGTGCGCATGGGCTATCTGCCGCCCGCGGACGAGACCGCGATGCTGCGCAGGCGCCTGGACCGCGCCGAGCCCGAGGCGGTGCTGCGCGCCCTGACCGACCCCGCCGAGGTGCTGGCGATGCGGGCCAGCCTGGAGGCGGTCGAAGTGGACGACGACCTGCTCGGCTACATCATCGGCCTGGTCACCGCGACGCGGAAGCACGCGCAGATCCAGGTCGGCGCCTCGCCCCGCGGCGGACTGGCGCTGGTGCAGCTGGCCCGGGGCCGGGCCGTGCTCGACGGCCGCGACTTCGTGACGCCCGAGGACGTCAAGGCCGTGGCCGTCCCCGCCCTCGCGCACCGCATCACCCTGCGGCCGGAGCTGTGGGTGCGCCGGATCAACGCCGACGACGTCGTGCAGGGCATCGTCGACTCGGTCGCCACACCGCGCACGGTCCCGCAGCCGTGATCGCGCACGGCGGCGAGGCAACGGACAGTGCGTCCGCCGCTGCCGTTCGCCGCGCGCTCGACGGCCGGGAGTACTCAGCCGACCCCGCCGCCCCGCCGACGGCGCCGACCCGGCGCTGGCGGCTGAGCGAACGGGCGCTGCGGCTGAGCAGCGTGGCGCTGACCGCGGCGGCGCTCGCGCTGATCACCGGCCGGGCGTGGCTGCTCGCGCTCGCCGCGGGTCCGGCGGTGCTGCTCGCGCTCGGCGCGCCGGGCTCCACCCGGCCGACCCGGCTCGGCGCGCAGGCCGCCGTGCCGGTCCGCCGCTGCTTCGAGGGCGAGCCGATCACGGCGCGGGTCGAGCTCGCCTTCGACGGACTGGCCGGCTGGATCGACCCGGGCCTGGCCCCCGGTCCCGGCGTCGAGCTCACCGGGGTCGAGGTGTCGGGCCCCTCGGTCACGTTCTCGTTCGCCGCGCGGCGCTGGGGCCGCTGGACGCTGGGCACCGCGGACATCGACCTGCACGACCTCGGCGGGCTCGCCCGCCGGACGGTGCGCGTGGAACTGGGCGAGGTCGACGTCTACCCGCTGCCCGCCGAAAGCGGCCTGTCTCCCGTCCCGGCGCGGCTGCCGCAACGGCTCGGCGAGCACACCGCGCGGCACCCGGGCGAAGGCTTCGAGTTCGCCGGCGTGCACCCGTACGCGTGGGGAGAGCGGCAGCGGCGCATCCACTGGCCGTCGACCACGCGGCGCGGCGCGATCCAGATCACCAGCTTCGCGGCCGAACGCGCGACCGACGCCGTGGTGCTGCTCGACGCGTTCGGCGACCTGCGCGACCCGGGAACCGGCCGCTCCACGCTCGACGACTCGGTACGCGCCGCGGCCGGCATCGCCCGCGCCTACCTGCGCAGCCACGACCGCGTCGGCATCGTGTCCGTCGGCGGGCGGCTGCGGTGGCTCCAGCCGGGGACAAGCGGCGGCCATCTGTACCGGATCATCGAGACTGTGCTCGAAGTGCGCCGCGACCTCGGTTACCACACCCCGGTGATCGACCACGTCCCCGCACCCGCGCTGCCGCACGGCGCGCTCGTCTACGCGATCACGCCACTGGCGGATGACCGGATCCTCGACCTGTTGCGCGACCTCGCCGAGCGCGGCAACCCGATGGTCGTGGTGGAGATCCCGACCGGGGAACCGAGGGCGGAGCCGGAGGACGAGGCGGCCGGGTACGCGCTGCGGCTGTGGCGGCTGGATCGTCAGGCGCTGCACTTCAGCCTGGTGGAACGCGGGATCCCGGTGGTCAGCTGGGATGGAACGGGAGAACTGGATCTGGCGCTGGCTCCGCTGCTGCGCTCCCCGGTACGAGGCAGGCAACGATGAACGCGGCCGGATCGGGACGTGAAGACGACCACGAATACGCCGCGCCGGGCCGCCGCCGCGGTGCGTCGCCCCACCGCGCGGTACTGCTGCTCGGCGTGGCCCTGGTCTCGGCCGTCGCCGATCCCACGCGGCTGGCCGGGCGCGGGCCGGCGGGCTGGCTGTGCTTTGCGGCCGCAGTGGTCGCGGCGATCTGGGCCGCGCCGGCGGTGGCGCGCCGTCCGATCGTCGCCTCGGCCCGGCTCGGCAGCCGGCTGGTGCGCCACCGAAACAGCGCGTTCGCCGTCGGCTGCACGATCGTGGCGGGATTCAGCGATCCCCCGGTGTGGTTGACGGCGCTCGACGCGGTGCTGCTGTCGGCGTACCTGCTCGCCGTGGACGCCGTCGCGGCCGGACCGGTGGGCGTCAGGCAACTGCGAGACCGCACCGCGGCGCTCGCGGCGCCGGCGGCGATCGCGGTGGTGCTGCTCGCGGCGCGCTCCCCGGTGCACTCCGGGGCGGTTTGGGGCCGGATCGTGGCCGCGCTGGCGTTGGCCGCGGCCGCAGCGGCCGCGGGCGCCGCGTTGTGGATCCGGCAGGCGGCCGCCGCGGCGGCGTCCCAGCCAGAAGGGGAATCACGCAGCGGATCCGCCCGGCATCGATAGCCCGCGTCCTACGGTCAGCGTCCAAGAGGACCGATACACGACCAGGCACGATCAGTGCACTGAGAAGCCGCCGTCCACGAACAGCAGTTGACCGGTTACGTACGCGCAGGCGTCCGAGGCGAGGAAGAGTGCCACGCCCCGGAAGTCCTCCGGCAGCCCGTTGCGGCCGGCCATGGTGCGCGAGGCGAGCGCCTCGACCCTCCGCGGCTCGGAAGCGGCGGCCGCGGTGAGCGGCGTGACGACGAAGCCGGGCACGACCGTGTTCACGCAAACGCCGCGCGGCGACCACGCCTCCGCCTGCGAACGGGTCAGTCCGGCCAGACCGGCTTTCGCGACCCCGTAGACGCCGCTGTCGCCGAACGCCGAGACGCTCTGCTGCGAACCGATGTTGATGATCCGCCCCCAGCCGCGCTCGGCCATCCGCGGGCCGAAGCGCTGGCCCAGCTGGAACGGGCCGGTGAGGTTGGCCGCCACGATCCCGTCGTAGTCGTCGAGGCTCTGCTCGCCCAGCGGCGGGCGCGGGTTGATCCCGGCGCAGTTGACCAGGATGTCGATCTCGCCGACCAGGCGCACCGCCGCTTCGGCCGCCTCGGCCAGGCGCGCGCGGTCGGCCACGTCCGCGGACACCCAGTCCGCCTGCCCGCCCTGCTGCCGTATGCGCCGCGCCGCCGCCGCGAGCTTCTCCCGGTCGCGAGCCAGCAGCACCGTGCGCGCCCCGGCCGACGCGATCGCCTCGGCCATCGCGCCGCCTATGCCCGAACTGCCGCCGGTGACCAGCGCGGTACGCCCGGTCAGGCTGAACAGTTCATCGAGGACTCGCATCGGTGGTCGCAGGCGCGGTGTCCTTGCGGATCCGGTTCCTGCGTCCCCTTTCAAAGCGGCCGTCCCTTTTCGATTCGGCTTCAATTCGGCGCCGCCCGTCAGGCCTGCTGCGCGTCCTGCCACGACGGCTTGCCGGCGGCGCGCTCGGCCAGCGCCCGCAACCCGCGCACCGCCTTGTCCCGGTCTTCCGCCGCATACACCGCCGAACCGGCCACGAACACGTCCGCTCCCGCCTCCGCGCACCGCTCGATCGTCTCGGTCGACACGCCGCCGTCCATCTGCAACCAGACCTGGCCGCCGCGCCGCTCGATGGCCCGCCGGGCACGGCGCACCTTGGGCAGCACGCCGTCGAGGAACCGCTGCCCGCCGAACCCCGGCTCTACCGACATGATCAGCACCATGTCGAGCTCCGGCAGCAGGTCCTCGTAGGGCTCGATCGGGGTGGCCGGGCGCAGCGCCATTCCCGCCCGGGCGCCGGCCGCGCGCAGCGTGCGGGCCAGCCGGATCGGCGCGGCGGCGGCCTCCACGTGGAAGGTCACCGAGCCGGCCCCGGCCTCGGCGTACGCGGGCGCCCACCGGTCGGGGTCCTCGATCATCAGGTGGCAGTCCAGCGGCAACGGCGAAGCCTTGAGCAGCGCCTCGACCACCGGCAGGCCGAGGGTGAGGTTGGGCACGAAGTGGTTGTCCATCACGTCCACGTGCACCCAGTCGGCGGCCTGCGAGACAGAGGCGACCTCGTCGGCGAGCCGGGCGAAGTCGCTGTTGAGGATCGAGGGCGAGATCTGGACCGTCATGGCGCCATTGTCGCCTACCGCGGGGACCGGGCACACGGCCGGCCCGGGATGATGGGTCGGTGGACGTACGCGCGATCTCCCCGGCCCTGCTGGTCGAACGGCTCGCCGACCAGGTCGCGGCGCTCGCCCCGGGGACATGGGTCCGGGTGGCGCTCGACGGGGCGCCGGCCGCGCGCCCGGGCGACCTCGCCCGCGACCTGGTGGACCCGCTGCGGGTGCGAGGCCGCGCGGCGCTGCGGGTGTCCGCGGAGGACTTCTTGCGTCCGGCCTCACTGCGGCTGGAGTACGGCCGCACCGACCCGGACGTCTACTACGACGGCTGGCTCGACACGAAAGCACTGGTCCGCGAGGTGCTCGGTCCGCTCGAACCAGGCGGCAGCGGCCGGGTGCTGCCCGCGCTGTGGGACGCCGAACGGGACCGCGCCAGCCGCCATGAGTACACGAGACTCACGCCCGGCGGCGTGCTGCTGCTGGACGGCGCGCTGCTGCTCGGACGGGGCCTGCCCTTCGAGTTCACCGTGCACCTGTGGCTGTCCGCCGCCGCGCTGGCCCGAAGGACGGGCCCTGACACCGCGTGGACGCTGCCCGCGTTCGCGCGATACGAACGCGAAGCGCAGCCGCTGATCCGCGCGGATGTCGTCGTGCGCGTCGACGATCCGCGGCATCCCGCGCTGGTCCAGCAGCTGTGAGCGTGCGCAGTACCGTGGAGACAGGGCGAGCCGCGTCCGGCCGCCTGACGGATATCGCAGGAGGCTGAGCCGAAATGTCCGAGAGCGGGACGCCCGTCTCCCCGGGCCGCGAGCCCTCCGCCGGCGCGCGACTGGTCGCGGTGGGCAGCGACGAGCGCACCGCGTCCACGGACGCGGCGGTCGCGCACCTTGGCGCGCGCGGCCTCGACGTCCTCGTCGCCGGGCCGCTGGCGGGCCGAAGCGCCGACTGGGTGCAGGTGGCCCGGGAAGTGGGCCGCGCGGTGGCCGAAGGGCGAGCCGAGAGGGCCGTGCTGTTCTGCTACACCGGCACCGGCGCTTCGATCGCGGTGAACAAGGTGCCAGGCGTGCGCGGCGCGCTGTGCGTCGACGCGGAGACGGCCCGGGGCGCACGGCGCTGGAACGACGCGAACGTGCTGGTACTCAGCTACCGATTGGCGACCGAGACGCTGGTACGCGAGATCATCGACGCGTTCCTGGACACCCCGGCAGACCCCGCGCAGGCGGCCACGATCGATCAGCTACGCGAACTCGAACGCGCCGCGCGGGACGCCGAAGGGTCGTCCCCGGGCTGACCGGCGGGCCCGGCCCGGCCCGGCAGCAGGATCTCGCGCGGCAGGGCGGGAGGGG
>NZ_JAGSXH010000419.1 GCF_018283645.1 Actinocrinis puniceicyclus | reverse complement strand
GGCCGGGTACCCGGCCGGGCGGGACCTGCCGATCCTCGAGGGCAGCGTGATCCGGATCACCGTCGAGCGTTTGGCGCACCAGGGGGCGCCCAAGCCGCTGTGGCTCTGGCACCGTGCCCCGCCCGGCTGTTGCCCGACGTTGAAGATGAGGATGTCGGCGGCATCGATGCTGGGGCCGCATGGTGACGGAAACGCCCTGCCCGGGGTCAGCCGGGCAGGGCGTTGGTGCTCACGGTGTCGGTGGGATCGTCAGT
>NZ_JAGSXH010000418.1 GCF_018283645.1 Actinocrinis puniceicyclus | reverse complement strand
CGGTCACGTCCAGGCAGAGCCCTGACTGCACACCGGTGACGGTGCCGTTGGAGTTGAGGTTCCACTGCTGGTTGGTCTGGCCGTTGCAGGAGTAGACGATCACCTTCGTGCCCGCGGTCGTGCCCTTACCGTTCGCGTCCAGGCACAGGGTGCTGCCGCCCACGCTCAGGGTCAGCTCGTTGGAGGAGTTGTGCGTCCAGGTCTGGTTCGCCGCACCGTTGCAGGTGTAGATCTGCTGCTGGGTGCCCAGCGTCGTGGTGCTGTTCGGGTCGTCCAGGCACTTGCCCGCACCCA
>NZ_JAGSXH010000417.1 GCF_018283645.1 Actinocrinis puniceicyclus | reverse complement strand
CGCGGTGGACGGCAAGGTGCTGCGCGGCTCGGGCGCCACCGGGTTCGCGCAGGTCACCCTGCTCGCAGCGCTGGATCACGCCGCCGGCACGATCCTGGCCCAGCGGCAGATCGACTCCAAGACCAACGAGATCCCCGAGGCGCGCATCCTGCTTGACGGCATGGACATCGCAGGGTCCGTCATCACGATGGACGCGCTGCACACCCAGCGGGAAACAGCACGCCACCTGCGCGAACACGACGCACACTACGTTTTCACAGTCAAGGCGAACCAGCCCGCACTGCTCACGGCCTGCCATCAG
>NZ_JAGSXH010000416.1 GCF_018283645.1 Actinocrinis puniceicyclus | reverse complement strand
GAAGTCAAGGCTCACACCGTCGGATCCTGCGACCGTCGCCTGGTTGGTGTCAATAGCGGTGTTAGTCATACGAATCATCCCTTCGTGACCGGATGTTTCGCTTCCGCACCGTTATCGAGACAGACCCCTAGAGGCTGGACTGACGCGGACGACCTGCACGCTGGAGACTTACTTCAAACGCAAACATTCACTGGGAAATCGGAGTGTGACGGTGTCCGCCTTGCGGTGACGCAGGGTGTGTGGGGTGTGGTGGGGCGTGGGTCGATCTGACGGCCGGTCATGTGGTTGGATCTGCTCGTGCCGGA
>NZ_JAGSXH010000415.1 GCF_018283645.1 Actinocrinis puniceicyclus | reverse complement strand
GTCAGCTGCAGGCGTTTCCGTTGAGGGTGAAGGCGCTGGGGCTGGTGTCGTTGCCGGCCCAGGTGCCCTGGAAGCCGAACTGCACGTTGCCGCCGGGCGCGATGGCCGGGTTGTAGCTCATGTTCGTCGCGGTGACCGCCGACCCGGACTGGGTCACGTTCGCGTTCCACGCGTTGGTGACCTTCTGGTCACCCGGGAAACTCCAGGTCACCGTCCAGCCGTTCACCGTCGAGGTACCCGTGTTGGTCACCGTCACGTTCGCGGTGAACCCACCGCCCCACTCGTTCTTCACGTACGAGACCTGACACGTCCC
>NZ_JAGSXH010000414.1 GCF_018283645.1 Actinocrinis puniceicyclus | reverse complement strand
ATACCTGCGGATCCGCTCCCACTCACCGTCCGTCAAATCGCCTCGCGCCATGCACCAGTTGTAGCAGCATGACACGAGGCAAGACCGCAACCATCAACACCAGCATTCATTCCAAAACGCGGCCTAGGCGCGGTGATGGTCCGCGACGAACTGGAAGCGACTCACCAGCCCGTCTCCCGCGCGAAATACTTCGGGTGCGGCTCCTTGAGGGTGCGTGTTCGAGGTCTGTGATCTCGGGCGATTGCACGCTGCTGATCGTCACAGAGGGCTCCTTTCCGCTACGTTCCTGCTTGCTGACGGCAAGAAACGAGGGAAAGG
>NZ_JAGSXH010000413.1 GCF_018283645.1 Actinocrinis puniceicyclus | reverse complement strand
TCCTTTCCCTCGTTTCTTGCCGTCAGCAAGCAGGAACGTAGCGGAAAGGAGCCCTCTGTGACGATCAGCAGCGTGCAATCGCCCGAGATCACAGACCTCGAACACGCACCCTCAAGGAGCCGCACCCTTAGGTTTCTGGCGGCCCGGACTCTCGTGCACGGTGTCGCTGTGTGAAGCGACTGGAGCACCGCTTTATGGGATAAGGCCCTTGAACAGTATCAATGCAGCAGTTATTGACCGGTGGGTCTTTTCTGTCGTGGTCAGGCTGCTGCGTAGGTGACCTCGGGTTTGTGGAAGAAGGAGATCACGCGGGTGGGCTGCTTCTGGAGGCGGTGTAGGTGGGCTCTGATGGCGGCGG
>NZ_JAGSXH010000412.1 GCF_018283645.1 Actinocrinis puniceicyclus | reverse complement strand
CGACAACCCACGTCCTACCAGGAGCTTTGTTATATCTGACGCACCGTCCACATCGTGATCGAGTCGCAACCAGCGATCGTCAAACCACCCCACACACCATCAGACCACCCTTAACTTTAGGGCAGTGCTTGGTAGTCTCCAGCGACGCTCTGCTCTCCAAAGTAAACGGAGTTATCCCCGCCCTCCATCTGGTGAGAAGCTGGATTTGGGCCACTGGCAACTTCGTGGTCAAGGTAATGCCGGGTCTGTGTCTCTTTTGGTGGGCTTTGGTCTATTTGGAGTATCGGCGAATCAGGGGTCGGACTTTAGGGCGTGTCGCCGGTTTTCACTCCGGCGGCCGAGTCCCGCTCCGGGTGCAGTCGGCCGT
>NZ_JAGSXH010000411.1 GCF_018283645.1 Actinocrinis puniceicyclus | reverse complement strand
GCGGCTCCTGATCGCCCACACGCTCGGGAGGCTGACCCGCAAGCGGTCGCTGAACCCCAAGCGCAGGCACCGCAGCTTCCCGCGCGTGGTGAAACGCGCCAGGCGCAACTCCTGGCGGGTCAAACGCCAAGGCCTCGAAGTTAAGGATTCCGGGTGCTTGTCCAGTTTCTGGCTCATGTGAGCTGGTAGGTCGCTGGGCTGGTCTTCGTCAGGTAGCCGAGTCTTGACCAGGTGGACATTTGGGCGCAGAAGCTGTTCAAGCCCGTCTCCTCGGTGATGTCGAAGGCTCGGGCGAGGTCGCGGGCCCGCCATGGTTGACCGGGCCGGGTGCCCATGAGTTGGGGGACGGCTGCTCGGCGACCTGGCGGCCG
>NZ_JAGSXH010000410.1 GCF_018283645.1 Actinocrinis puniceicyclus | reverse complement strand
CGTCGTGCAGGACAGCGGCGTGTGGGCGTTCACCAACGCCAACTCCAACAACAACACCGACGACAACGCGTTCAACTACAACTGGTACAACGGCGGCGCCACCCAAGTGGCCACCGGCTCCCCCCACAACAACACCCTGACCGGCAACACCCAGGTCAGCGGGACCAACTGGCCCACCGCCGCCCAGCAGGTCATCAGCCAGTCCGGCGTCGGCGCCGGCACCAGCGGTAACACGGTGACCGTGACGAGCCCGGGCAACCAGAGCGGCGCCGTGGGCACCCCGATCACCGCGGTTCAGGTCCAGGCCAGCGACTCGGCCTCCGGGCAGACGCTCACCTACAGCGCCACGGGCCTGCCTCCCGGCCTGTCGATCTCCTCGTCGGGC
>NZ_JAGSXH010000040.1 GCF_018283645.1 Actinocrinis puniceicyclus | reverse complement strand
GCCCTGCTGCGGACCCATGCCCATGCCGGGGCCCATGCCCGCGCCGACCATCGCCGGCGCCGGAGCCTGAGCCTGGGGCGCGCCAGCGCCCAGCTGCGGGAACGGTGAACCGCCGCGCGAGGCCGAGAGCGCCGGGTCGTCGCTGCTGTTGGACTCCAGCTGCCGCATCTGGCTTTCCAGGTACGACTTGAGCCGCTGGCGGTACTCGCGCTCGAACGCCCGCAGGTCCTCGACCTTGCGCTCCAGCGACGCGCGCGCCTGCTCCAGCGTGCCCATCGCCACGCGGTGCTTCTCCTGCGCGTCCCGCTCCAGGGCGTCGGCCTTACCGCGGGCCTCGCGCTCCATGCCGTCGGCGCGCGTACGCGCCTCTCCGACGATCTTGTTGGCCTCGTTGCGGGCCTCGGCGATCGCCTGGTCGGCGGTCTGCTGCGCCAGCGCGAGCACCCGGGCCGCCGAGTCGCCGCCGGGCTGGAACTGCGGCGGCTGCGGCTGCGGTACGGGTACCGGCATCGGCGCGGGAAGCTGTGGCGGTATCGGCACGGGTTCTCGTCTGGCGGGCATCCGGTCCATCGGCGGACGGTCCATCGGCGGCTGCTGTTGCGCGGCGGCCGCGGCGCGCGTGGCCGCGGCGAGCTTGGCGCGCAGCTCCTCGTTCTCCCGCAGCAGCCGGGTGAGCTCGGCCTCCACCTCGTCCAGGAAGGCGTCGACCTCTTCCTCGTCGTAGCCCTCGCGCAGCCGGACGGTCGTGAACTGCTTGTTGTGCACGTCCTCGGGGGTCAACGGCATCTCTTCACCTCAGCGTGGATCGTCGGCGTACCGGACAGACAATATCTCGTGTCCTGGCGGTTCTGTCGTGTCACAGGCGGCCCACCACCCCGATCAACAGCCACATGATAAGCAAGAGCAGCATAAACGCCAGGTCCAGCGCAATACCGCCGAGACGAAGCGGCGGGATGTGCCGACGCAGAAACTTCAGCGGGGGATCAGTGACCGTGTAGGCGGACTCCACAGCCACCAGCATGACACCGCGCGGATCCCAGGAGCGGGCGAACTGGAAAACCAGCTCCATGATCAACCGGAAGATCAGCACGACCCAGTAAGCCCACAGAACCACTGTGACCAGTTGGATCGCCACGTGTCCCATCGAAAAACGTCCGTCCGTCCCGGATGCCGCGGTCACCGGCGGCGCCCGGTCGGGTACCGCCTGTCAGCTCTGGTTGAAGAACCCGCCCTCGGCGATGCGGGCCTTGTCCTCGGCCGTCACGTCGACGTTAGCAGGTGAAAGCAAGAACACCTTCTGCGTCACTCGCTCGATCGACCCCCTCAGCCCGAAGACCAGGCCCGCGGCGAAGTCCACCAGCCGCTTCGCGTCGGCGTCGCCCATCTCGGTCAGATTCATGATGACGGGGGTTCCGTCGCGGAAGTGCTCTCCGATGGTGCGCGCCTCGTTGTACGTGCGCGGGTGCAGCGTCGTGATCCGGTATGCGTCGCTTGAGGAGCCGCCGTCACCGCCGCCGCCGAACCCGTGCCCGACGCTGCCCATCGTCGCGGCCACCGGCGCAGGGCGCTCATAACGATCGGCCCGCTCGGGCAGCAGCGCGATCGGCGCGGGCCGGGCGACGGGGTATCCGGCGGACTGGGCGCCGTGGAAGGCGGAGTCGCCGGCGTCGCGCCGATCCACCTCGCGGCGCTCGGGGGTACGCTCGGCGTCGCGGGGGCGCCGCGGCTCGGACAGGAACAGCGGCCGGGATTCCTGCTCGGCGGCGGCGGACTCGGTACGCGAGGCGGAGTAGCGCTCCGGCTCCTCCTCCTCGTCGTCGTCGAGGTGAAGCGGCCGCTCCTCGTCCGCCTCCTGGCCGTACTCCTCGTACGCGTAGGGGTCGTCCCCCTCCATCAGCCCGAGGTAGACGGCCGTCTTCTTCATGAATCCGGGCATGCCCGTCCCTCCTTGTTCGAACTGACGGATCAACCGGTCGCGGACGGCCGCCGTGTTCCCCCTGCGGACCGAGGCGCTCGGCGCTCTTCGTTCGGATACTGGATCAGACGTTACCGCAGCGGCGCTCGGCTACCGAGCAACGCGGACCCGATGCGTACGTGTGTCGCGCCCGCGGCCACGGCCGCTTCGAGATCCCCGCTCATCCCCGCTGAGAGTGACACAGCTTCAGGGTGCGTGCCAAGGACTTTCGCATGCAACTCGGCAAGGCGTTCGAAGGCGGGACGCGGGTCGGCGCCGAGCGGGGCGACCGCCATCAGGCCCCCGAGGCGCAGCGCCGGGGAACCGGCCACCGCGTCGGCGATCCGTTCGACCTCGCCGGGTGCGGCGCCGCCGCGACCGTCCGCGTCGGCTCCCGCACCGGGGTCGGGATCGAGATTCACCTGGATGAGACAGGTGGGCGCGCGCCCGGCCCGTTCCGCCGCCCGATCCAGCGCGGCGACCAGCCTGAGCCTGTCGACGGACTCGATGACGTCCGCATAGGAGACGACGGACCGGGCCTTGTTCGTCTGGAGCTGCCCGATGAAATGCCAGCGCGGCGCCGCGAGATCCAGGTGTTGCGGGCCGCGCAGCGCCCCGGCCACCCGCGCGGCCTTGTCCGCGGCCTCCTGGTCCCGGTTCTCGCCGAATTCGCGCAGGCCGAGGCGCAGCAGTCGCAGGACGTCGGTGGCGGGAAAGAACTTGGTCACGGCGACGAGCGCGACCGCGCCGGGCGCGCGGTGCGCGGCGGCGCAGGCGGCGTCGAGGCGCGTGCGCAAGGCATTGAGATTCTCGGCCAGCTGCGCGGCGCGCTGGTCTTCGGGCCCGGAACCGGCGTACGACTCGGCCACGGTGCCTCAGTCCTCTTCGAACCAGACGAATCCGGCGAAGCGGCCGGTGACCCCGTCGCGCCGGTACGAGAAGTACTGCGAGGTCTCCATCGTGCAGCCGTCGGCGATCCGGGTCGGGTTCTGCCGGACTCCCGCGCGGCGCAGCTGCGCCGACACCCCGGCGGCCACGTCGATCGCGGGCGTTCCCTGGCGCGTCGTCGCCCAGGACTCCGGTTCCCTGGCCGCCACCTCGGCGCGAAGCCGCTCGGGCACCTCATAGCAGGCCCCGCATACGCCGGGTCCGGTGTACGCCTCGATGCGCGCGGGCTGCGCGCCGAGTTCGCGCATCGCCGCGACGGCCGCGGTCACCACTCCGGCGGCCATCCCGGGGCGGCCCGCGTGCACCGCCGCGACGACGCCCGCGGCCCGATCCGCGAGCAGAACCGGGGTGCAGTCGGCGACGAGGACGGCCAGCACGAGGCCGGGCCGGTCGGTGACGAGCGCGTCCACGCTCGGCGCGAGCTCGTCGGGCCACGGTTCGCCGGCATACGCGACGTCCGCGCCGTGCACCTGCTTCATGTAGACGACCTGCTCCCGGGCGACGCCGAGTTCCCGCGCGGCCAGCTGCCGGTTGGTGCGCACGGCCTGCGGATCGTCGCCGACGTGGTCACCGAGGTTGAGCGAATCGTAGGGCGGAAGGCTGACGCCGCCCCGGCGGTCCGTGAAGGCGAAGCGCACCGGGCCGCTGAATGCGATAGTCACGCAACGAGCGTGTCAGATCGCCGCGCGATCACCAACCGCGGGGCGGCACGTGCCCGGAAGCGGTCAGTTCCCTTCCTTGAGGAAGTCCGGGATGTCGAGTTCGTCGGCGGCGCTCGCCGCGTCTTCGATGCGGGCGCCCGGGATCGTGGCCGCGAGCGGGTCCTCGTCGCCGGCGGGCCGGGGCAGCGTGCCGAGCATCGCGTTGTGCACGGTGGTGTTGCTCTGGGCGGGCGGCTCGTCGACGCGGCGGGTGCCGTCGCGGCGCTTGGCCGGCTGGCCGCCGTCGAACCCGGCGGCGATCACGGTGACGCGCACCTCGTCGCCGAGCGCGTCGTCGATGACCGCGCCGAAGATGATGTTCGCGTCCTGATGCGCGGCCTCGGAGACCAGCTGCGCCGCCTCGTTGATCTCGAACAGGCCGAGGTCCGAGCCGCCGGAGATGCTCAGCAGCACCCCGCGCGCCCCGTCGATCGAGGCCTCGAGCAGCGGAGAGGAGATCGCCATCTCGGCCGCCGCGACCGCGCGGTCGTCGCCGCGGGCCGAACCGATGCCCATGAGCGCGGAGCCGGCCTCGGACATGACCGACTTGACGTCGGCGAAGTCCAGGTTGATCAGGCCCGGGGTGGTGATCAGGTCGGTGATGCCCTGGACACCGGAGAGCAGCACCTGGTCGGCGGACTTGAACGCGTCGAGCACCGTGGCCCCGGGCGCGGAGATGGAAAGCAGCCGGTCGTTCGGGATGACGATGAGGGTGTCGACCTCCTCGCGCAGCTGTGCGATCCCGGACTCGGCCTGCGCCGCGCGCCGCCTGCCCTCGAAGGTGAACGGACGGGTGACCACGCCGATGGTCAGCGCGCCGAGCGAGCGGGCGATGCGGGCCACCACCGGAGCGCCGCCGGTACCCGTGCCGCCGCCCTCGCCGGCGGTCACGAAGACCATGTCGGCCCCCTTGATGACCTCCTCGATCTCCTCGGCGTGGTCCTCGGCGGCCTTGCGGCCCACCTCGGGGTCCGCGCCGGCGCCGAGGCCGCGGGTCAGCTCGCGCCCGACGTCCAGCTTGACGTCCGCGTCGCTCATGAGCAGAGCCTGCGCGTCGGTGTTGATCGCGATGAACTCGACGCCCTTGAGCCCGACCTCGATCATCCGGTTGATCGCGTTGACGCCACCGCCGCCGATCCCGACGACTTTGATCACGGCGAGGTAGTTCTGCGGTGCACCCACGGTTCGAAGGCCTCTCGCGCTGGTGAGTACGGATGGTCGGCGCTCGGTGTCTATTCGCGAACGACCTTATCGCCCTCGGACTGAGTCAACATCAATTAGGGTCAACATCAACTATGGGTCAGTCATCGAGGTGACGACTCGATCGACGAATCGACAGTAGGTCTCTCGGAGCGCCTGTTCAACGAACACGCCGAAAGTTCCTGAAGCACAGTTCAACTGACCCACCGTCACTCAGTCATATCGTCCGGACATCGCGGGAGCTTCCGGGGCACTGACGTCGTATCGGGCCGCTTTGCCGAGCCGCAACAGGGCCGCAAGGTCAGCCGCCTTCGCCGACGCCGCGTCGGGTCCACCCCATTCCACCACAGAGCCGTCGCGCAGGGTCAATTCGATCGAGTACGCGCTCGACGCTGAGATACCCGTGACTTGGCCGACGATGACCGGGGCGAGTGCCTTGAGCGCGGCGAGTGCGCCGGGAACCACGGCGGCCTTCACCGCGGGCGAGCCCTGCACGCGGATGACGGGCAGGACGCCGGATGGCGCGTCCCGCACCCCGAAGACGACCCCGGACACGTCCACCACGTCGTAACGCGCACCCTCGGGTACCAACGCGGCCGGCACGCGTTCGGTCACGGTGATGACCGCGCCGTGCGGCCAGTCGAGTGACACGGAAGCGGAGGCGATCGGTGGCAGTCTCCGCACCCGCGCTGCCGCCGCGCCGGTGTCGAGCGAGGCGAGCGGCGTGCCGTCGCGCAGTGCGGCAGCATTGACGATCTGCTGTGCGCGCACACTCTTCTCCCCCGCGACACGTACGGTCGTAAGAGCGAGGACGGGCGTGTGCCAGATGATGATGTATGCGGCTACCGCGAGCAGGACGAGCGTGACCGTGACGGTGATACTCAATCTCCGCCAGCGTTCGCGGGCGCGCATCCTGGCCGCGTACAGCTGTGCGGGCAAGCGGGAGACGGCTGTGAGCGAGCGGGCCGACGCGATCGCGGACCGTGCCGGGTCCGCGGGATCGGTGCCGTCGTCGCTCACGAATCCGATCCTGCCTCCGCACCGGCCGGTTCCGGCGAAGCCGCGCCGTCGCCGGCCGCGAGCAGGTCGAGAATCTTCGCGCCGAGGCTCGTGACGTCCCCGGCCCCGGCGGTGACGATCAGGTCGCCCGGCCGGGCCCAGGCCACCAGCCGCGCGGGCACGGCCGCGCTGTCGGGTTCGAAGACGACGCGGTCGGGCGGCAGCGGGATGTCACCGGCGATCACGGCGCCGGTCACGCCCTCGATCGGATCCTCGCCGGAACCCGGGTAGACCTCGAGCACGACTACGGCGTCCGCGGCGCCGAGCCGCGGCCCGTACTCGCGCAGGAAGGTCCGGGCGCGTGTGTAGCGCTGGGGCTGGAAGGCGACGATGAGCCTGCCGTCCCCGGCCAGGGCGCGAAACGCGGCGAGCGTCGCGGCGATTTCGGTCGGGTGGTGCATGTAGTCGTCGTAGACGCGTACGCCGCCGGCCTCACCCTTGAAGTCCATTCGGCGCCTGGCACCGTGAAAGGCCGCCAGGGCGTCCGGTGCCCGGTTCAGATCGGTACCCAGCGCGTCGAGGACGGCGAAGGCGGCTGTGCCGTTGGCCGCGTTGTGCCGGCCGGGAACGCCCAGCCGCAGGTGATGGACCATGCCCGTGGCCTTGGCGCGTATGTCGAAACGCGCGGCGCCGCCGACCAGTTCGACCCCTTCGATCCGATAGTCGACGGTCTGCTCCCCCTCGGGCCGGCCCGCACGCGACGGCTGACCGGGTACCGCGGCGTTCTCGCCGTACCAGACCACACGCAGCCCGGTGTCCTGCGCCACCCGCCCGACCGCGACCGCGCCGGGATCGTCCGCGCAGACCACCAGCAGGCCGCCGGGCTTGAGCCGGTCCACGAAGGAGACGAACGCCTTGTGCACGTCGTCGAGCGAGCCGAAGTAGTCGGTGTGGTCGAGTTCGACGTTGGTGACCACCGCGATGTCGGGTTCGTAGTGCCGGAACGTGCCGTCGGACTCGTCGGCCTCGGCGACGAACACGGCGCCGCCCCCGGCGTGCCCGCTGACACCGGAGGCGCCGATCTCGCCGCCGATCGCGTACGACGGGTCCAGCCCGAGGACGTCGAGCGCGACCGCGAGCATCGACGTGGTCGTGGTCTTCCCGTGCGTGCCCGCGACGAGTACCGCCGTGCGCCCGACCATGAGCGCCGCGAGCGCCGTGGCACGGTGGATGATGCGCAGCCCGCGCCGCATCGCCTCGACGAATTCCACATTGTCCGGCCGCACGCCCGTGGTCGCCACGACCGTGTCCACGCCGTCGAGGTTCTCCGGGGCCTGGCCTATGCGGATCAGTGCGCCCGCGGCCCGCAGCGCGTCGATCGTGGCGGTTCGCTTGATGTCGCTGCCGGACACCGGCAGGCCGCGCTCGGCCGCGATCCGCGCGACCGGGGCCATGCCTACTCCGCCGATGCCCACGAAGTGGATGCGTCCCAGCTCCTCGGCGGCCGGAATCGACTGCGGCGGTTCGTAGCCGCGCGGATCGGCGAGCCCGTGCGTCGGCCCGACGCTCACGCCTGCGCTCCCGCGGCAACCGCCGGCGTGCTGCCGGCCGCCTCGAAGACCAGGTCGGCCAGGGTCTCGTCGGCGTCGCGGCGACCGAGTTCGGCCGCGGCGGCGCCCATGTGGTCCAATCGCTCCCGGTCCCGAGCGAGCGGGATCAGCTCACGGATGAGCCAGTCCGCGGTCAGATCCGCGTCATCGATCATCAGGCCACCGCCCGCGCGCACGGCCGGTTGCGCGTTAAGGCGCTGCTCGCCGTTACCGATCGGAAGCGGTATATAAGCTGCAGGCAGGCCGACCGCGGCGACCTCGGCGCAGGTCATCGCACCACCGCGGCACAGGACCAGATCCGCGGCGGCGTAAGCGAGGTCCATCCGGTCGAGGTAGGGCACTGCGACGTACTTCGCGAGCGCGCCGCCCTGTCCGGCGCCGCCGATGCGCGGCAGCGCCGACTCGTCGTAGTTGGCGCGGCCCACGGCGTGCAGAATCTGCACCCCGGCCGCGCACAGCGCGGGAGCGGCCGCGGTGACCGCCTCGTTCAGCCGCCGCGCGCCCAGTGACCCGCCGTAGACCAGCAGCGTCGGGCCCTCCTTCTCCAGGCCGAACGCGTCGCAGGCCTCCGCGCGCAAGGCAGCCCGGTCGAGTGTGGACAGGGAGCGACGCAGCGGCATGCCGATGTAGCGGCCGCCGCCGAGCCGGCAGTCCGGCGAACCGGTCGCGATCCGCTCGGTCATCCGCGCGCCGACCCGGTTCGCCAGGCCCGGGCGCACGTTGGCCTCGTGCAGCACGATCGGCACCGCTCGGCGGCGGGCGGCGAAGTACGCCGGCAACGCGACGTAGCCGCCGAAGCCGACCACGACGTCCGCGCCGACCCGGTCGAGCACCTCGGCGGCCCGGCGCACCGTGCCCGCCAGCCGGCTCGGCACGGTGAACAGCTCGGAAGTGGGCTTGCGCGGCAGCGGCACGGCCGGAATGAGTTCGAGGTCGTAGCCGCGTTCCGGGACGAGCCTGGTCTCCAGGCCCTTGGTGGTGCCCAGCGCCGTGATTCCGATCCGTGGGTCGCGTCTGCGCAGCGCGTCGGCCAGGGAGAGGGCGGGCTCGATATGGCCCGCGGTGCCTCCTCCGGCGAGCACGACATGGATCGGACGGGCTGCGTCGGTCACGTTGTGCGTCCCTCTTCTCGCGGTGCCTTCGGGCGCGGGCGGCCGGAACCGGCGGCAGCCGCGGACGCCGCACTGGCCCGGGTCGAGAGCATATCCGTTCGTCCCGCGCCGCCGTCACCAGACCGGGCGAACGAGACCAACATGCCGATCGCGGCCATGGACGGCAGCAACGAGGAGCCGCCATAGGAGACGAAGGGCAGCGGTACGCCGGCGATGGGCAGCACCCCGAGCACCGCGCCGAGGTTGATCATCATCTGCACCATCAGCCAGGCGGTGACCGCCCCGGCGGCCAGGCGTACGAAGCTGTCGCGGGCGCGCAGCGCTATCCGCACGCCGGCGTATCCGATCAGCGCGAACAGCGCCAGCACTGCCAGCGCGCCGATCAGGCCGAGTTCCTCGCCGATGATCGCGAAGATGAAGTCGGTCTGCGCCTCGGGCAGCGAGCCCCACTTCTCCCGGCTCGCCCCGACCCCGACGCCGAACCAGCCGCCGGTCGACAGCGCGCTGAAGCTGTGCACCGCCTGGAAGCCGGTGCCCTGCGGGTCGGCGGCGGGGTCGAGGAAGGCCGTGAAGCGCCGCACCCGGCTCGGCCGCAGCAGGACGGCGACGGCGGCCAGGCCGGCGGCGGAACCGGTCAGAATGGCGAACAGGCGCCCCGGGGCGCCGACGATCCACAGCAGCGCGAAGGCGATGGCCGCGATGATCATCGAGGTGCCCATGTCACCGCCGAGCATGACCAGTCCGATGATCAGCCCGGCCATCGGCAGCAGCGGCACGATCAGGTGGTCCCAGCTGGCCAGCCGCTTCTCCTTGCGGGCGAGCAGGTCCGCGCCCCACAGCACGAGGGCGAACTTCGCGAACTCGCTCGGCTGGATCGTCAGCGGCCCGAACACCAGCCAGTTCTTGTTGCCGCCGGTGGAGACCTGGCCCAGGGCCAGGACCATGACCAGCATGATCAGAGTGCCGATCAGCAGCGGGTAGGCCAGCGCGCGGTAGAAGCGCACCGGCAGCCGTGCCGCGACGATCAGTATCGGGATGCCGATCGCGACCGAGATCGCCTGGCGTTCGACGGTGCCGAGCTCCGGCTTGCCGGTCAGCAGGTTGTGTACCGTCGAGGCCGAATACACTTCGAGCAAACCGACCGTGATGAGCAGGAAAGTCGCGCCGATCAGAAAGTAGCGCGGCAACGAGGGGTGACCGCCCTCCCCGGAGCCGGCGCGGCCGGGCCGCATGCGGCGCAGCAGATCCCAGACCGCGAGCGCGGCGTCGTTCGCCGCAGCGCCCTCGGTCGTCGCAGTGTTCTTCGTTGTTGCCGTGATCTTCGTTGTTGCCGTGTTCTTCGTCGTGGAAGGAGGCGGGAATTCTACGGGTCGGCCCTGCTGTTCAACCACGCGGCCCACCCATCTCCAGACAAACGTATCCGGCTCATCAGGGCACGTTACCCGCGTGCGGCCTTGCGTTCCCGCACGGCGCGCGCGAACAGGTCTCCGCGCTCGCCATAGGAGACGAACAAGTCCATCGATGCGCAGGCGGGGGCCAGCAGCACGGTCACGGGCGCGGTATCCGCCGCGGCATCGCCGAGCGCTGCCGCCTTGCCCGCGGCCAATCGCGACGCGGCTTCGACGGCGCGTTCGATCGCCCGGGCGCCGGTCAGGCCGTCCTGCGCTCCCCCGATGTCCACGACCGGGACGTCAGGGGCATGGCGGGCGAGGGCGCGGGCGATCAACGAGCGGTCGGCGCCCAGCAGCACCGCGCCGCGCAGCCGCCTGGCCGCCCCGGCGACCAGGTCGTCGAAGGTCGCGCCCTTCGCCAGTCCCCCGGCGATCCAGACCACGTCCTCGTAGGCGGCCAGGGAGGCGGCGGCGGCGTGCGGGTTGGTCGCCTTCGAGTCGTCGACGAAGTCCACGCCGTCGATGGAGGCGACGAAGGCGATGCGGTGCGGGTCCGGCCGGAAGGCGCGCAGCCCGTCACGCACCGCCGCCGGGGGAACGCCGTAGGCACGCGCCAGCGCCCCGGCCGCCAGCGCGTTGGCGATGTTGTGCGGGGCGTGCGGCTCTACGTCGTAGATGGTCCCGAGTTCGGCGGCGGTGCGCTGCCGGTCCTCGACGAAGGCGCGGTCGGCCAGGATGCCGTCCACCACGCCGAGCATGGACAGCCCCGGAGCGCCGAGCGTGAAGCCGATCGCGCGGCAGCCCTCAACGACCTCCGCGTCCTCGACGAGTTCCCGGGTGACATCGTCGGCGACGTTGTACACGCAGGCGACCTGGCAGTTCTCGTAGATGCGGCCCTTCGCCCGGGTGTAATCGCCGAGCGAACCGTGCCAGTCGATGTGGTCGGGGGCCACGTTGAGGACCGCCGAAGCGAGCGGACTCATCGACTCGGTCCAGTGCAGTTGGAAGCTGGACAGTTCGATGGCGAGCACGTCGTATGGATCCTGCGCGAGGACCGCGTCAAGAATCGGCAGGCCGATGTTTCCGCACGCGACGGTGCGCTTGCCAGCGGCCCCCAGCATCGCCGCGAGCATACGCACGGCGGTCGTCTTACCGTTGGTGCCGGTAATAGGCAACCACGGCGCGTAAGAACCGTCCGGAAGCGGTTTACGCAGACGCCAGGCGAGTTCCACATCGCCCCAGACCGGAATGCCGGCCTTCCGGGCGGCCGCGACGATCGGTGCCCGCGGCGGGATTCCGGGCGAGACGACGAGCAGTTCGCAGCCGTCCGGCAGCGTGGCGTCGTCGCCGAGCCGGACGCGCACGCCCTCGGCGTAAAGCGGTGCGACGCGCTCGCTCGTCGTCGCGTCGTCGCCGCGATCGACCAGCGTGACCTCGGCGCCCAGCGCGCGCACCGCGTGGGCCGCGGAGATGCCGACGACCCGCGCTCCGACGATGCAGACGCGCAAGCCCCGCCACGGCACGACGGCGCGGCCCTCGACGTCCGCCGACCGCCAGTCGCGCGGCCCGGCCGGGTCCGCGGTGTCCGTCGCTTCCGTCATGATCCGGTGACCCATCCGGCGTAGAACACTCCGATGCCGAGCGCGACGCAGAGCCCGGCGATGATCCAGAACCGGATCACGATGGTCTCCTCGGCCCAGCCCAGCAACTCGAAATGGTGCTGGAGCGGGGCCATCTTGAACACCCGTTTACCGCGCAGCTTGAACGAACCGACCTGGATGATCACCGACATCGTGATGATCGCGAACAGGCCGCCGAGCAGCGCGATGAGCAGTTCGGTGCGCGAGCAGATGGCCAGCCCGGCAAGCGCGCCGCCGAGGGCCAGCGAGCCGGTGTCGCCCATGAAGATCTTGGCCGGCTTGGCGTTCCACCACAGGAAGCCGAAGCACGCGCCCATCAGCGCCGCCGCGACGATCGCCAGGTCCAGCGGATCGCGCACCGCATAGCAGCCCGGGCCGGGTGCGTTCACGCAGCTTTGGCCGTACTGCCAGATGCCGATCAACACGTAGGCGGCGAACACCATCGCGGAAGCGCCGGTGGCCAGCCCGTCGAGGCCGTCGGTCAGGTTCACCGCGTTCGAAGTGCCGGAGATCAGCAGGTACGCCCAGACCACGAAGAGCACCGGACCGAGCACGAGCGTGGTGTCCGCCAGGAAGGAGACGCTCGTGGACGCCGGGGTCAGCCCGTACTGGTCCGGGAAGTGCAGCACCAGCACGGCGAAGATCACCGCGACCAGGGCCTGCCCGATCAGCTTCGCCTTGGCCCGCAGGCCCAGCGAACGCTGCTTGTAGATCTTGATGAAGTCGTCCACGAAGCCGACCGCGCCGAGCCCCGTCATCAGGAACAGCACCAGCAGCGCGGAGGCGCTGGGCCAGTGCTGTGTGGCCAGTTTCGTGGCGCCGTACGCGATCAGCGTGGACAGCACGATCACGATCCCGCCCATGGTGGGCGTGCCGCGCTTGGTCAGATGGTTCTTCGGGCCGTCGTCCCGGATCAGCTGCCCATAGCCGCGCTTGACCAGCATCCTGATCACGACGGGGGTGCCGACCAGCGAGCAGACCAGCGCGATGACGCTGGAGTACAGGACCGCCCTCACCGGTCGCCCTCCGCCGCCACGCCGTCCTCGACCGCCCACTCCTCGATCGCGCCGTCCTCGACCGCCCACTCCTCGATCGCACCGTCCTCGACCAGCGCCTTCGCCACCCGGCCGAGACCGATCGAGTTGGACGCCTTGAGCAGCACCACGTCTCCGGGCCTCAGCTCGGCGCGCAGCAGCGCCAGCGCCGCATCCGGGTCGGCCACCATCACGGATTCCTCTCCCCACGAGCCTTCGTGACCGGCCCCGGCGTGGATGTGCTCGGCGCCTTCGCCCACCGCGACCAGCCGGTCGACGCGCAGCCGGGCGGCCAACCGCCCGATCGCGTCGTGTTCCTCGCCGGAGCGCTCGCCCAGTTCCAGCATCTGCCCGAGCACCGCCCAGGAGCGTGCCCCGGGCCGGGCGCGGGCCAGTGCGCCCAGCGCCTTGAGCGCGGCCCGCACCGATTCCGGGTTGGCATTGTAGGCGTCGTCGATCACGACGACGCCGTCGGGACGTTCCGAGACGGACATGCGCCCGGCGCTCAGCGGCAGCGCCGCCGACAGATCCCGCGCGACCGCGTCCACCGGCAGCCCCAGCCCGAGCGCCACGGCCGCGACGGCCAGCGCGTTGGCGACCTGGTGCTCGCCGACCACGCGCAGCGCGACCTCGGCGGGCTGGCCGTAGGCGTCGGCGTGCAGGACGAAGCGAGCGCGGCCGTCCGGGCCCAGTTCGATGCCGCTCGCGCGCACATCCGCGGCGTTCGACTCGCCGAAGGTCAGCACCCGGGCGGCGGTCCGCTCGCGCATCGGCGCCACCAGCGGGTCGTCGGCGTTGAGCACGGCCAGGCCGTCCGGCGGCAGCGCCTCGACCAGTTCGCCCTTGGCCAGCGCGGTCTGCTCCTTCGAGCCGAACTCGCCGACGTGCGCGTTGCCGACATTGAGCACCATGCCGACCGACGGCCGCGCGATCCGGCACAGGTACTTGAGATGGCCGATGCCGCGGCTGCCCATCTCCAGCACGAGATACCTGGTGCTCCCGTCGGCGCGCAGGACGGTGAGCGGCAGTCCGATCTCGTTGTTGTGGCTGCCCTTCGGCGCGATGGTCACGGCGTGCGCCGCGAGCACCTGGCCGAGCATGTCCTTGGTCGAGGTCTTTCCGGAGGAGCCGGTCAACCCGATCACGGTGGTGTCCGGCAACCGGTTCAGCAGCGCGTAGGCGAGGTCGCCGAGGGCGTCCTTGACGTCCGCGACGAGCACGGTGGGGATATGGCCGCTGTCCGATTCGATCCGGCGGCTCGCCAGAACGCCCGCGGCGCCTTGCCCGACGGCCGCCGCGGCGAAGTCGTGCCCGTCCACGCGCTCGCCGACGAAGGCCGCGAACAGGCCGCCGGGTTCCACCGCGCGCGAGTCCACCGTGACCGCCCCGGTGACCGCGAGCGAGCCGTCCGTCCCCGGGGCGAGCGTTCCGCCGACCGCGCGCGCGATCTCGGCGAGGGTCATCCCGATCACAGCGGCATCGACCGCTCGGACGCGCCGCCTTCGGTCAAGGAGCGTTCGATCGCGGTGCGCAGCACCGCTGCGTCGTCGAACGGATGGACCACGCCGGCGATCTCCTGTCCCTGTTCGTGTCCTTTGCCCGCGACGACGAGCGTGTCGCCCAGGCGGCTGGCCGCGACGGCCCGTGCGATCGCCTCGGCGCGGTCCGGGATGACCTGCACGGCCGACGCCGCGCCCGTTGCGATCGCTTCACGCGCCCCGGCGGCGGCGGCCTCCAGGATGGCCAGCGGGTCCTCGGAGCGCGGGTTGTCGTTGGTGAGGATCACCTCGTCGGCGCCGCGCGCCGCCGCGGCGCCCATCATCGGTCGCTTGCCCCGATCCCGGTCGCCTCCGCAGCCGATGACGACACGCACCTGACCCCGCGTCACCGGCCGCAGTGCTGCCAGCAGCGTGCCGATCGCGTCCGGAGTGTGTGCGAAGTCGACGACAGCCAGGTACGGCTGCCCGGCGTCGATCCGCTGCATCCGTCCGGGCACTCCAGCCACGGATGCCACGCCGGCGGCCGCGGTCTGCGGTTCAACGCCGGCTGCGACGAGTGCGACGATCGCGGCCATCGCATTGGAGACGTTGAAACCGCCGGGAAGTTGTACCGAGGCGGGAACGCGGCAGTCATCCGGTCCGATCAGCGTGAACACCGAGCCTTCGGCGGCCGGCTCGACGTGCGCCGCACGCCAGTGCGCCGAGGGCTCTGCGGCGGCCGAGTAAGTCCAGTGCGGCTGGTCCGCGTCGGTCAGCCGCTGAGCGATGCGCCTGCCGTAGGGATCGTCGATGTTGACGACCGAGAACTCGGTGTAGCCGGGGGTGAACAGCTTGGCCTTGGCCTCGAAGTAGTCCTCGAGGTCGGCGTGGAAATCGAGGTGGTCCTGCGTCAGGTTGGTGAACGCGGCGACGGCGTAGCGGATCCCTGCGGTCCGGCCGTACGCCAACGCGTGACTGGACACCTCCATCGCGACCGCGCCCACACCGTCCTCAAGCATCATCGCGAGCAGCGCCTGAAGGTCGGGGGCCTCGGGGGTGGTGCGGCTGGACTTTATGGCACGCTCACCG
The DNA here is from genome assembly GCF_018283645.1 of Actinocrinis puniceicyclus. Classification (GTDB taxonomy): domain Bacteria; phylum Actinomycetota; class Actinomycetes; order Streptomycetales; family Catenulisporaceae; genus Actinocrinis; species Actinocrinis puniceicyclus. Next base: position 34,812 of record NZ_JAGSXH010000040.1, on the reverse strand, counting down.
ATCCGCGTCTCCACCGTGCCGATCAGGCCGGTGTGGTAACCGGCCGCGCGCAGTCCGCCGTCGATCAGATAGCTGACGGTGGTCTTGCCGTTGGTGCCGGTCACACCGAGCATCTTCAGATGTGCGGAGGGCTGGTCGTAAAGGCAGGCCGCGACAGGACCGAGAACGGGACGCACCGACGGTACGACGATCACAGGCAGCCCGGTCTCGGCCGCGCGCTCGGCGCCTTCACGGTCCGTCAGGATCGCGGCCGCGCCGCGCTCGGCGGCCTGCGCGGCGAACACGGCGCCGTGCACCGTGGCACCGGCCATCGCCGCGTAGAGGTCACCGTGCTGCACTGCCCGCGAGTCGTGGGTGAATCCGGAGATGAGCACTGCGGCCGCGTCGTGCGTGCCGGTGATCACCGTGTCGGGCACCGCCTCGGCCAGTTCCGCGAGGGTGCGCTGCGGAGCGTGTCCCGGTCGCTGCTGGCCGGTCGCGGGGGGCGGTTGTTTGAGCGGGTTCGGCACGACGGGCAGGCTACCGCGTCTCGGCGCGCCTGCGTGCCAGCGGCCCCGAGCACGACGACCGCGACGTTGACCCCGAAACCGGACCAGACACCCTCTGAACTTGCGGGCAGGCTTCACGTGCGCGGGCAACTGTTACCGGATCTTGACGTCGTCTCCGCCCTGCCGGGTCCGTGCGTTCACCACTGCACCGGCAGGTTCGGCGGTTTGGTGCCGGTGGGCGGGATCGCCAGGCTCTGCAGCGCGAAGGACATCACCTTCTGGAATACCGGCGCGGCGATCGAGCCGCCGAAGTACGGGCCGCTGGTCGGGTCCTGGATCACCGCGGAGACCACCAACTGCGGGTCGTCGGCGGGTGCGAACCCTATGAACGAGGCGGTGTAGCCGCAGTAGCCGCCGCACCGGCTGTCGAAGCGGTTCGCGGTGCCGGTCTTGCCCGCGACGCGGTAGCCGGGGATCTTCGCGGCGGGCGCGGTGCCCTTTTCGGAGACCACGGACTCCATCATCTGTTCGACCTCGTGCGCGGTGCCGGGCGAGACGACCTGGGTGCGTGACGCGGCGGGTGCGGCGGTGAAACGGCCGCCGGTATCGACGTAGCCCTTGACCAGGTTGGGCGTCACACGCGCCCCGGCGTCGGCGATCGTGGCGAAAACGCTGGTGGCCTGGACCGCGTTGACAGACAGGCCTTGGCCGAAGGGGATGGTGTAGCGCTGTGAGCCGCTCCACTTCGACGGGGGCGCGAGCAGTCCGGCGGACTCGCCGGGCAGGTTCAGCCCGGTGTACCGGCCGAAGCCGAACTCGGTCAGGTAACGGTAGAGGATCTGGTCGCGGTCCGGGCCGAAGGTGTCGGTGGTCTCGATGGTGCCGATGTTGCTCGACTCGGCCAGCACTCCGGTGAGGGTCAGGTGCTCGGTGGCGTGCGCGGTGTCGTCGTGGAAGACGGTTCCCTCGCGTTGGATCGCGCCGGGCACCACCACACGTGTCGTCGGGCTCGCCACACCCTGCTGGATGGCCGCAGCCATCGTGATCACCTTCGCGACCGAACCGGGTTCGTAGACCTCGGAGACCGCGCGGTCGCCGAGGTCGGCCGGGTTCACCGCGGACAGGTTCGTCTGGTCGTAGCTCGGCGAGGTGGCCAGCGCCAGGATCGCGCCCGTGCGCGGGTCCATCACCACGACCGTGCCCGACTCGGCCTTCGAGGCGGAGACCTGCGCGTCGATCGTCCGCTGCGCGGCCCACTGGATCGCGGCGTCGATGGTCGTCTCGATCGAGGTGCCGGGCACGGGCGCCTGCTCGTTGATGCCCGCGGTCGGGATCTCGGCGCCGTCGGCGGCCTGGTAGGAGATGCGGCCGTTCTTGCCCGCCAGCAACCCGTCGTAGGCGCGTTCCAGGCCGGCCGCGCCTTTGCCCGAGCCGTCAATGAAGCCGACCAGGTTCGAGGCAACCGGTCCGCTCGGGTACACGGTCTTCGCGTCGGGTACGCCGTAGACCCCGGACAGACCCAGGGCCTTGACCTGATTCCAGACCTGCGGGGTGATCTGCTTGGCCAGCAGGACGTAACGGGTCGTCACGTCGGACAGCTTGGCGCGCAGCTTGCCCACGTCGACGCTGCCGGGCGGATTGCCCAGCAGCGCGGCGAGTTTGGAGGCGTACACCGCCGGGTCCTGCTTGAGACTCCTGACCTGCACCGGGTCCGCGGTGATGTCGACGGCGTCGACCGATTCGGCCAGCGGCCGGCCGGCGGAGTCCAGTATGGCGCCGCGAGTCGCGGTCAGGACGTAGTCCTGCGTTCTGGCGGCAGCCGCGCTGGCGCCGTAATTCACCGCGTCCACGGCCTGTAGCTGGAAGAGCCGGCCGCCGAAGAGGGAGAGTACGAACGCCATCGTGATCATCCCGACGCGCAGCCGCCGGCGCGGGTCACCCAGCTGGAGCGGCTTGGCCGCGGCAGGCGGCGCGCTGACGCGGTTCTCGGTCCGTGTCCGCACACTTGAACGAGGCTTCGCGGACTGCTGCGGAGTTCGACGTGGCGGTACCCGGCGTCCGTCGTTTCCGCGGTCGCCGTCGCGTGTGGGGCTCACGGGCGCGCCCCGGGCGCGGATGCGGATGCGGATGCGGATGCGGATGCGGATGCGGATGCGGGCGCGGTGGGCGAGGCCGTCGCCGAGGCGGTGCCTGAGGCCGAGGGCGTCGCTGACGGCGACGGCGACGGCGAGGGCGAGGGCGCCGCCGTGGTCGGCGCGGGGGTCGGCACGCCCAGGACGGCGCCGCTGCTCGGGTTGAGGAAGGCCGGGCGCGGGTTGGGTACCAGGCCGAGTGCCGAGGCCTGCGAGGCCAGCGCCCCGGGCGCGGAGAGTGCGGCGAGGCTCAGCTGGAGTTCCTGCTGGCGGTCCGTCAGCTGGGAGCGCCGTTTCTGCGCGGCCTGGATCTGGAAGGCGCCGCGGTCGAGTGCGGTGTTGAGCAGCAGCAGGATCACCAGTCCGGCGGCCAGCAGGCACAGCACGAGGATGGCGAAGGGAACGACCGACCGGCGGCCCGCGAATCCCTCGATCACCGCGACCGGACCCACCCGGCCGGGCCGGCGCACCCGTCCGCGGATCGAGTCGGGCGGACCCTCCGGCGGCCCGGCGCTCACCGCCGCTCCCCCGTCAGTGCTGCAACCATGCCGGCCAGTATTCCGCAAGGCCGATGCGAGAAGGCGTAACGGCGCGGCACATGCCGCCCGGTCTTCGCGGATTTTCGGCCCGATCCAGGGGCGGATCGGCCGATCCGCCACGAAACCGAACTTAACGCTCTAATAGCGACGGGCTCTGCGATCCTGGCTTGCGGTGTCGCGCAGCCGGCGGGCCACCGCCCCTTCGCGCACCCGTTCGGCGGCGCGGAACTTCGCCGAAGCCGCGCGCGGGTTCTCGGCGATCTCGGCCGCGCTCGGCTCCTGTGACCCCCGGGTGAGCAGCCGCAGCAGCGGGTCGGTGTCCGGCGGCGCGATCGGCAGGCCGGGCGGCGCGGTCGAAGCCGCTCCCGCCGCCAGCGCCCGCTTGACCAACCGGTCCTCCAGCGAGTGGTAGGCGAGCACGGCGATGCGCCCGCCGACCGCCAGCGCGTCGATCGCCGCCGGAATCGCCCGCTGCAGGACCGCCAGTTCCGCGTTGACCTCGATGCGCAGCGCCTGGAACGTGCGCTTGGCCGGATGCCCGCCGGTGCGCCGGGTAGCCGCCGGGATCGAGTCACGCACCAGTTCGGCCAGCGGACCGGTGGTGGTGAACGGCTCCTTGGCCCTGGCCGCGACGATCGCCGAGGCGATCCGTCCGGAAAAGCGCTCCTCGCCGTATTCGCGCAGGACGCGAGCCAGTTCGGCGACCGGGTAGGTGTTGACGACCTCGTATGCGGACAGCGGCGCGTCCTGGTCCATGCGCATGTCCAGCGGCGCGTCAAAGGCATAGGCGAAGCCGCGCTCGCGCACGTCGAGCTGTAGCGAGGAGACTCCGAGGTCGAAGAGGATGCCGTGGATGCTCCGCACCCCGAGCCGGTCGAGTACCACGGGCAGTTCGTCGTAGACGGCGTGCACGAGGTCGATCCTGTCCGCGAACGGCGCCAGCCGTTCACTCGAACGCGCTAACGCCTGCGGGTCGCGGTCCAGTCCGATCAGCCGGATTCCCGGACAGGCGCGCAGCAGTGCCTCGCTGTGCCCGCCCAGGCCGAGGGTCGCGTCGACGAAGACCGCGCCGTCCACGGCCGCCGGGACCAGCGTCTCGACGCAGCGTTCGAGCATGACCGGGGCGTGGCTCGCCGATTCCGCAGCGGCCGGCTCTCTCGCCTGCCGCGGCTCGGAGCGCATGCGGCCCGTATCGCCCTTTCGAGCCGTGTCGTCATCCGCCGCCGAGTCAGGTGCCATGCCGGCCAGTATCCCACCGCAGCTCACGGGCGGCGGTCGGTCGCAGCGCACGCGACACACCGCAGCCGGCGCAGCACGGCGATACGCGGTACGGGCGCGACACTGGACAGTGGTACCGGGGAAGAAGGCCGCGGCCGTGGGTCCCCGCCCGCTCGGATGTACTCACGAACGCTCTGGAACCGGGGAAGGGGCTTCAGAACGCGGGTGAGCGGGTGGAGGCCCACGGCCGCGGCGCGCGGCCCTGGACGCATCGGTTCAGGGCAGGTCGGGCGCCACCCCCCGGAACAGGTCGTCCTGATCCAGGTCGGCGAAGGCCGGTTCCTTCTCGGCGACGTAGCGGTCCCAGGCCGCCGCGTCCCAAAGCTCGAAGTGCGTATCCGCGCCGACGACGGCGACCTGCTGGGTCAGGCCGGCGTACTCGCGCAGCGCGGGCGGCAAGGTGATGCGGCCCTGCTTGTCGAACGACTGCTCGCTGGCGCCCGCGTAGAGCACCCGCAGGTAGTCGCGCACCGCGCGGGGCGAGGCGAGTGAACCGGTCGCGGAGGCGCGGCGGATCCGGTCCGCCGCCTCGGCGAACGCCGAGGCCGGCCACACCGAAAGGCACCGCTCCTGCCCCTTGGTGATCACCAGCCGCTCCGTTCCGTCGATCCGGGCCGCCTCCTCGCGGAACCGGGCCGGCAGGATCAGCCGGCCCTTGTCGTCCAGGCGCGGAACGAAGGTGCCGAGGAACATCGGCGCCTCCTGCCGGCCGGGACGGACCCGCCGCGCCGCAGGGCACGGCGGTCAGCGGAAGTTGCGCACAGGACATGGCGGACGGGCAGTGCGTGACTACGCCTTGACGCCATCCCGCACGTCCTCCACTTCCCTCCACTCTACTCCACAAACCCCCCTCTACGCCGTCCGAGTGCTCCACTTCGCCGCCGTCCGCCGGTTCGCCGGGCACTTTCGAAAAGGGCGCTATCCCACGGAACCGATCACCGCGCGGTTCACTGCGCTGACGAATTCGAAAGCCCTGTCCCAGCTGTTGCACATTCACGCGCGCCTTCGGGCAAGATGACCCCAACGGCAGCCGGAAAGGCGCGGCCGTGAACGAGGGGAGGGTCCGGTGCCGGGCAGCACTCAGGCGCAGGACGGCGAGCAATTCGATCAGCGCCAGGAGCAGCACACCGGGTCCGGATACGCACGGCCCGACCGGATCTCGGCGGTCACCGATCGCATCCTGCAGCGAGTCGAGTCGGTGATCGAGGGCAAGCGCGATGTGATCCGCCTCGCGCTGACCGTGCTGCTGGCCGAAGGCCACCTGCTGATAGAGGACGTGCCGGGCGTCGGCAAGACGATGCTCGCCAAGGCGCTGGCCAAGACGATCGAATGCACGGTCCGGCGCATCCAGTTCACCCCGGACCTGCTGCCGTCGGACGTCACCGGCGTGACCGTCTTCGACCCGCAGCGGCTGGAGTTCGAGTTCAAGCCCGGCGCGGTGTTCGCGCACATCGTGCTCGGCGACGAAATCAACCGCGCCTCGCCGAAGACCCAGTCGGCCCTGCTGGAGTGCATGGGCGAGCGGCAGGTGACCGTGGACGGGGTCAGCTACCCGCTGGAAACGCCGTTCATGGTGATCGCCACGCAGAACCCGGTGGAGATGGAGGGCACCTATCCGCTGCCCGAGGCCCAGCGCGACCGATTCATGGCCCGGATCGCGATGGGATACCCGGCACCGGCCGCCGAACTGCGGATGCTCGACGGGCACAGCGCCGCCAACCCGCTCGACGAGTTGATGCCGGTCGCGGGGACGCACGACATCGTCAAGCTGATCGAGACGGTACGCACGGTCCACGTGTCCGAAGACGTCAAACGGTATGTGATCGATCTGGTGACGGCCACACGGATGTCCGGAGACCTGCGCTTGGGCGCCTCACCGCGCGCAACGCTGCATCTGGTGCGGGCTGCGCGCGCGCGGGCCGCGCTGGAGGACCGCGATTTCGTGCTGCCGGACGACGTCAAGTCACTGGCGGTGCCCGTGCTCGCGCACCGGCTGATCCCGACCGCCGAGGCGCGAGTCGCCCGCCGCTCGTCCGAGCAGATAGTCACGGATCTGCTCGACCAGGTCCCGATCGACGGCCAGGGCGCGCGACGCGCCCGCACGTGACGGGGAGCCGGCCGTGAACACCCGCCCGCAGACGAAGAAGGTCCGCAGCACCTTCCGCACGTTCTCGGCCGGCTTGACCACGCGCGGGCGGGCTTTCCTGTCCGCGGGCCTCGCCTCGGCCGCCTGCGCGATCCTGCTCGGCTACGGGCCGCTGCTGCGGGTGGCCATCCTGCTGGTGGCGCTGCCGGTCGCGGCCGCGGCGATCACCTCGGCCTCGCGGTACCGGATCGCCTGCCGGCGGAGCCTGGAACCGGCACGGGTGCCGGTGGGCTCGCCGGCGCGCGTGCACCTGCGGCTGGAGAACGCCGCGCGGCTGCCCAGCAGCCCGCTCCTGGTCGAGGATCAGGTGCCGTACACGCTCGGGTCCCGGCCGAGGTTCATCCTGCGGCGCATCGAGCCGGGCGGCAGCCGCCGGGTCGCCTACCGGGTGCGGTCGGACAGCCGCGGCCGCTACCAGCTCGGACCGCTGACACTGCGCAGCGCCGACCCGCTCGGCCTGTTCGAGCTGACCCGGTCCTTCAGCGCTCAGCACACGCTGACGGTCGCGCCGAAGGTCGAGCAGCTGCCCGCGATCACACTGGGCACCGTATGGGCCGGGCACGGCGACGGCCACGCCGCACACGCCGCAGCCGCGGGCGAGGACGACGTCGGCGTGCGCGAGTACCGCTACGGCGACGAACTGAAGCGAATCCACTGGCGGGCCACGGCGCACCACGGCGAGATGATGGTGCGCCGTGAAGAACAGACCTGGCACAGCCGCTGCACGGTCCTGCTGGACAACCGCGCCGGCGCGCACCGCGGGACCGGTCCGACCGCCTCGCTGGAGTGGGCCGTCTCCGCGGCCGCGAGCAGCGCGATCCACCTGCTCAACAACGGTTACACGGTGCACTTGAGCACCGGTGACGGCGCCGGCTCGATCCTGACCGACACTCAGGACGCGGTCCTCGACACCCTCGCCGTGCTGCGCCCGGTCCATGCGGTCGGTCTGAGCCTCAGTCAGGCGGCCGCGGACGACCGGGCGGACAGTCTGGTCATCGCCTTTCTCGGAACCTTGACCGGCGACGATGCGGCCGATCTGGCCCGGGCCAAGCCGGTGACCGCGAGCGCGGTGGCCTTCCTGCTGGACGCGCAGACCTGGGCGGGCAGCGCGGCGGCGATCCCCCTTCCACCCGGGTTCGAGGACGGCCAGCGGCACGCCGCCGCAATGCTCGAGGCGGGAGGCTGGCAGGTCGTCACCGCGCGCGCCGGCGACCGTTTCGCGGACCTGTGGCGGGTCGCGTCCCGGCACACCGCCGCGGTGGTCGGCGTCGGCGCCGTCGCGGACGCCCTCGGGGAGGTCGGGCTGAAGACCGCAGGAGGCGCGTGATGACGGGAGCCGCACGATGACGAAGACCGGCCGTGCTCCGCTGCGCCTGACCGTCGCCGCCGGGGTGGCCACCGCCGCGGCGACCCTCGGCCTGACGCGTCTGGTGCAGACCGGCCCGTGGCTGTTCGTCTGCTTCGCACTGATCCTGGTGGCCGGAGCGGCCGGCTATCTCGCCCGCGCCGGCGGGCTCGCGCGCCCGCTGGTCATCCTGGCGCAATTGGTCGCCGCCGTGCTGGCGCTCACCCTGCTGCGCGCCGCGGACAACGCCGTCGCACTGATCATCCCGGGTCCCGGCGCATGGCGCGAGCTGGCCGACCAGGTCTCCGCGGGCCAGGCCGACATCAGCCGCGACGCTCCGCCCGCGGCCCCGACCCCGGGCATCACCACGATCCTGGCCATCGTGTGCGCGGCCTTCGCGATCCTGATCGACGCGCTCGCGGTGACCTTCCGCCGCGCCGTGCTCGCCGGGCTGCCGTTGCTCGCCGTCTACCTGATCCCGGCCACGCGCCGACCCGGCGGACTGAGCTGGCTCGCGTTCGCGGTGTCGGCCGCGGGCTACCTGTCGCTGGTCAGCGCCGAGGGCCACGACCGGCTCAGCCGCTGGGGCCGGGCGCTCGGCGGCCCGACACACACGGCCGGCGAGCTTTCGGGACCGGTGAACAACCCGCACAGCTCGCTTTCCCGCAAGATCACCGTCACCGCTGTGGCTGCCGCCTTGGTGCTGCCCTGGTTCGTGCCGACCCTGCCCGGCGTGTTCAAGACGATCGGCGGCAACGGGACCGGAGGCGGGGGCACGTTCAGCATCGACCAGACCGTCAACATCCGAAAGTCGCTGACTTCGTCGAGTCCCGTGGCACTGCTGCGTTACACCACCAGCTCGCCTCAAGTTCGCTCCGACTACCTGCAGATGTCGGTCCTGGACAAGTTCGACGGCGAGAAATGGACCTCGGCCTCGGTGCCGAGCAACCCGCTGGAGTCCGCGAGCGTCACCATTCCCGGCCTGACCACCGCAGGGATCAAGCAGACGGAAGTGACGACGCGGATCTCCGTCATCGCGGACTTCTCCTTCAGCGCGGTCCCGGTGCCCTACGCACCCGAGACCGTCACGGGCATCTCCCAGCCGTTGTACGACCCGAGCACTCTTGAGATCGTGCCCGGTGACTCGGCCGCACGCTCCCGGAACGGGCTGCGGTACGCGGTTGTCAGCGCCGATGTCGCACCCACCAGCGGACAGCTGGAGGCTGCGACCGGGCCGCTGAGCTCGTCATTGGGCCGGTACCTCCAACTCCCGTCCGACTTCCCGGCGGACGTGCGCGCCACCGCCAGAACGATCACCGCGGGCGGCACGACCCCGTACGAGAAGGCGGTGGAGTTGCAGGACTGGTTCCTGGCGAACTTCACCTACAGCCTGTCGGTGCCGGCCGGGGACGGCAACGACTCGATCGAGACCTTCCTCAAGAACCACAAGGGTTTCTGCCAGCAGTTCGCCGGCACGATGGCCGCGATGGCCCGTTCCCTGGGCATCCCGGCGGTCGTCGACGTCGGCTTCACGCCGGGCACCGCCCAGGTGGACGGAACATACGTCGTCACCACGCACGACGCGCACGCTTGGCCCATGCTGTACTTCGACGGAATCGGCTGGCTGCGCTTCGAGCCGACGGTCAGCATCCAGACTTCAGGGCGGGGCAGCTCCCCGAGCTGGACGCGCGTCACGCCGGGCCAGCTGCACGCGAGCGCGTTGCCTTCGCAGTCGGCACAGAACCCGACGGCGAATCCGAGCGCGAGTGCCAGCCAGTGCTCGGCTCAGGTCCGGCGCATCTCCGGCGGTTGCGAGGGCGCGGACAACGGCGGCCCGCTGGCCGGGTCGCGGCAGTTCGCCTCCTGGGGCCCGTTCGGGGTGATCCCGCGCTGGTTCGAACGCTGGTTCCTGACCGGCAGCCCGGCGCAGGTCGGCGCGAAGCTGGCACTGCTGGTGCTGCTGGCGCTGGCCGCGGTCCCGGCGGTGGGCCGGCTTGGGCGCCGCCGCAAGCGCCGGACCCTGGTCAAGCAGGCCGAGCGCTATCTCGCCCGGGCCGCTCGGGGCGAGGAGCCGACGCAGCAGCAGCCCGGCATCGGGCGCTGGCGGCAGGAGCGGACGCAGCGCTCTCCGATGGCCATTGTCGCCCTGGCTGCGTGGGCGGAGCTGCGCGAGTGCGCGGACGACCTCGGCTACGCATGGGTCGACAGCGACACCCCGCGCCAGGCGGCGTCCAGACTGACCGCGGCCGCGCGCATGGACGACGAGGCACGGGCGGCGTTCGGCCGAGTGACGACGCTGACCGAGCACGCCCGATATGCCGAGAGCGCACAGTACGACCAGCCCGCGCTGCGGGCATTGCCCAGGGATCTGCGTACGTTGCGGGCAGCGCTGGCCGAGCACGCCGGGCGCGGGAACCGGATCAGGGCCGCGATCCTGCCCTCGTCCTCGCTGACCCGGTTGCGTGAGCGGCGCGAGCGGATGTCCGCGTCGATCTACCGTGGCGGCCGCGGGCACGAGAAAGAGGATTGAGAAGGGTTCGGCCCGGCCCGGGAACGGATCGGGAACGGATCGGGCGATCGACAACCCGGCCATCCCGCGGCATGCCGGTCGTCACCTCGGCCAGGGAACCGAACGGGACACCCTCCGGGTGGCGCGGTGCGCGACGCTGCCAGGCTTCCCGGCAGGCCGGCCGGAAGACGGCCGGCGCGCAGCGGCCGCGGTCCAGGTGGTCAGAACCCGTCGCGCTCGCGGCGCCGCTGCCAGCGCAGCTCCATGCGCTGGCGGAAGGAGCCGGACCGCGGCGTGCGGCGCGGCCTCAGCCTGGAGGCGGGCACGATCTGCCCGGGGGCCGGGATGCGGCGCCAGCTGAGCCACGCCAGCCACGCGCAGGCCACGACAACCGCCGCACCCGCGGCGTCGAGCGCGACCCGCCCAGCGACTATTCCATAGCCGATGAGCGCTCCCCCTGCGAGCACCCCCGCCACGGCGAACCCGACCCGGCGGCGCAGCCTGCGGCGCAGCTTGTTTCCCTGGAGCGCGGACGCGAACTTCGGATCTTCGGCGTGCAACGCCCGCTCCATCTGCTCGAGCAGCCGTTGCTCATGCTCGGACAGCGGCACGGGGTCCTCCTCGCTGGACGTTACGCAAGGGCGAGCTGCGGTGTTTCAGCACCGACACCTCTTGAGGTCAAGGATAGGCAGGCCCCCGCGTGTGCGGAACGGCGCTGCTCAATTTTCCGCTTTCGGACCGTCCTCAGCGGCCCGGGCGGGGCGAGAGGATGACACTGCGTCACGCCACGCAGTCAGGTTACGCCTCGTCCAGGCCGGCGAGCACGTGCAGCTGAGTGGCCATGGCCCGGAACTCGGGCAGCGCCGAGGCGGCGGCTTCGAGGGAGAGCAGATCGGCGACGTTGGCCGCGGGCCCGCTGCCGACCGGCACGTCGATGGCGGCGGCCGGCACCAGGTCGGCGAAGATGCGCACGCCGTGGACTGCGTGGACGGTCAGCCCCGCCTGCTCGACCAGGTCGCGCAGTGCCTGTTCGCCGAAGCGGCGCGGCACCGGGTCGTGCGCGCCGAACCGGCCGCGGGGATCATGCAGCGCCGCGAGGGCTTCGGCGACATGGCCGCCGAGCGCTCGGGCGAGCACGACCGCCGTGCGATTCGCCGCCAGGAAACTTGCAATGCCGCCGGGACGCAGCAGACCGCGGGCACTACGGCAGCCCTCGGCGGGGTCTTCGACGTACTCGAGCACGCCGTGGCAGAGCACCGCGTCGCAGGAGCCGGGTTCGAGCACGTCGAAGACCGTGCCGAGGTCGCCCTGCACGGCCCGCACCGAGTCGGAGGCCCCAGCCTCGGTCGCCCGCCGCTCCAACGCCGCCAGCGCGTCAGGGCTCGGATCAATCACGGTGATCCGGTGTCCGAGCCCGGCAAGCGCGACGGCGAAGCCGCCGGTGCCGCCGCCGACGTCCACGATGTCGAGCGGTACGGGTGGGCCCGGCTCGCCGGCGGCGGCTCGCCCTGAGCGCACATCGCCCGCAGCCGGCTCGCGCTTGATCGTCTCCAGGGCCGAACGCACCACGCCCCACAACACAGCGGTCCGCACCGAGCTTCTGGGATTCGTGCGGTCGGTAACCACGGCAGGGCCTCACTTCGACGGCGGTCGCGCGCGGTGTCCTCCGCGCGCTGCGTGATCAGATTAGGCCATGCCAGGTGTGATCTGAACGGACTTCCGGCACCTGTCACGGGGTCGCGCCGGCCGCAGCGACCGGCCGCGGGCACACCGGGGCCTCGGCTAAGCCGGCGACTGACGTGACCGCAGCGCCTCCCGAGCAACCTCTCCCGCATCCAGCGGTTCGAGATCGGGATCGTCCGCCCGGAAAGTACCTATTCGGCCGGGCCCGGTGTCCGGTCCCTCGAATCGCACGGTAACCCGCCCAACCCCGGCGCCCTGCACCCAGCCCGGTCCGCGCTGCGCGTGCCGCACGTCTTGCCCGGCGAGCCACCTACGCGCCGCCCGGTCCACCGGGACCGGGCCGAACAGTGTTACCGCCGGAACCGCCGGGCCGCTCTCCCCATGCGCAGCGGCGGCACCGGCACCAGCGCCGGGCGGCGGCTCGCCATCCGGCCCGGCCGGGTTCGGCTCGGCGAAGCCCGTACCAGCCTCTCCGTCGCCCGGGGCGCCGCCATCGCCGGCCCCTGCCTGCGCTCGCGCCTCGGCGGCGCCGAGTGCGCGCTCAAGCCTCGCCAGCTCCGCCACCAGGTCGCCCTGCGCGTAGTCGGCGAGTCCTGAAATGCCGACACCGAGCAGGCGGATGCCCGTCGAGGACGCGGTCGCCGCCGGCACCGCATCGTCGAGCAGCCTGATCGCGGCCTCCACGACCAGACGCTCGTCATCTGTCGGCGCGCCGAAGGTCTCCGAACGGGTCACCGTGGTGAAGTCATGACCGCGCGCCTTCACGGTCACGGTGCGCCCGGTGTGGCCCGCCGACCGCAGCCGGCGCACCACCCGCTCGGCGAGCTGCGTCACCGCGGCGCGCATCGCGGCACGGTCCGCCAGGTCGTGCGGATAGGTGTCCTCGGCGCTGATGGACTTGGTCGGCCGCTCCGGTTCCACCGCACGCGCGTCCATGCCCCGGGCCAGCCGGAACAGCATGCCGCCCCACGCCGTGCCGAGCAGCCCGACCAGGTCGGACTCGGTCAGGACCCTGAGCTCGGCGACGGTGCCGACGCCGATCTTGCGCAGCCGGTCCGCGGTCGCGGGACCCACGCCCCACAGCGCGCGCACCGGCAGCGGATCGAGCCAGTCCAGCTCGCCGCCGACCGGGACGATCACGCAGCCGTCCGGTTTCTGCGCGTCCGAGGCGACCTTCGCGATCAGCTTCGAGGTCCCGCCACCCACGGATGCGGTCAGGCCGGTGCGCCGCGCGATCCTGGAGCGTAACTCCTCCGCGATCCCACGCACCTGCTCGATATCCCGAGGTGCTCCGTCAGGCATCGCCGCGAGATCGACGAATGCCTCGTCCAGGCTCACCGGCTCCACCAGGGGCGAGAGCTCCCGCAGCAGCTGCATCACGACGGTGCTGACCGCGTGGTACGCGGCAAAGCGCGGATAGAGGTACGCCGCGTTCGGACACAGCCGTCGTGCGAGCGCTGTCGGGACGGCGGAACGCACGCCGAACGCACGCGCCTCGTAGCTCGCGGTGGAAACCACTCCTCGCAGGCCGACGCCGCCGACGACAACGGGTTTGCCGCGCAGGCTCGGCTTGTGTTGCTGCTCGACCGCCGCGTAGAACGCGTCCATGTCCACGTGCAGCACCGACGGCGCTTGCCGTGTCAGCGGCGCTGGGGAGGGCGGACGGTCCATGTCTCCATGGTCGCGCTCAGCACCGACAAGGCCCATACAACCCGCGCCGAGCGCACCGCCGAGGTTGCGAGTAGGACACAGAAAAGTAGAGGGCCGCGACGGTCGCCCGCCACGGCCCTACTATCCACGTGTCCGCACAGCCGGAGGCTCAATCCGACGTCGTCGCCCGGGCCGTCCTTCGGCTCACGTCCGGTGACGGGTGTTCCCCGCTCAGGGTTGGGAACGCACGCCACCGGGCGCACCGGCCCCGGCGGACTCCGCACCTAGGCGGAGCACTGATAACGATAGGGTCACAAGGGCATAACCGCCAAGCCCTGCGCGCAAACTCGCCCGGGTTTGTTGTCGGCCACTCTCCGCCCCATTCCTATCACCCCAGGTCACCGGGCTCGGCGGCGGCGAAACTGCGGCCTAGACCACATCGCGCCGTGACGCGCCGGGCGGGCCGCGCAGGAGCCGATGCGTCAGAGTGCTGCCGCACGGCGGTGTGCGGCAGCACTCGAACACGGCGTGGCCCGGCTCAGCGCTCGACGGCCCAGCCTGGCATCGGGAAGCCGCTCAGCAGTTCCCTGATCTCTCCGGCGATCTTGTCGAGGTCGGCGGCCACCTGCCGGTCCTTGAGGCCGTCGAGCGAGCCGGCCCGCGCGGCCACCGCGACCGCCGCGTCGATCCACTGCGCGACCTGCGCCATCTCCTGCGCTCCCAGTCCGCGGGTGGTGGCCGCGGCCGAACCCAGGCGCAGGCCGGAGGGGTCGAAGGGGCGGCGCGGGTCGAACGGGACGGTGTTGAAGTTCAGCTCGACGCCCGCCGCGTCCAGGGCCTTGGCGGCGACCTTGCCGGTGACGCCCTTGTTGGTCAGGTCCACCAGCAGCAGGTGGTTGTCCGTCCCGCCGGACACCAGGTCGAAGCCGTGCTCGATCAGCGCCTCGCCGAGCGCCTGGGCGTTGGCCACGACGTTGGCCGCGTAGTCCTTGAACGAGGGCTGCGACGCTTCCTTCAGCGCCACCGCGATGGCCGCCGTGGTGTGGTTGTGCGGGCCACCCTGCAGGCCCGGGAAGACGGCCTTGTCGATCGCCTTGGCGTGCTCGGCGGTGGACAGCAGCATCGCGCCGCGCGGGCCGCGCAGCGTCTTGTGCGTGGTCGTCGAGATCACGTCGGCGTGGCCGACCGGCGAGGGGTGCGCGCCGCCCGCGACCAAGCCGGCGATGTGCGCCATGTCGGCCAGCAGGATCGCGCCGACCTCGCGGGCGATCTCGGCGAACGCGGCGAACTCGATCGTGCGCGGAATCGCGGTGCCGCCGCAGATGATCAGCTTCGGCCGTTCGCGCAGCGCGATCTCGCGCACGTCGTTCATGTCGACGCGGCCGGTCTCCCGGCGCACGCCGTAATGCACGGGCCGGAACCACTTGCCGGTGGCCGAGACCGGCGAGCCGTGGGTGAGGTGGCCGCCCATCGGCAGGTCCATCGACAGCACCGTGTCGCCCGGGCTGAGGAAGGCCAGGTAGACGGCGAGGTTCGCCGGGGAGCCCGAGTATGGCTGCACGTTGGCGTGCTCGGCGCCGAACAGCGCCTTGGCGCGCTCCACGGCCAGCGTCTCGACCTGGTCGATGATCTGCTGACCCTCGTAGTAGCGCTTGCCGGCGTAGCCTTCGGAGTACTTGTTGGTCAGCACTGTGCCGGTGGCTTCCAGCACCGCGGCGGAGACGTAGTTCTCCGAGGCGATCAGCCGGACTTTCTCGTACTGGCGGCGTGCCTCATCCTGGACCAGACCGGCGATCTGCGGGTCGGCCGCGGCCAGATGCGGTACGGCGGGCTCGTGCATGTCTGCCTCCATCGTTGGGCTAACTACGGTGGCGGCGAACACCCAGGCGCACGGTGCCCACTCGGAACGGCGGGCCGCTTCCCGGTGGTTACGCCCACCTAGTCGGCCTGTCTGTCACGCCGAAGCGCCAGTCGCGGCTCGCCTGAGACGATCCTAGCGATCGTCCCGGACAAGCGTCGCCACGCATTCCACATGGTGGGTCATCGGGAACAGATCGAAAGCCCGCAGGTCGGCGAGCGTGTAGCCGCGTTCGGCGAAGTAGGCGGTGTCTCGCGCCAGCGCGGCAGGATCGCAGGCGACGTACGCGATCGCGCGCGGCTTGAGCGCCGCGATGCGGTCCACGACCGCGCGCCCAGCACCGGACCGCGGCGGGTCGAGCACTACGACCTCGGCCTCGAAACCCTCCGGCGCCTGGTCCAGCGCCCTGTCCACCCGCTCCTCCACCAGCACGACCTGCTCGAACCCGGCCAGGTTGGCGGAGGCGTCGGCGAGTGCGGCCGCGTCGGCTTCCACCGCGACCACCTCGCCGTCCGCGCCGACCGCCGCGGCGAGCGGGGCCGCGAAAAGGCCGACGCCGCAGTACAGGTCCATCGCGGTCTCCCCCGGCCGCGGCTTCACCGCGTCGAGGACGGCCGCGGCGAGCGCGTCGGCCGCTGCCGGGTGCACCTGCCAGAAGCCCGACCCGCTGACCTTCCACGTCTGCCCGAGGGCGACCTCCCGCACGTGGCCGCGGCCGTGGATGCGCTGGGTGCCGCCCTTGCCGTCGCCGCGCAGAACGGACACGGGCACGTCCAACTCGACCAGTGGCACGCGGTGGCCCGCTCGCGGCGTGACGACGACGGTCCGATCGGACGACCCGGTCGCGGCGATCACCTCCACGCCCGCCATGCCGGGCCAAGCGCGCGACTCGACACCCGCCTGCTCGACGTCAGGTGACGCGATGACGCAGTGGTCCACCGGCACGATCTCGTGCGAGCGGTGCTTACGCAGGCCGACGCGGCCTTCGTCGTCAATGGCGAACTGAACGCGGGTGCGCCAGCCAAGGCCGTCCGGCGTTCCCGGCAACTCCTCCACGACGACTTCCCGGTCGATCTTCGCGAGCCTGCGCAGTTGTTCCGCGACGACCGCCGCCTTCATCCGCCGCTGCGCTTGCGGGGTCGCGTGCTGCCAGTCGCAGCCGCCGCACTTCCCCGGCCCGGCGAACCGGCAGGGGGCTTCGACCCGGTCCGGCGAGGCCAGCAGGATCTCGACGGCATCGCCCCGCAGGAAGCGGTCGCCCTCGGCTCCCTCGGTCACCTCGACCACAACACGTTCGCCCGGTAAGGCGTGCCGCACGAACACCGCCCGGCCCTCGTACCGCGCCACGCAGAACCCGCCGTGCGCGACGGGGCCGATCTCCACCTCGAAGCGCTGCCCCGCCATGCTGGGGCCGTGGTCGGCGCGCGTCTCCGGGCGCTCGGCGCGCGAGCGGCCTGTGGAAGCGTTCTCGCGAGCGGACTTCGTGCGGGATGCGTAACGAGCGGGCACTGGGGGATCCGATCTACAGCGGGCGACCGCGCCGGACGGTTCGGTCAGGCTCAAGCACCAGGGTAGAACCTTCTGAGCCTGCCGCCGGACGGCCGCCAACCCCGCCCTGGGCGGCACGCCCGACAGATGATAGACACAGAGCGGCGAAAGCCCGTGCGGCCTGTATGGGTGCGCGCCGCAGACGGACCGAGGAGACCAGGCAGTTGCATATCGTGATCATGGGCTGTGGCCGCGTGGGTTCCGCGCTGGCCCTGAGCATGGAGGACCTGGGCCACTCGGTCGCCGTGGTCGATCAGGATCCGAACGCCTTCCGTCGTCTCGGCACGGGGTTCGCGGGCCGCCGGGTGACCGGCACCGGATTCGACCGGGACACGCTCATCGACGCGGGAATCCAGGGCGCGGGCGCCTTCGCCGCGGTTTCCAGCGGCGACAACTCCAACATCCTGGCCGCCAGGGTGGCCAGGGAGACCTTCGGCGTGGAGAACGTGGTCGCGCGCATCTACGACCCGCGGCGCGCGGAGATCTACCAGCGGCTCGGGATTCCCACGGTGGCCACCGTGCGTTGGACCGCGGACCAGATGCTGCGGCGCCTGCTGCCGGCCGGCGCGGACGAGCACTGGCGGGACCCGTCCGGCACCGTGATCCTCGCCGAGGTGAACATGAACGCGAGCTGGGTCGGCCACCGGGTTTCGCGCCTGGAGGACGCGGCAGGCGTGCGTATCGCCGCCCTCACCCGTCTCGGGCACGCGATGCTTCCCAACAACGAGACCGTGCTGCAGGAAGGCGACCTCGCACACGTGGCCTTGCTCGCCTCCGAGTTGCCGAAGGTCGAGGAGATCTTCGCGAAGGGACCGGGACACTGATGCGCGTCGCCATCGCCGGAGCCGGCAACGTGGGCCGCTCCATCGCCGTGGAGCTGCTGGAGAACGGGCACGAGGTGCTGCTGATCGACAAGGAGCCGCACCAGATCGCCGTGGACGAGTTGCCGCGCGCCGAGTGGCTGCTGGCGGACGCCTGCGAGATCGTCTCGCTGGACGAGGCGGGGCTGCAACGCTGCAACGTGGCCATCGCCGCCACCGGGGACGACAAGGTCAACCTGGTCGTCTCGCTGCTGGCCAAGACCGAGTACGGGGTGCCGCGGGTGGTGGCCCGGGTCAACCATCCCAAGAACGAGTGGCTGTTCAACGACGCCTGGGGCGTCGACGTGGCGGTCTCGACTCCGCGCCTGATGTCGGCGCTGGTCGAGGAGGCGGTCTCGGTCGGCGACCTGGTGCGGCTGCTGCGGTTCAGCCAGGGCGACGCGAACCTGGTGGAACTCACCTTGCCCGCGGATGCGCCGCTTGTCGGCACGGGCATCGGCGAGGTCGCGTGGCCGGAGGACACGGCGTTGGTCGCCGTGTTACGCGGCGGACGAGTGCTCGTGCCGAGCCCGGAGAATCCGCTGGAAGCCGGCGATGAGTTGCTGTTCGTCGCCGCTCCCGATCGCGAGCAGCAACTGGAAGAACTGCTCTCGGCGCAGTAGGGCGTGCCCCGGCGGCGAGAAAGTTGCACGAAAAGCGACGCTCCCCGGCGGCTGCCTTCTCCGAGGATGGAGAGGCAGCCGCCGGGGAGCGTCGCTTGGTGCGGTAACACGCCTGGCACGCGCAGGCTCACGATGGCTGTGCGGGCAACGGTGCCTTCTTGATGATCCGCCAGCAGACGAACACGACCGCGATGTACAGGGGATATCCGAGCACGACCTTGGCCGCGCCGAGCGCGGTGATCTGGTTGGCGAGGTACAAGGGGATCTCGATGGCCACGCGCAACGCGAACATGGCGGCCAGAAGCCAGGTCGAGATCGTGAAAACCCGCAGCCGCTCCGGATGATCGCGCCAGGCCATCATCTCCCCGGTGATCGGACCGATGACCAGACCGACGATCGGCCAGCGCGCCAGGGCGCTGACGCTGAACAGCAGCGCCTCTCCGACGTTGAGCAGCACGCTGGGCAGGTAAAAGTCCTTCGCCTGGCCGGTGTACTTGGCGAATCCGGCGCACACCACGACGCCGAACAGCCCTCCCAGAGCGTGTTGGAGCTTGTCGCGCTGCGCAAGCCGCACCACGGTCAGCGCGGCCGCGACGGCGACCGCGGACCACAGTGACTCGTTCAGGTTCCTGGTCGCCGTGAAGACCGCGATGAACAGGATGCTCGGCAGCCCGGTCTCGGTGAGTCCGCGCTTGCCGCCGAAGTTGGCGAGGATCGATTCCTTGTACGCCTCTAGGCGCTCCTCATCGGTGGCGCCCGGGGCGCCGTCGCGCGGTTCCGGGACCACGGCCGCCTCCTCGGAGACCGCCGCGGGCCCTGCGCCGCAGTGGGGGGTGGCTGCACCCTCGTGAGCGGAGACTGCGCCCTCGCGAGCGGAAAAAAGGGGCGCAGCCGCGTCGGGTGGGGGGAAACCTGGCATGCCGTGCATCGTAGCCAAACGCGGCGCGACGGCGAGGGATCCGGCCGGATCAGGGGTGTTCCCCATGCGATTTCGCAAGCCCCTCCGGTCGACTCGCCGCCGCGTAGGCGCGTTCGGACCAGCAGTTACCGCACCTCGGTGATCTCCGGGCCGCGTTCGAACGGATTGAGCCCGCCGCTGTACGGAGAAGCCTCCTCAGCGGGTGGCTGCTCGGCCGGCTGGGCGTTCTTGGGCATCTCCATCGGGATCGGGTCACGCGGAGCCATCGCCTCGGTGCCGCGTACGACCACGATCTCCCGGAACACCCGGTCTACCGCCGCGGCTGCCTCGGGTTGCACGGCGCCGAGCCCGTAGACCACGCCGCGCAGGAACCAGCGCGGACCGTCGGCACCGAGAAAACGCATGACCTGCATGCCCTGGTTGCCGTCGGGCAGCCGCACCGGCACCCGCGCCCGCAGTTCGGGGCCGAGTTGGCCGACGCCGCGGTCCACGATGCCGCCCTGCTTCGTGATCTCGACCGCGATCTCGTCGCACACCTCCGCCCAGATACCCTCGCTGCGCGGCGCCGCGAAGGCGTTGACCTGCAAAGCGCTCTGCCCGAGCTCGACGCGGATGGCCACCAGCTGGCCCTGTTCGGTCATCTCGACCCGAATGTTGCCGGCCGCCGGGATCAGCAGGCCGCCGAAGTCGATCCGGCCTTCCTGGGGGTCGTCGAGCTCCGCCGCGTCCCACGGGCCGTTCTCCCGGCCGGAACCCGGCTCCGGGGTCGGCCGCGCTGCGCTCTGCGCGTCCTCGTAGACGTCGTCGGCCGACTCGTCGAAGCCGTCCTCCGGCTCCTGACCCGCGTCGCGCCCTCGCCGTCGGAACATCGTCTCGTCTCCCCATCCTGTAACCACTGTCCGCGGCTGTCCGCGTCCGACTCTGATCGCGGCGCCGCGCCTATCGGCCGGTGGAGCCGAATCCGCCCGTGCCGCGCGCCGCCTGCGGCAGCCGCACGACCTCGCGGAAACGGGCACGTTCGACCCGTTGCACCACGAGTTGGGCGATCCGGTCTCCCCGGTGGAATACCACAGGGGCATTCTTATCCAGATTGACCACGATCACCTTGACCTCGCCACGGTACCCCGCGTCCACCGTTCCAGGGGAGTTGACCAAGGCCACTCCGTAACGCGCGGCGAGACCGGAGCGTGGATGCACGAACGCCGCATAGCCCTCCGGCAGTGCCAGGGCCAGACCGGTGGGCAGCACGACGCGCTCTCCCGGCTCCACGACCGCGTCCACCGTCGTGCGCAAATCCGCGCCCGCGTCACCGGGATGGGCGTAGCTGGGCAGGGGCAGCCCCTCGTCGAGCCGGGTGACCAGCACGTCCACCGTGCCGTCGATGCCCTGGCTCGCCGACGGACCGGGTCCGGCCGCCGCAGAGCGCTCCAACTCTTCCAGGTGTTCCGTCACGGATTCACCTCGAAGGCGCGCAGAGTCCGGTGATCGCCGGGATTGTCGAGCACCGCTTGGACTTCTTCGGCGCGGCCGTGCTTGGCGAAGTGGTCGAGCCGCACCTCGACGAACAGCGCGCTGGCGCGGGCCACCGGCTCGCCGTCCGGGCCGTCGAGCCGGCCCTCGGCGCAGTGGTAGAGCTTGCGGCCGTGTACGCCGCGGCAGCGCGCGGCGAAGTGCACCGTGCGGCCCAGCGGGATCGGCCTCAGGAAGTCGGTCTCCAACCGCCCGGTGACCGCCGGAATGCGCATCATCCACTGCAGCGAGCCCATCACCTCGTCGAAAGCGAGCGTGAGCAGGCCGCCGTGGATCAGACCGGGGGCGCCTTGGTGCGCCGCTGCGACCTCGAACTGAGCGGTGACGGCGACGCCCTCGGCGGCGAACACCCGCAGATGCAGGCCGTTGGCCTGTTCATCACCGCAGGCGAAGCACATCGGGTAGTGCTGTCCGAGTTCGATGCCCGGGGCGGGTGCCTCCGGGTGTCGTTGCGCAGGTGTGGCGTCGGGCGGTGGCGTGGTCGGTGCGACCGTGGGCGCGGCAGCGGCCGCTGCGCCTTGGACCGGCACGCTCTCGGCCGGGGGTGCGGAGTCCCGCGCGCTCTGCCGGGTCACGTGGGGTGTGCTCACGCCCCAGACATTACAGCCGGCCGAATTCGCGCCTTCGGCCGACGGGGGCGGCTTAGGCAGCGCTCGGGTCATGTGTGACGCTAGGCGCTATGACGAGCGCCGGGGAATCGACGGGCAGCCGCGAGCGGACTGCCGAAGCGGTGAACGCCGCGTTGAGCGACAGGGGTCTGCTCTATCGGGAACAGTTGCGCGCGCCGCTGTCGTACTGGTTCATCGGACTGCTGTTCGGACTGAGTCTGGCGATCATCATGCTGGTCATCAGCCCGTGGTGGTCATTGGCCGCGCTGGTCGCCGGGACCGCGCTGAGCGGCGCGGCGGTGCTCGCATACGGCAGGCCGGTCATCGAGATCCGTGCGGACGGTACTCTCGCGGCCGGATCCGCCGTCCTGCCCGCCTCCGCGCTGGGCGGGGCGGACGCGCTCGACCCGGAGCGCTCGCGTGCGCTGCGGACGTACGAGGCGGATCCGCGGGCCTTCCTGTTGCTGCGCAGCTACATACCGACCGCTGTGCGTGTGGAGGTCGCCGACCCGACAGACCCGACCCCGTATCTTTACCTGTCCAGCCGCCGGCCCAAGCAGCTCGCAGCGGCGGTCAACGCGCTCCAGCGCTGACCACCGCCGGCTGCCCGAACGACCTCGGGTACCCGCCGGCTGACGGGCACCGGTTGCGAGGGGATCTCGTCCCCTCCCAACCCCGATCAGGCGCAGTCGTGGCAGATGCTCTGCCCGTTGCGCTCGTACGCCAACTGCGACTGGTGGTGCACCAGAAAGCACTTGGCGCAGGTGAACTCGTCGGCCTGGCGTGGCAGCACCCGGACGCTGAGCTCCTCGTTGGACAGGTCGGCGCCGGGCAGTTCCAGCGACTCGGCATCGCCCTCGTCCAGATCCACGACGGCCGCGGTCTTGTCGACGCGGCGGGCCTTCAACTCCTCCAGCGAGTCCTCGCTGAGCTCGTCGTCGGTCTTGCGTGGCGTGTCGTAATCGGTGGCCATTTCTCCCTCTCCCCCTTCAGGCGGTTCTCTGGTTCTGGGCACGTAACGTTTCGGGAGCCGGACTTGTGCCCGATCCGAGGCGGAGATTTTGCCTTACTTCAAGGGGTGTTACGCAACCGACACCCTCCCGCGTCCGCCGAAAGGGTGATCTGGCAGGATGGGCCGACCTCCGGTCACGCACCCCTACCCAGTCATGGAAGGTTTGCCCCATGCCGATTTACGCCTTGGGCGACCACGTCCCGACGCTGCATCCTAAGGCATACATCCATCCGGATGCTGTCGTGATCGGGCAGGTCAGCGTGGGTGCAGAGAGCACGGTGTGGCCGGGGGCGGTACTGCGCGGCGACTACGGGTCCATCACGGTCGGCGAGCGCACATCTGTTCAGGACGGTGCGGTCCTGCACGCGACGGATGAGCTCGCGACAGTAATCGGCTCCGAATGTGTTATCGGTCACATCGCCCATTTGGAGGGGTGTGTGGTCGAGGATCGCTGCCTGATCGGCTCCGGGTCGATCGTGCTGCACCGCGCAGTCATCCGCAGCGGCGCACTCGTAGGCGCGGGTGCCGTCGTGTCCCCCGGTACCGAGGTGCCCACCGGCGCGATGGCCCTCGGCGTGCCGGCGAAGATCCGCACAGATGCCGTGCCTCCGGGCGCCTTCGACGACGCGGTGGCGCGATACGTCGCGAACGGCGCGTCTTACGCTCAAGAGTTGAGGCGGATCGGCTAGGCCACTCTGTCGTCCGAGTTCTTTGATTACCCTCGCGGTGCTCAATCAACGCAGTGGGTCGTCTGTGGGTGTTTCGGCAACGCGGCCAGGCGGGATGCGGGGGCCGATTTTCACGGCGGATTTCCGGCGCGGGACACTAGCAGCACGGAGCCCGGACAGCGGCGCGCCGGGGGGGCCGTTCGGGTGACCGCTTCGCGGGACCTGGCCCGTCACCGGTCATAGTCGACGGCAGGGATCCAGACCCGCACGATGAGGCCGCCTTCGGAGCGCGGCTGGACCGCGATGCGGCCGCGGTGCGCTGAGACGATCGCGCGGACGATGGAGAGGCCGAGGCCGGCGCCGCGGTCTGCCGGGTCCGGCGACCCTCCCGCGCCGCGCTTGAGCCGCCGGAAGGGCTCGAAGAGGCTCTCAGCGGCAGCCTCGGGCACGACGGGTCCGCTGTTGGCCACCACCAGCAGGCCGTGGGTTCTCTGGTCGTAGGTGACCACGTCGACCCACCCACCGGGCATGTTGTACCGCAGCCCGTTCTGAATCAGGTTCGTCGCCACGCGCTCGAGTAGGGCCGCGTCGCCGAACGAGGCAGCAGGCCCGAGATCGGTACGTACCGTGACGGCGCGCTCGGCGGCTTCAGCCTCGCACTGAGCGGCGGCACGGCGGGCAACCGCGGCGAGATCGACCGGGGACGGATTGACGAGCGCATTGTCGGCTCGGGCAAGCGCGAGCAGTCCCTCGATCATGCGCTCGGAGCGCTCGTTCGTAGTGAGCAGCGCCTTGGCCAGTTGCTCGGTCGGCTTAGGCACGTCGGGATCGGCGAGCGCCACCTCCAGGAGCGTGCGGTTGATCGCCAGCGGCGTGCGCAACTCGTGCGAGACGTTGCCGGTGAACCGCCGCTGGCTTTGGAAGGCGAGGTCGAGCCGGTCAAGCATCTCGTCGAAGGTGTCGGCCAGCTCCCGCAGCTCGTCGCTGGGTCCGTCGAGCGAGATCCTGGTGCGCGCGGCCGCGTCGGGCCGGTGCGCGATGCGCCGGGCGGCGGCGGTGACCCGGCTCAACGGGCGCAGCACACGCCCGGCGACCCAGTAGCCGACGCCGAAGGCCGCGACGCTCGTGACCGCGAGACCGAGCAGCGAGGAGACCAGGATGCCGCGCAGTGTGTCGGAGCGCTCCAGCCGATTGCACAACGCGCTCTGAGCGCCGGTCAGCCGGATCCCGGCGGCGCGGTCCGCCGCCGTCAACGTGCACCAGGACGGCAGGTTCGCCCGCGGGTGGTTCAGCCGCCAGAGCACCAGAAGGTAGATCAGCGTGATCAGGACTATGCCGGCGCCGACGAACAACGCCCCGTAGATCAGGGCGAGTTTCGCGCGCACGGTCAGGCCGCGCGGGGCGGCCGCACGCCCCGCGCGGCGGCCGAAGGGTGGCGTCGCCTCGGTGGCCGTCGTGTAGTGGCCCGAGGCGGTGAGCGGAACGACGGTCTGCGCGAGCGGGTCAGGCGGTCTTACCCCGGCGGGGTTCGTGGCTCCTGGGCCGCTGCCGTCCGGAGCGTCACCCCGTCGCAAATTCACGTTCTGCGTATTCGAGTTCGGATCACCGGTCATGATTCGCCGCTCACGCGATGCGGTAACCGGCACCAGGCACGGTCAACACCACTGGCGGATCACCCAGGCGCTTACGCAGCGTCATGACCGTGACTCGCACGACGTTCGTGAACGGGTCTGCGTTCTCGTCCCATGCCTTCTCCAGCAGCCGTTCGGCGGTCACCGCCGTGCCGTCCGCTCGCATGAGGACTTCCAGGACGGCGAACTCTTTCGGTGAGAGAGTGACCGGCGCACCGTCGCGAGTGACTTCGCGGCGCGCCGGGTCGAGCCGCAACCCCGCGCGTTCCAGTACCGGCGGGACCGGCACGACGGCCCGGCGGCCGAGCGCGCGCACCCGTGCCACCAGTTCGACGAAGGAGAACGGCTTTCCGAGGTAGTCGTCCGCTCCGAGAGAGAGGCCGGCGACCCGGTCGGTGACGTCCGCGGCAGCGGTCAGCATGATCACCCGGGTGGCGCAGCCGGAGGAGACGACCAGACGGCAGACCTCGTCACCGGACAGGGCGGGCAGATCGCGATCCAGTACCACGACGTCGTAGTCGTTCACGCTGGCGCGTTCCCAGGCCGATTCGCCGTCGTAGACCACGTCTACGGCCATCGCCTCACGGCGCAGTCCGGTGGCGATCGCGTCGGCCAGCAACTGCTCATCCTCGGCGACCAAGACCCGCATGTTCCGTACGCCTCCGCTTCACCGTGGCTTCACGCCCGACCGATATTCATCGGTCGAGGCTCGCTCGAAGAGAACAGCCTGCCGCGCGCCGCGTAAAGGGAGGGTCAAGAAAGGACGGCGTCCCAACGGATGGTTTGGCGGTCAGCCGGTTCGGGAAGCTTGACCCAGATGGCTCAACCTGCCGGTACGGCGGCGTGGGCACTTGGTGAGTGCGGCACGACCTACGAGCTAGATCCATTCCCGGTACGAACATCAGGAAGGCGACTCCCTACACCCGCGGCCGATCCGGCCCCGACGTCTACGGCTTTGGCGGCAGCCCGGACCCTCACCGGAACGCCTGTCCGCCCCTCCCCGCGCAAGGAGCGAACCAATGGGAGAGTTCTCCATTCGTCTGCGTCAGCGCATCTACGACACGGAGACGGCCCTGCGCCGTGCTGTGTACGCAAAGGACCCGTATGCGGTCCAAGTTGAGCAGGGCGAGCTCGACTCCCTGCTGCGGATCGCGGCCGAGCACGGCGTAGATGTCGCGCCGTCTACCACCGCCGCCTGATCATCTCCCGAGCTGAACCACGAGACTCCGAACAAGCGCCCCACGCCCTGCGCGGTGTGGGGCGCTTAGCATTCGCGCGGGATACCCGCCGCGACTGCGCAGCGTCATGCGGTGTTAGATAGCGAATCACTGGGTCATCGGACGTCAGTAATCGACTGCGTCGGCGCCGAGCTCCCTCAATGCTTCGTGGAGCGCCTCGAAGGTCCCTGGAGGAGCCGCCAGAGCCATCTGCTCGCTCGCGGGGGCACCCTCGAAGCCCCCGACGATCGCGCCCGCCTCCGTGGCGATCAGAGCCCCGGCACAGCGATCCCAGTGGTGTGTTCCCCGCTCGTAGTAGCCGTCCACCCGGCCCGCTGCGACCGCGCACAGGTCCAACGCCGCCGAACCGGCTCGCCGGATGTCACGTACCCGCGGCAGCAGCGCACCGGCGATCGCGCCTTGGCGTCGCCGACGCTCGGCACGATAACCGAAACCGGTGGCTATCAGAGCGGAACCAAGCTCGGTGGTCGGTCTGACGCGAAGCTTCTCATCGTTGCACCAGGCCCCGGCGCCCCGCACCGCCGTGTACAGCTCACCGAGACGGGGAGCGGCTACGACGCCTGCGACTGTGATCCCATCCACCTCCACGCCCACGGAGACGGCCCAGTGCGGTAAGTCGTAAAGGTAGTTCACCGTGCCGTCGATCGGGTCGATGACCCAACGCACCGCGCTGCGCCCTGATTCGGCGCCGCCTTCCTCACCGAGGAAAGCGTCATCGGGCCGCTGTCCGAGGATCAGCTCCCGGATGAGCGATTCGGCCGCGGTGTCCATCTCGGTCACCACGTCGGTCGGACTGGATTTGGTCTCCGCGACGCCGAGGTCCGCCGGCCGCCGCTCGACCGCGAGCCGAGCGGCCTGCGTCGCCGCCGCACGGGCCAGATCCAGCAACCGCCATGGGTCCAATGCCGTGCCGCCGCTGACACCCGCCATCGGTGCGTCCCGCTGCGCCATCAGTCTGAGCCGCACAACGCCGGGCGGTGCGCCCTCGGGTTGGCGCAGCATCCGGCTCGGCACACGTCCGGCATCACGCCCAGCGACCCGAGGGCCTTGGGCCTGGGCTGTTCGCCGCGCGCCCGCGCCGCTCGTTCGAGCACGAGGTCACGGATCGCGGCGACAAATTGCGGATCAGTGCCCACGGTGGCCGCACGGGCGAAGGGCAGGGCGAGCTTGGCCGCCGTCTCGGCCGCCTCGGTATCCAGGTCGTAGACCACCTCCATGTGGTCCGAGACGAAGCCGATCGGGACCGCGACGGCCGCGGCGGGGCCCTGAGCCGAGCGCTCGCACAGGTGGTCGCCGATGTCCGGTTCCAGCCAGGGCTGGCTCGGCGGTCCGCTGCGGCTGCAGTACGTCAACGTGCTCACCCGGCCGCTGACCCCGGTGGCCAGCTCCACACCCTGAGCCACCAGATGCGCGACTGTGCGGTGCTGTTCGACGTAAAGGCTCGACTCCGCCAGGACAAGCGGCAGCGAGTGCGTAACGAACACAAGCTCGGCGGCATCGCGCACAGACGCGTCGAGCGCGCCCAGCGCATCGACCGTCGAGCGGATCATGGGCTCGACGAAACCCGGGTGGTCGTAGTAGGCGCGGATGCGATCGAGAGACAGCCCCGCGCTCCCCGCGCCGCCCGACTCCATCGCCGCGGCCAGATCTTCGCGGTACTGGCGGCAACCGGAGTACGACGAATAGGCCGAAGTGACGAAGACCACGGCGCGGCGTACTCCGTCGGCCGCCATCTGAGCGAGCGTGTCCGCGACGTATGGGTCCCAGTTCCGGTTGCCCCAGTAGATCGGCAGATCCAGTCCTTGCCCGGCGAAGTCGCGTTCGAGCGCGGCGATCAGGGCCCGGTTCTGCCCGTTGATCGGACTGACGCCGCCGAAATGGAAGTAGTGCGCGCCGACCTCGACCAGGCGCTCTTTGGGGATTGCGCGACCTCGGGTGACGTTCTCCAGGAACGGCACCACGTCTTCCGGTCCCTCCGGTCCGCCGAAGGACAGCAGCAGCAGAGCGTCGTACGGGCTGGCCAAAGACATGAAGCCATCCTCGCACGCCTGCTGCCGCAGGCCGCGGCCGGAGCCTGCGAAACCGGCCGTACGCGCTTGACGGCTCTTGACGCCCGGGCGCATGTCGCGTTGGCTACGCGCGAGAGCCCCGCGCGGGACGGCCCGCGCTCGGCACCGCGCCGACCTGAAGAGATGGGCGAACTGGGCTGTGAGCACTGAGGCGAGCGCCGCGCCGACCCGCACGTGGACCAACTGGGCCGGCAACCAGAAATCCCGGGTGCGGCGCATAGCCACGCCGGGAAGCACCGCCGAGGTCGCGCAGGTCGTGCGGGAGGCCGCCGGCCAGGGACTGGCCGTCAAACCGGTCGGCACCGGCCATTCCTTCACCCCGGTCGCGGTGACCGACGGGGTACTGGTTCGTCTCGAGCACCTGGCGCGCCTGCGGTCGGCGGACAAGGCGTCCGGGCTTGTCACCGTCGAGGCGGGCATGCCCTTGTGGCGCTTCAACGAACTGCTGGCCGAACAGGGCCTGGCGCTGACCAACATGGGCGACATCCAGGAGCAGACCGTCTCCGGGGCGATCGGCACCGGCACGCACGGGACCGGAAAAGCGAGCGCGTCCATCGCCGCGCAGGTCGCGGCGCTGGAACTGGTGCTCGCCGACGGGTCGACGGTGAGCTGCTCGGCGACCGAGCGCCCCGAACTGTTCGAGGCGGCGCGCATCGGGCTCGGCGCCATCGGCGTGATCACCTCGGTCACCTTCCGCACCGAGCCGGCCTTCCTGCTGGCCGCGCAGGAGGAACCGATGCGGCTCGACGCGGTGCTCGATTCCTTCGATCAGCTGTGGCAGGACAACGAGCATTTCGAGTTCTGGTGGTTCCCGCACACCGACACCACCATGCTCAAGCGGAACAACCGCACGGCCGGACCGGCGGCCCCGCTCTCGCGCGGACGCACGTGGTTCGAGGACGAGTTCCTGTCCAACACGTTCTACTCGGGACTGCTCAAGGCGGGCCGCAGCGCGCCGCGCGCCGTTCCCGCCATCAACAAACTCGCGGCAAGGGCCCTGTCGGCGCGCAGCTATACAGACCGGTCGGACAAGGTGTTCACTTCGCCGCGGCGCTTCAAGTTCCTTGAGATGGAATACGCACTGCCGCGGGCGGCAACCGTTCCAGCGCTGCGTGAGGTGCGGCGAATGCTTCAGGACGCCGGCCTGCGCATCAGCATCCCGATCGAGGTCCGCACGGCACCGGCCGACAAGCTGTGGCTCTCGACCGCGTACGGCCGCGACACCGCCTATCTGGCGTTCCACATGCCCAACGGCGTGAGTCCGACCGAGTACTTCGAGAACGCCGAGTCCATCATGGTCGCGTACGACGGACGCCCGCATTGGGGCAAGCTGCACACGCGTGACAGGGACTACTTCGCTACGGCGTATCCACGTTTCGACGATTTCCTCGCCGTACGCGATAAGGCGGACCCGCAGCGCGTATTCGCCAATGCGTACACCCGGCGCGTTTTCGGCTCCTGAACCAGGCTGACGCGCAGTCAGAACCTCAGTCGGAGCTGCGGTCAGCGCCGTCTGGGCCGCAGTCGGGGGGTCTCGGTCAACCGCGCACGAGTTCCAGCGCGGCTTGGTAAAGTCCTGCGACCCCTTGGTCGAGCCAGTGCACGTGCGGGTCGCGGCGGAACCACGATTCCTGGCGCCGGGCGAAGCGCTTGGTCTCCTTCACCGTCAGTTCCCGTGCTTCCTGCTCCGAGCACTCTCCGGCGAGGAACGCGAGCACCTGCTTGTATCCGAGCGCCCGGCTCGCGGTGGCGCCTTCGCGCAGGCCGATCCGTTCCAGCACACGGACCTCATCGACCAGTCCACGTTCCCACATGACGTCCACGCGGCGCGTAATGCGCTCGTCCAAGACAGCGCGGTCTGCGGTAAGGCCGAGGCGCAGTGTGTGCGGGTAATGCGGGCTGTGGCCCGGCAAGGTGGCGGTGAACCGGCCGCCCGTCAGCTCGATCACCTCAAGCGCCCGCACGATGCGGCGGCCGTTGGACGGCAGAATCGCGGCCGCGGCCCCCGGGTCGGCCGCGGCCAGTCGGGCGTGCATTGCGCCGGCACCGAGTTCCGCGAGTTGCGCCTCGAGTTCGGCGCGCAGTTCCGGATCCGTCCCGGGGAACTCGAAGTCGTCGAGCGTGGCGTGGACGTAGAGACCGGATCCACCGACCAGGATCGCCGGTTTTCCCTCGGCCAGCAGCCGGTCGAGGGTCACGCGCGCCAAGCGCTGGTACTCGGCGACGGCGGCGCGTTCAGTCACCTGCCAGATATCCAGCAGATGGTGCGGTACGCCCTGCCGCTCGGCTTCGGTGAGCTTCGCGGTACCGATGTCCATACCGCGGTAGAGCTGCATCGAGTCCGCGTTGACGATTTCACCGCCGACCGCCCTGGCGAGCGCCACAGCCAGGTCCGACTTGCCGACTGCGGTCGGACCCAGCACGGCGATGACCGCCGGCCTGCCGTGCGCCGCGGAGGATTCGGCTGCCCCGCCGGTCTCGGTTCTCAGCCGGTCGGGCAGCGCCTCACCCTCATAGACCGTCGCGGTCGACCGCGACGGCGCCTGCTGCGTCACTGGCCCTGTCACAGGGTCCATCCTCGCAGCTCTCGCGCGCTCTCTCACGCGCTGTCCCCCGGGCGGGCGGCGACCAATCGATCCGACCGTGGCCAGTTCTTCGGGCTTCCGGACACAGCGCCACCCCGGGGCCCAGCCTGAGGATCGCGCAGGCATCATCTTTACAGGCTCACGCGGGGCGACGAGCGAAAGGGCCGAAGCCGAGCAGTCAGCGAGCGGCGTCGCGCGCAGTGGCATCCGGTTCCGCACCGGTCCACAGCGCCGTGAAGTAACCGACGCCGTAAGGCGCTCGGTAGGAGAGCAGTTCGCCATGCCACGCGCGGCTGGAAGCGGCCATGGCCGCCCCGGCCAGTGCCTGCCAGGGCGCCCGGCCCGCCACCATCAGCGTGCGCGCGGCAGTCGGGTCCACGGCCGCGAGCGCCGCCGCGTCCGCGTCGGCCAGCGCGCGGGCGACCGCGTCGTCGAAGGGTTCGGCGCGCTCGTCGAAGTAGCCCGGAGCCTTGGGCGTGCGCCGGGCCGAGCCGTCTCCCATGATGAGCAGCGCCACCCGTGCGGCCCGCTCGCCCAGCATCCGGCCGAGCCGAGCGCACTCTCCCGGCTCGGTCTGCTCGCCCACTTCCCACCCCTCGTGCGCGGGCACCGCGGCCGGGAAGGTTCGCTCAAGCATCCAGCGGCCGATCAGCAGACCGCAGCAGGGTTCCGTGGCTCCGTCGTGCCCTCCGACGCTGTAGTCGACGCCGAAACGGCGCAACGAGCCGGTCAGCCCGGTCCTTCGGGCGCCCGAGCCCTCGGTTGGCGCGAGCACGATCAGCAAATCCGTTCGCTCGCCGCACAGCCGGGCTACCGCGTCGAGCGCGGCGCTGCGCACGTCCGCCAGTTCCCCAGCGGCATTGCCCGCGATCTGCGGGACGAGCAACGGTGTCTGCGGGCATACTGCGGCCGCGACGAGCATTCTCGAACCGTTCCGCGCTCAGCCGCAGACCGGAGCCGGCGAAAGCGGCGCGGGTGAGCCCACGCCTGGCATCCCGAGCGACACGACCGGCTTGGCGTTTGCAGCCGCGTGACGCGCCTCCCACGCATCTCCGGAGCGCAGACGTCGCAGCGTGCGTACCGCACTCCCGTTTTCATCACCGTCCGCGACGAGGTGGTGTGGCGCGGCGTAGGTGATCCGCGTCGTGACCAGGTCACCGGGCCGGGGACGCTGCTCTTCTCTCGTCCCGTCCGCCGTGGCGTCCCCGACGGCGAAGTGCACGAGCCGATTGTCGCGGGCGCGACCGGACATCCGGTGCGTCGCGCCGTCCTTGCGTCCCTCGCCCTCCGCGACCAGCAGCTCGACCTCCGTGCCGACCAGCTTGCGGTTCTCCGCCCAGGAGATCTCCTCCTGCAATGCGACAAGGCGCTCGTAGCGCTCCTGCACGACCTGCTTGGGCACTTGGCCGTCCATCTCGGCGGCCGGAGTGCCGGGGCGCTTCGAGTACTGGAACGTGAACGCCGAGGCGAACCGGGACTCGCGCACGACGTGCAACGTCTGTTCGAAGTCGGCCTCGGTTTCGCCGGGGAAGCCGACGATGACGTCCGTCGTGATGGCGGCGTGCGGGATCGCCTTACGCACGCGCTCGATGATCCCCAGGTAGCGCTCCTGGCGATACGAACGGCGCATGGCGCGCAGCACGGCATCCGAGCCTGATTGAAGCGGCATGTGTAGCGAGGGCATCACGTTCGGCGTCTGCGCCATGGCCGCTATCACGTCATCCGTGAAGTCGCGCGGATGAGGGGAGGTGAAGCGGACCCGCTCCAGTCCCTCGATCCGCCCGCAGGCCCGCAGCAGCCCGGAGAACGCCTCGCTGTCCGCACCAGGCCCGCCGTCGACGGAGCCGAGCCCGACTCCGTACGAGTTGACGTTCTGCCCGAGCAGCGTGATCTCCACGACTCCCTCGGCGACCAGCGCCTCGATCTCGGCCAGGATCTCGCCCGGTCGCCGGTCCCGCTCGGTGCCGCGCAGGGACGGCACGATGCAGAAGGTGCATTTGTTGTTACAGCCGACGGAGATCGAGACCCAGGCCGCGTAGGCGGACTCACGCCGAGAGGGCAGCGTGGAGGGGAAGACCTCCAGCGCCTCGGCGATCTCCACCTGCGCCTCCTGCCGCACGCGGGCACGCTCAAGCAACACGGGCAGGGCCGCGAGGTTATGCGTGCCGAACACCACGTCGACGTAGGGTGCGCGGCGGATCACCTCACCGCGGTCCTTCTGCGCGAGACAGCCGCCGACCGCGATCTGCATGCCGGGCCGCTGTGCCTTTACCGAGGCGAGGTGCCCGAGGTTGCCGTACAGCCGGTTGTCCGCGTTCTCACGCACGGCGCAGGTGTTGAAGACCACCACATCGGCCGACTCGCCCTGCTCGGCACGCTCGTAGCCGGCGCTCTCCAGCAGGCCGGAGAGCCGCTCGGAGTCGTGCACGTTCATCTGGCAGCCGTACGTGACGATCTCGTACTTCCTGGAGGAGGACATTCCAGCCGTACCACTCTCATCCGCTTCGCCGCGAC
Organism: Actinocrinis puniceicyclus; assembly: GCF_018283645.1. Lineage (GTDB taxonomy): Bacteria > Actinomycetota > Actinomycetes > Streptomycetales > Catenulisporaceae > Actinocrinis > Actinocrinis puniceicyclus. Next base: position 1,379 of record NZ_JAGSXH010000040.1, on the reverse strand, counting down.
GCGGCGGCCCGTGCGGGCCACGGCCGCCAGCCCTGCGCGCGACGGCCACTGAGCAATTTTGCCACGTCGAGTCGCGCGGCCGGCGCCCCGAACCTGCCGCGGCGGCCCGCTGGGCGTGGGGCGGGCGGCACGCCGCGAGATCGGAAGGCCGCCGCGGCTCCGTTACCCGACCGTTATTGCCCGCCGTGACGAATAAGGCTGACACGCGCTACCTTTCCGAACCGGGAAGAGCATTCGGGGCGGCAGCGGCATGAGGGGCGTACACGTGCGACGACGGGGATGGCTGGGACTCCTGCTCGCCATGGCGGTCACGGCGGGCACGACCACGGGCTGCGTCACCATCTCGCCGATCGCGGCCACCGGCGACTTTCCCGTGGCCGCCGGGGTCCGGCTGGACAACTCGCCCACCTTCCAGCGGATGGCTCAGCGGGACCAGGGCCGTGGCCGCATCGTCATCGGCGTCAAGAACGACCAGCCCGGGCTCGGCTACTACGACGAGAGCACGAAGACCTACACCGGCTTCGACGTCGAGATCGCGCAACTGGTGGCGGCCAGGCTCGGGTTCGGCCGCGCACGCATCCAGTTCGTGCCGATCACCTCCGCTAACCGCGAGAACGCCCTGCAGAACGGCTCGGTCGACCTCGTGGTGGCCTCGTACTCGTACAGCCCGGACCGGGCCCAGAACGTCTCCTTCGCCGGGCCGTATTTCCAGACCGACGAGGGACTGCTGGTGCGCTCCGACGAGAGCGGCGTGACCGGCGTGACCTCGTTCACCGCGGGCGACACCGTGTGCTCGACCTCGGGATCGACCTCGTTCACTCCGCTCGCGTCGCTCACCCGCGCCCAGCCGGTGTCGCGCGGTTCGTTCTCCGAGTGCGTCGCGGCGCTCAAGGACCACAGCGTGAGTGGCGTGTACACCGACCTCGCCGTCCTGGCCGGGTACGCGTTGCAGGATCCCGCGCACCTGCGCCTGATCGCGGTCCCCCAGGCCGGGGACACTCAGCTTTACGGCATCGGGCTGCCGTACGGGGACGACCTGTTGCGCCGCAAGATCGACGACATTCTGGTGGCCGCCGAGAAGGACGGCACCTGGCAGGCGATCTTCAACGCGACGCTGGCGCCTTCGGGCATCGAGGCGATCACGCCGCGGGACGGCGTGTGGATGACGAGATCGTGACAGCGTCCACCACAACGTCCTGCGACGCCTAGGCGATACTTCGCGACCTCGGGCCAGGTGGCTGGTGTCGAGCTAAGGGCCTGGAAATGAACGACACGCTCATTCGGGCGGTTCGGTCGCAATCAGGTCGTAGTTCCACTCGCCGTGGAACTCGTGTGGTCTGACGTGCCGCTCCTTCAGCAGTCGCATCTCGCGGTCGCTG
>NZ_JAGSXH010000409.1 GCF_018283645.1 Actinocrinis puniceicyclus | reverse complement strand
GAGCTTCAGCGTGACCGTCGCGCCCTGCGCCAGCGGCCCCAGAAGTGAAAGAACGTAATCCATCTACGAGCTACGAGAATCCATGGCTAAACGGCGGCAGCCAGCAAGGTCAAAGGCCCAGGCACTGGCGCGGCCAAGGGCCAGCGGCAGCCGCGCAAGGGCCGCCCCGCAGCGCCGGCTGCGTCCCCCTTCCCGCATCGCGCAGCGATGCGAGAGAAGGGGGAAGCGGCGAAGCCGCTCAGGGGGATGCGCGCCAGTTATTTGATGATGTTCTTGCCGAACCACTGCGTCGCGATCGTGGCCGCGGCGCCGTCCTGCTTCATGTCGGCGAGCGCCTTGTCGAGGCGGCCCTGCAGGGCGGTGTCGTCCTTGCGCACGCCCACGCCGTATTC
>NZ_JAGSXH010000408.1 GCF_018283645.1 Actinocrinis puniceicyclus | reverse complement strand
CTCCACCGCGGACACCACCCGACGGCGAAGATCCTCTTGCGCCTGCGGCGGAATGCGCCGGGCGTCCACGTTCTCAAGTCTCACAGCTCAACCAACGACCAAGCCAGCGAAGAGACACGGCTCAATATGCCCGTTGCGCCGAAGCCCTCGTATGAGGAGTTGGCGGCGCTGGTGGTCGCGCAGCAGGAGCAGATCACGTTGCTGACGGCACGGATCGCGGAGCTGGAAGCGGCGCTGAAGCAGAACTCGAAGAATTCCTCGAAGCCTGTGTGCCACGAACGTGAAGGCGGTGCGCGGATGTAGAGCGTGCGTGCTGGAGCGATGCTACATGGGAGATGGAGGTAGGTCCTCCGGGGTCGGCTTGCAGGAGCAGGCCTCAAACCACCGCAAGCTG
>NZ_JAGSXH010000407.1 GCF_018283645.1 Actinocrinis puniceicyclus | reverse complement strand
TGTTGATACCATTGCAGGATTTTACTTGACAGGGCTTGGAACCATTCCAAGTCAGGATGAAAAAGAAGCCTACGAATTAGATAACAATGGTTTCCACATTGTGATGGTCAATGACAAAGTGAAAAATGGCCGTGTAACAAAATTGAAAATTCTCATCACACCACTTGATGATGAGAACGAAGAGAAGGACTAGTTTTGGTCTTTCTTTTTTTTATTCTCTTTCTAAGATCAACCTTATCATTGAGTATTGTCTTGTAAATATGTTACACTCTAATATAGAGTTAGGAATGGCCTACGATTTTTTGAAGGGATAGAAGAGCACCTTGAATTAGTAGACACTCAAATAATGGAGTCGGGTGTGCTTGGCTTGACATATCGGATACGAAAGGATAGAG
>NZ_JAGSXH010000406.1 GCF_018283645.1 Actinocrinis puniceicyclus | reverse complement strand
AAGGACTTGTTTGCTCAGATTGGGCTGACTTTGGTGGACTTCAAACTAGAATTTGGGATTGACTCTTCTGGGCAAATTTTATTGGCGGATGAGTTTTCTCCTGATAATTGTCGTTTGTGGGATGCGGATGGCAACCATCTCGACAAGGATGTTTTTCGTCGGGGGCTCGGGGAATTGACCGAGGTTTACGAGGGCGTATTGGCAAAATTACAGGAAGTGAAATAAGGATTGGAAGATATGGCAAAGCGGATTTTTGTTGAGAAGAAGGCAGCATTTCAGATCAAGGCGGAGGCTCTTCGTAAGGAGTTGACTCATAATTTGCAGTTGACAAGCCTGTCAAGTTTGCGGTTAGTGCAGGTTTACGATGTCTTCAATCTTGAGGAGGACTTGTTAGAGC
>NZ_JAGSXH010000405.1 GCF_018283645.1 Actinocrinis puniceicyclus | reverse complement strand
GCGTATCGCGGTAGACCAGCTTCCAGCCCGCCAGTTCCAGGCCGCCGGTCAACGAGCCGTGGCCGTCCAGGCGCCCGCGCAGGAACGTCGCCCAGTCATACGGCGCGATGCCGTTCAAGGTCGCGACCACGTCGTTGAAGGTGTACGGGTTGACGTCCCAGTCGCCGTTGCCGACGCCGAAGAACGCACGTGCGAAGTCATCCAGGCTACGCCGGTTGCCGCTCAGTTCGCGCAGCTTGCCCTCCACTTCCAGCCACAGCATCTGGCCGCCGGAGTAGTAGTCCTCGCTCATCTGATAGTTGCGGTAAGGCAGAGTGCGGCGCTGCGCGATGGTCGGGTCATTGGTGGTGTCCTGCAGCGGCCGCCAGGCCAGGCCCGGGCGACCACGGTCATAGGT
>NZ_JAGSXH010000404.1 GCF_018283645.1 Actinocrinis puniceicyclus | reverse complement strand
GTCCAGGGCCGCGCCGCGGATCTCCCCGATCGGGCAGAGGTGCAGAGCCAGCTCAATACGTTAAACAAGCAAAAAGAACTGACTCCGCAGGACAAACTGGTCCAGCAGGATCTGACTCAGACGCTGGAAACGCTGGATAAAATCGAGCGTATCAAAAGCGAGACGGCACAGCTGCGACAGCAGGTCGAGCAGGCGCCGGCGAAGCTGCGCCAGGCGGTGGAGAGCCTCAATAACCTGAGCGATGTCCCGAACGACGACGCGACGCGCAAAACGCTAAGTACGCTCTCCCTGCGTCAGCTGGAGTCGCGCGTCACCCAGACGCTGGACGATCTGCAGAATGCGCAAAACGATCTGGCGACCTATAACAGCCAACTGGTTTCCCTGCAAACGCAGCCGGAACG
>NZ_JAGSXH010000403.1 GCF_018283645.1 Actinocrinis puniceicyclus | reverse complement strand
CGCCATCACCAACCCCGGCACGAACAGCTACAAGCGCCTGGTGCCCGGCTTCGAAGCCCCCGTGAAGCTGGCCTACTCGGCCCGCAACCGCTCGGCCTCGATCCGCATCCCGTACGTGGCGAACCCGAAGGGTCGCCGCATCGAGGCGCGCTTCCCCGATCCTTCTGCCAACCCGTACCTGTGCTTCTCCGCACTGATGATGGCCGGCCTGGACGGCGTGGAAAACAAGATCCATCCGGGCGAAGCCGCCACGAAGGATCTCTACCATCTGCCGCCCGAGGAAGACAAGCTGGTGCCGACCGTGTGCCACAGCCTCGACCAGGCGCTCGAGTACCTGGACAAGGACCGCGCGTTCCTGACCAAGGGCGGCGTGTTCTCGGACTCCATGCTGGATGCCTACATC
>NZ_JAGSXH010000402.1 GCF_018283645.1 Actinocrinis puniceicyclus | reverse complement strand
ATCCAGATGTTCGTGCCGCCCTTGAGCCGCGACTTCGTCAGCCTCAATGAGAGCTTTATCTCGAACAACTACGGGGTGAGCGTCAACCGCATCGACGGCAACCGCAAGGTCACCTGGTCGGCGCGCCGGGCCAAGGGCAACCAGACCCTCTATTACCGCCTGGTGCTGACCAAGCGCTACAGCGGCGAAAAGATCAAGATCAAAGGCCCGACCTTCCGCGACAGCATCGCCGTGGAAGGCCCGGAAAAGATCGCCGCCGAAGCCTTGCTGGCCCCGATCCGCCAGCACTCGGCCGACGTCGAAACCTTTATCAGTGAAGCCATCAAGCGCACCAACAACCTCAACGACGACAATGTGAAGTTGCTGCTGGCCGGCGACCCCTCGACGCCGCACAAAGCCAAGATCGTCGAACTG
>NZ_JAGSXH010000401.1 GCF_018283645.1 Actinocrinis puniceicyclus | reverse complement strand
CTTGAGCGCCAGCGGAATCAGGAACACGATGATCAGCGCATTGAAGATCACCGCGCTCATTACGGCCGATGCGGGCGTCGCCAGGTGCATCACGTTCAGCGCGGCGAGTTGCGGGTACGTGGTCGCAAACGCGGCCGGGATGATCGCGAAATACTTCGCCACGTCATTGGCGATCGAGAACGTGGTGAGCGAGCCGCGCGTCATCAGCATCTGCTTGCCGATCTCGACAATCTGGATCAGCTTGGTCGGGCTGGAATCCAGGTCGACCATGTTGCCGGCCTCCTTGGCGGCCTGCGTGCCGCTATTCATGGCGACGGCCACGTCAGCCTGTGCCAAGGCAGGCGCATCGTTGGTGCCGTCACCAGTCATGGCAACGAGCCGGCCCTGCGCCTGCTGTTCGCGGATGAGCGCCAGCT
>NZ_JAGSXH010000400.1 GCF_018283645.1 Actinocrinis puniceicyclus | reverse complement strand
GCCGAATACGCTGCCGTCATCGAGATCGACCTGGCCGACATCCACGAGCCGATCGTCGCATGCCCGAACGACCCGGACGACGTGAAGACGCTGTCCGACGTGGCTGGCGCGAAGATCGACGAAGTGTTCATCGGCTCGTGCATGACCAACATCGGTCACTTCCGTGCCGCGTCGAAGCTGCTGGAAGGCAAGCGCGACATTCCGGTCAAGCTGTGGGTGGCGCCGCCGACCAAGATGGACCAGAAGCAGCTGACCGAAGAAGGTCACTACGGCGTGTTCGGCACGGCCGGTGCGCGTACCGAAATGCCGGGCTGCTCGCTGTGCATGGGTAACCAGGCACAGGTGCGCGAAGGTGCGACGGTCATGTCGACGTCGACGCGTAACTTCCCGAACCGTCTGGGCAAGAACACGAACGTGTAC